>DAOMZH010000894.1:0-4777 GCA_035437985.1 Polyangium sp. (in: bacteria) | reverse complement strand
ATCGCCAAAACACGACGGACGAGGAGGCTCGGAATTGTTGCCGAGAATGTTGAGGCTCTCGAGGTAGAGCTGCGTCGCGTAAATGCCCACGTCCTTGTCGGCGTGGCTCATCGCGATATCGCGGAACAAGTGCCCGGCTTCCTCCCAATGCTGCGCCTCGAAATACGTACGCGCACGTGCGTATTTGACCTCGACGTAGTTCTCTTGCGCTTCTTTATCGTTCTCGGGCGGCTTGATGTAGCAGAGGTACCGATTGAAGGCCGTCAACATGCCCTTCTGGTTATCGCCCAGAGGCTTCGGAGCATATTTCGCCTTTTCAGCGGCAGCCGCCTTCTTCGGGTCCTTCTTGCCATCTGCCGAGCTTGGAAGATTGCCTGTACCCTTCTTTTCCGAACCATCTTTATGCAGCTCGGTATAGATATTTTGGTAGCAGAGCACCGCGGCAAACGCAGCTTCCGGCGCATTGGGACCATTGGGATCTTCAGCGACCACTGCGTCAAATGCCGGCCCGCACTTGGCCCAATCCTTGTTGAAGTACAAGAGATCGGCCATTGCGTATTTGATCTTCGGAATGCTCGGCCAGTCTTCCTTGATGATGCGCGGGAACTCGAATTTCGCGAATTGCTCCTGCTTGAAGGCTCCAACGACCCTTTCGTAGAGCAATGCCGCAAGCGTCATCGTGTTCTTGTCGCCCGTGCCCCGAACACCGCCAGAACCGACAGCTTCGAGGTGCCAAGCCATTGCCGTTTCCGTCAAAAGCCCAGCCGTCGAATTGGCGCACTTGAGCTTCATCTCTTCCGGATGGCTTTCCGTGACAAACTTGTTGTGCACTTCGAGCATCCGGTCGAGTTCTTCTCTGATTCCGCCCTTGTTGCCCGATTTCATCGCAAGCGTGGCTTCCGTGATATGCCCTTGATACTTGCAATAACGGTCGCCCTTGTCGCGCGCCATCAAGTCGCGATAAAGCTCGATACCTTCCTTGTAATGGCCAGTGTCGAGGTAGTTTTGACCGAGTTCATCGAGCATCTTCAGCGTTTTCTCATTCTCGGTGCCTTGATCACCGGAGAGAGGCTTGAAGAAGTCGTGCGCGGCCTTCGGAGCGCCACCGAGCGCGTACACGGGAATGATATCCCGACGTGCTGAAATCGCGAGTTGCGCCGCATTCGGCAAACTGGCGTATTGCATGCCGTATTCGATTGTCTTCTTGAATTCCGCAATGGACTTCAAGAAGTCGCCCATGTTCCAGTAAACATACCCGAGCTTGTAATGGGCATATCCCCAGACCTTGTTGTCCGGCGGCGGGTACTTGATGACTTCCGAATACGATTGCTGCGCGAGCTGCCATTTCGATGGATCGCCCTGCGCTTCATTAAAGAAGAGTTCACCGAAGGCGAGATACGCATTCGGGATGTACTTCGATTGCGGCCAGTTCTGAATCAACTCGAAATAGACCTTGCGGGCTTCTTCGAGGCTCGCGGCCGTTCCTGCCTGCTCGTGCTCGTACGCGAGGTAATAAAGAACTTCGTCCGTGCAGCCAGTGCTCTTCGTCGGATCAGCCGAATTGGCGACTTGGCACCATTTCGGATACTGATTCTTGAGCATATTGTAATACTTGATGGCCGATTGGCGGGCCAAACCAAGCATTTTGTCGGCTTTGCCGGATTCATCACGAAATGCCTTTTCTTTTGGATCTTTCTTGGCTTTCGCTTCGTCCGCCTTGATTCCGTTTTCCGTCTTGTCGCGGAATGCCGCTGCTTCGAGCTCGACATAACCTTCTGCAAGACGCCGCATCAGCTTCGGACGGTCGCCCGAACCTTTGGGGGTGCTCGCAAAAAGTGCCTCGACCTGCTGAATCTCGGTAATGAGCAGCTGGCGAGACTTGTCCTTCAATCGTGCCCGGCGCTCGTCGCGTTGGGCTGCGTTCATCGATGCGGTCGGATTGACCGGCTTGAGTTGATCTTCGCGCTTCTTCAGCTGCACCTGTTGCGGCGCGGACTTGAAGCTCAGAGCCGGCTTCTTGCCGTTGCCCTGCTTCAATGACCCACCGGGGCATGCCGAAAGAGAGTCCTTCATCTGCTGTGTGATGCACTCATCGGCGGCTGACGCCGAACCTGCGACCGATGCAGCGGTGCAAAGACCCACCGCGGCGGCCGCTAGACGGAACGTCCGAAGCACACCTACGTTCGATTGCTTCATCGTCGTCATCTCCTCACCTGAAACTCGCTGTTCGAAAGCTGAACAAGCTTTCGTTTGCCCCCCGAGACGGCGACAAACCATCGCCGTCTCGCCAAACCCATTGTGTCGTTACTTGCCGCACTTCGATTCAACGACCTGACGATAGAACCCGAGTTCGTCACGCCAGTACTCACCGTTGAACGGCCAAAGAACGTGCTCCTCGTCCGGCTTGACGACACCGAACACGAGCGCTTCTTCCTTCGACAGCTGTCCGCTGACGACTTCTTGATCGAGCTTGCTGCGCTCTGCTGCCGTGATGTCGATGAGAATCTTGGAAGCGTTGCGAAGGTGCTCGTTGAGTTCGTCCAGGTACCGCTGGTAACGCTCACGAGCGAGCGTACCGGCGTTACGAACTGCAAGACCGCGGGCGAAGTCGAGTGCGTCGGTGACGTCGTTTCCAAGCGGCGACGTGCGGAATGCAGTCGGCGCTTTCTTGAAGCGTGCGTCTTCCTCATCGAGGATGCGGACGTACTCGAGGTTGCGCAGAAGCTGACGATCGGAGAATGCGTTCTCGATGATCGGCTTCATCGCCGGCGAGAGAGTCGCTTTGCCCGAGCGCACTTCCTTGAGGAAGTCGAAGAACTTTTGTTCTGCTTCTTCGCCCTTGAAGCGACTCAAGATCGACTCGAACTCTTTCTTGATCGGGTCGTACTTCTTGCGCATACGCGCGACGATCGTCGTGGCGTCTTCGTATTGACAAATCGTGAATGCGATGACGGACTTGAGGATGTCGGCTTCCGGGTAAAACGCGTTCGGGAAGTACGGCGACTCGATCGTGTGAATGTTGCCGAGAGCGTGCGGATAATCGCCGGCCATGAAGTAGGCCCACGATTGCTCGAAGAGTGCGTCGAGCCAGTACTCGCTCGCGACGTCCACGCGGTTCCAGTACTTGACAGCAGCAGAAAGCTTCTGTCCGTCGATCTTGGGCACGCCGTTTTCGTCGAGACGAATCGACGCTGAGTAGTACGTGCGGGCCATCGACAAGAACGCGAGATCGCGCATGCGGCTTTCGTCTTCGACACCTTCGACACCTTCATCGAGGGCCTTGACGATTTGCTGGAACGACTTGATCGCCGGGACGGACCTGCGCTCTTGCACGTTCGAGATGCCCGAGAAGAACTGCGCTTGCACGTAGTACTTGCTGCTCTTGTCGACCTTGTCGAAGAGCTCGAGGGCTTCGTCGTAGTTGCGATTGCGGTACTTGTAACGGCCAAGCAGATAGTTCAGCTGCCAGAACAAATCCTTCTGTTGAGGATTGTTGAAGCGAGCGATCTGCTCGGTCTTGTACTTACCAACGCGCTCGATGATGTCCGCGGGTTCGGGAAGTTGGGTGGCGAGTTTCGACAGCCAAAGCAGGGTCTCGTTGAACTTGAGATGGTTTGGCTTGTCCGCGATCGCCGAGAAAATCGCGTAGCTCGCTTGGTAGAACTGCAAGCGATAAAGCGCGATCGCGAGGTGGTACTGGGCGATTTGCTTGTTGCCTTCGTCATCGCCCGTTTCGCCGTCGACGACGCGCTTGAGCAAAAGTGCCGCTTCGCTCCAGCGATCGGCGTCGAAAAGGCGTTTGGCCTGAGCCGCCTCTTCGGTCATTTGGCCGGCCGTGACCGGACCGTCGTCTTCGTCGAGCTGGACTTCTTTGGTGCCGGGTTTGGCGCCACCTTTGCCAGCGTCTTTCGCGTCTTTTGCGCCCCCTTTACCTGCAGCAGCGGCAGCAGCGGCCGGCTTGCCTTTGTTCTGGGCCTGGGCCGTGGGTGCCACTAGCAGGGCAGAGGCAAGGAGACAGAGAGTTGCAAGCCCTTTCCGCATTCGTCGTTCCTCTTCGTTCGGAAGGTTGAGTCTGGAAGCAGGCCACTCGAAAGCTTCTCGTGCAAAGCAACCACTGCTCGTCACGATTGAGCGGAGATCCAGCGTTTTTCGCGGGATCTGTCGCAACTGAAGCTTCCGTGGTCCCGTTTCTCCAGACGCCGTCACTGGAGACCGAGACCTAAAAAACCAATGAGAATCAACGGATTCTGATGCTGGCCGCGGATGGTAAAAGGTCGGCGTTCGCCTTGTCAAGCGGCCCTTTCCGCACGCGACGCACTTCTCACGAAGCATCCTCGTCAACGGCGCTCACCTCGGACACGAACCCACATTCCCCTCTTGGGTCCTCTCAATTGTTCAGCGCCAGATCCAAGACTCGACTATCTGTCGACGTCGGATATGCATCGAGAGGTTGACGTTCTTCAACCCAATCGATTAGCGTCGCAAACAGCTGGCTGCGTTAGCTGAAGTCCTCGCCAAAAGCGCGCGGCGATGCATCATGCTCGCGCGCTAGACGAAGCAACGCGCCTCCGGCCCTAAGGAGCACGATCTGATGACCCGTTCGATCTTGTCCGGCATGCTTGGTTTGATCAGCGTACTGGCCGTGGGCGCTCTGCCCCTTGCCTGTCAAAGCGGAGGAGTCGGCGACCCCTGCGTCCCCGAGGACGAATACAGCAGCGATTGCGCCGGCTTCAAAGTTACCGGGGAGAACATCGAGTCGCGTGCCTTCCAAGGTCAG
>DAOMZH010000893.1:0-4783 GCA_035437985.1 Polyangium sp. (in: bacteria) | reverse complement strand
AGGTTGGTCCGGCCAGGTCATTGACGATCGTGCGTCTCGACAATGGTCAAGTCGTCATGAATTTCCGCGGCGCGGCGAATGATGGCCCGACGTTGCCGACGACGAAATTCAAGAGTGGCGTATTCGATTCTCCGATTACGGGCATTCCGGTACCTTATCCGTCACAAACCGGGCAAGTCTCCGATCGCATTTACGTCGGTGATGCCGATGGTGCGGTTTGGCGCATCGATATGCGCGATCCCAAACCCATCAATTGGACGGTAGATCTCGTTTGGGATTCGTACGCGCTCACGAGCGACACGGTGGCGGTGCGACAACCCATTGAAACGCCCATCATTCCGTCGGTCGATGCGCTTGGCAATCCGGTCCTTCTCTTTTCAACGGGTGATCAAGAGACGTTCACGAAGAGCAACAACGTTCGCACGCGCGTGTGGTCGGTGAGTGAAACTCGGACAAACGGGGCGCTCGTGACGAAGTCGAATTGGGTCATTCCGCTCGAAAATGGCGTGCGAGTGACCGGTCCGATTTCGCTCTTCAATGGCGCGGCGTATTTCTCCACGTTCACGCCCACGGGCACGCAGCTCAATAGTTGCGCCGAAGGATACGGCTCGATTTGGGGCGTCGACTATTACAAGAAGACAAACTGCGGCACCAACGCCGCAACTGCTCCCATGGCGAATTACCCCTGCGCGCGTTACGTGCAGGATCCCGTCAACAGTCCCAACGTTTTGTCCTTCTTCGAGGATCAAGCGCCAGGGGCCGCAGTCTTCGGTGTTTCGGTTGCCCAAACCCCGAATTGTTATGAAGAAGTGACCTACACAGATCCGTATTTGGGTTCGGTCACTTCAGTCGGCAATTCAAACGCCGGCGAATTCCAACTGTTTTACCAAACAGGTCGTCCAAACAGCTCGAGCACCGATGGATCGAGCACCATTTCCTACACCAAACCATTGCCGCCTCCCCGAACGTCCGTGCGTGTCGATTCTTGGGGTTTGGTTTTGGAATGAGAACCGCAGCCGTTTGTCTGGTCCTCGGCGCGTTGCTTGCTGCTTGTCGAGACGAACCCAAGCAAGTCAGCGCGCCGCCTCCCGCACCAGCGTCGGTGGCTCCTCCGGATCAATTACGCCCAGGAGAACTTGCTGAAGGAGCTACAGATGCGTTTGGGCTCAAACTTCCGCGCGTCATGAACGTCGACGTGCGATTTCCCGATGCGGTTTTTGCGAGCGGCGAAGCGTCGCACAAGGATCTCGTCGGGTACGTCCGGGAACGAGTGATCTCGGAAAAAGTCGAAACGTTGGCGACGAAAACGGTGTTCGAAGGAGCCACGTCCAAGTCGGCTCCTTCGGCGAAAATGCGGATCGAAGTGATCGCCCAGGGCATCGGGCAGTCGAAACTCGTCATTCGCGACGAGACACGTCCAGCAGCCAAACCTGGACTCACCGAAGAAGAGCGTTGGCGTGAGCAAGGCTTGACGCCGCAAGGCGAACTTCTCGATCCCTCCCATCTCAACTGAAGTCGCCGAAGTTCATGACCCTCGCTTGACGGTTCGCCATAGAAGTGCGTGTCTTCCGCGCATTTTCGAGGGATGTATCGACAGCATCGACTTTGCTCTCGATTCGGACTACATCGCGGATTGTGTCGAACTCCGCAGCTACCCCCGCAAGTCTCTCCAAGACGCCGTTGCATGCCGAGCACGTTGCGCTCGGTGGACGCATGGTGCCGTTCGCTGGCTGGGAGATGCCAGTGCAATACAAGGGTGTGACCGAAGAGCACCGAGCCGTGCGTACGGCAGTGGGAATCTTCGATGTTTCGCACATGGGCGAACTCGTCCTCACCGGCGACTACGCGATGAACGTCGTCGATTATTTGATCACCAACGATGTCAAGCGACTCGTCGATGGCCAAGCGCTTTACACGGTCGCCTGCAACGAAGCCGGAACGATCTTGGACGATCTCATCGTTTACCGGATTTCGCACACGAAGTGGCTCATCGTCTGCAACGCGTCCAATCGCGACAAGATGTCGGCGCACTTCAAAGCGGCTGCGCACAACCACTGCGACTTCGAAGATGCTTCGGACAGAACTGCCCTCATTGCGTTGCAGGGTCCGAAAGCTTTCGAGGTGCTGTCGCTTGCGGGCGGAGATGGCCCTGCACTCGCGCAGCTTCCGTCATTTCACTTCCGTGATGCCAACGTTGCGAACGTGCACTGCACGGTGGCGCGCACGGGATACACGGGTGAGGACGGGGTCGAGATCTTCTGTCCGATCGATGGAGCAGTGCAAATCTTCCGCACACTGGTGCGTCTTGGTTCTCCGTTTGGTCTCGCGCCTGCGGGTCTGGCGGCGCGCGATACGTTGCGCCTCGAAGCGCGTTTGTCGCTCTATGGCAACGAAATCGACGAGACGACAAACCCTCTCGAAGCTGGACTTGGGTGGGTGGTCAAGATGTCCAAGGGTGATTTCGTTGGACGAACGGCGCTCGAGCGAGTCAAGTCGGCAGGTTTGTCGCGGAAGCTCGTTGGCTTCGAAGTTGCTGGGCGAGGGATCGCGCGACATGGGTATCCACTGCTCAGCAAGGAAGGCATCAAGGTCGGAATTTGCACGAGCGGAGGTCCAGGTCCCACGGTCAGCAAGAATATCGGACTTGGGTATTTGCCGGCTCCGATGGCCGAAGTTGGAACGGAATTCGCGGTCGATTGTCGCGGACGCACAGTCGACGCCGTCGTCGTCAAAACTCCATTTTACAAGCGTTCGTAAGCAAGGAACTCGAGAGGAAGAGGTTCGTCATGGCCGGAACTGATGTGCGTTCGGATCGTCGGTACACAAAGGATCACGAGTGGGCGAAGGAAGATGGTCAAGCGGTGCTCATTGGCGTCACGTCTTATGCTGTCGATCAGCTGGGTGACATCACGCTTGTCAACCTGGACGTGAAGCCTGGCGACGTGATCACGGCAGGAAAAGCATTCGGGACCATCGAGAGCGTCAAGACGCTGAGCGACCTTTTTGCGCCCATTGGTGGCCGAGTGGTGCGGATCAACGAGAAGCTCGAAAACACGCCGGAACTGGTCAATGAGGACTGTTACGAAGCCGCGTGGATGATTGCGATCGAGCCTTCGAACCCGAGCGAGCTCAACGCTTTGCTCGATCACGGCGCTTACGGCGAACTGCTCGCGACTGCTGCTCACTAGCCTGATCCGTCAATTCGTTTCATCTCTTTGTACATCCATGCGTTACCTCCCCCATACCGCAGAAGAAATCGCCTCGATGCTCGAGGCTGTTGGTCTTTCGTCGCTCGATGCGCTTCATGATCCGATTCCGGATCATGCGCGTTTCCAAAGGCCGCTGGAGTTACTTCCCGCGCTCGACGAACCGTCGCTCATGCGGCACCTCGAGGATCTGGCCGGGAAAAACCGGGCGGCGTCGATGTTGTCGTTTTTGGGTGCCGGGGCATATGATCATCACTTCCCGCCCGCCGCGGATCAGCTGCTGCTCCGCAGTGAGTTCTACACGGCGTACACGCCCTACCAGCCCGAAGTTGCTCAAGGGACGCTGCAAGTCATTTACGAGTTTCAGACGATCGTGAGTGAGATCTTGGGGCTGCCTGTGGCCAATGCGTCGATGTACGACGGGGCGAGTGCGGTAGCCGAAGCGGTGCTGATGGCCAGGCGGCTGGTCAATCGTGAACACACGGTGATTTCGGGCGGAGTTCATCCCGAGTATGTCGGGACAATCGAGACGCATGTGCGGCAACTCGGCACGGGGCTCGCGTCGTTGACGAAAGTTCCGGTCGCGAGTGATGGAGGTGCGGACATTGCGGCGCTTTGCGCAGCGATTACGAACGACACGGCGTGTGTGGTCGTGGGTTATCCGAACTTCTATGGTTCGATTGCGGATTTGCGGGAGCTGGCGAATGTGGCGCACGCCAAGGGTGCGTTGCTCATCACGGTGACGATGGATCCGTTTGCATTGGCGTTGCTCGAGCCTCCGGGTTCGTTTGGAGCCGACATTGCGGTGGGTGAAGGGCAGCCCTTGGGTTTGCCGCCGCAATTTGGTGGCCCGAACGTGGGTTTATTCGCTTGTCGGGACGATCGGAAGTATCTGCAGCAGATTCCGGGGCGTTTGGTCGGAGAGACGCTCGACAAGAATGGCGAACGCGGGTATGTGCTGACATTGGCAACGCGTGAGCAGCATATTCGTCGGGAGCGGGCGACGAGCAACATTTGCACGAACAGTGGTTTGTGTGCGACGGCGATGACCATTAAAATGTGTATGCTCGGTAAAAAAGGTTTTATCGATGCAGCACGGCAATCTTTGGCCAAGTCTGAATACTTGAAGACGAGGATTGGGGATTTGCCTGGGTATACGCTTCCGCACAAGGCGCCGACGTTTAATGAATTCGTCGTGCGGGTGCGGGGAGGCTCGGCGCAAAAGCTCTGTGCGGCATTGGCCGAAAAAGGGATCATTGCGGGTTATGATTTGGGGCGGGTGAGCCCGGATCGAGCCGGTGATTTGCTGGTGGCGGTGACGGAGCGGCACACGCGTCAGGATTTGGATCGATTCGTGGACGCCTTGGCGGCGTTTTAATCAAATTACGCACAACCACGATTGAACGCACGGTCTCAGCCCGGTTTTCACGCACAGGCGGCACCCCGAACTCGCCCGCCCCTACGGGTCGGGCTCAAACAGCGGGGCCCCACCGCCTGCGCATGAAAATTCGGGCTTCGCCCTCAATTCGTGAAGGTGACCAAGTCTCGGTATGCCCCCGGTTCAACCCTTAGGGCTT
>DAOMZH010000892.1:0-4790 GCA_035437985.1 Polyangium sp. (in: bacteria) | reverse complement strand
GGCGGTGTGCATCCATGCTCGGCAAGGCATATCTTCAGGATCCCGAGAACGAGGCTGCTCCGCTGTTCATCAATCTGACGGGTGCGACGCCCGACTGGGATCTGCTACTCTTTCAACATTGTCCCGGTCTGGATCTTGAACCATTACGACTCGCGATTGGCTGCGACATGGTCATTCCCCTCCTCGATGGATTGGAGAGATTGAATCTGCCTGGGGACACGGTCTTGAGATTACCAAATTTCATGACCGAATCGTTCGGCCCGCACTCACGGGTAATTACCTCGTGCACCAACCAATTTCATGAGACGATGTGTAATCGTGGATTGCTTCCGCGACCGGATGGTGGATGGCAAGCCACAGTCAGCATTTTCCACGGCTATCCGCCGGTAATCGGCAGAGGCAGCCCAAATCAGCTATGAAGCCGGTGAGTCATGCGGCTTTCGCGTTCTGGACCGAACTTCCCGCCACAATGGGGAAACGTGATGCTCGGAGGATCCCATGAGCTATCGTCGCAAGCGCTCTGATCACGCAGCCGAGCGAGCTTGGCACGAGTGGCTCGAGGTCCATCGCGACGCACTCGCGTCGTCCGGTCTGCCGCTCGAGTTCTACTCCTCTCGCGTATCTTGGGAGGAATTTCTATCGACGGGTTCTGGAGTGTTCGGTTCTGGTCCCAACCGTCGCGAGTTCGATTTCAACACCCTGAGCGTGACGCAGCAACAACACCTCCACGCATTCCTCGAACGCGTCGTGGCCACCGAAGAGCCCCCACCTGGACTGCTCAGATTCTTGCGGGTGCGGGCTGGCCATGATTGGCAACCTCCCTTCATAGGACCTGAGCCCAAGCAGCACGACGGCGAGCCTTCGGCAATACTCGCTCAGTGTCCTTGCTGCGACTACTTTTCCTTGGGCCACCGGGGCGAGTACGAGATCTGCGAGATTTGCTTCTGGGAGGACGCCGGATTGGACCTCGACGATCTTGACCAGTATTCCGGGCCGAACCACATGACGCTGCGCGACGCACGCGAGAATTTCCGTCGAATCGGAGCCTGTGACGAACGGGCGCTCTCGCACGCCCTTCCAATGCCGGACCGGGTCCGGTTTCGCCGTGAGCCACGATGACGCACTGACGTGTGCCGCTCAACCATATCAACCAGATTCGTCCAACCTGACCATCCGTCTTGCCATCGCTTGCCGCTCTCGCCCCGTCGCATATCCACCCGCAATGACTCGATCGAGCTCCTCGAGATGCACTGACCGCAATATGACGGAAGCTCGATCCCAACCACCCAATGGCTCACCAATCTCGATCCGAGCTGGCCTAGCTTCGTTTGCCGTCGTGGGATATAGAATGGTCGCCACGGCGCCACGTGGTTGACTCAATGCGTACATCGCCAACTGATACAACATCTCGCGGGGCAAATTCTTTTCCCACAAGTCACGATATTTTGCATCCAACAGATGCAGCTTCCCATTAGCCATTTTGATTGCAAAATCCGGTCGAGGTTTCGGAGCCCGGCGCCCTTTCGGATTTTCATTGCGGGCATACCGGAGCAATTTCCTTAATGGTTGCTCTTCGAGGACTCCCGCATCTTCAAGGTTTTCCCGCAGAAACCGTCCAAGGAGTCGCTGAAAGAATCGATTCATGTCGAAAAGAAAACCGGGCAATTGAATGCTTTCGTCCGAGTCATCGAGCGCTGGTGACTCGCCTTCGAGCAGCAATGAAATAATCGTCAACGCGGGTGCGTAAGCCGCAGCCATGCGATCCAAACTCCGTATCGCTTGTTCAACCAGATGCCTGTGCAATGGGCGCGAACGAACAGAAACGGAAAGCACATCGGCAAGTCTGCGCAGCGCAATTTTTGATGGCGGACTTTGCGCACATCCCGCAGCGAAAAGAAGACCACCCAGCAGAACTTGATTCAGTTGGCAATCCGCGAGACGCAGATAATGCCTGCATGGAAGACTCCCGCGAATGATTCCACCGTCACGGGCAATGCGATTCATATCGATGCGCCCACGTGGACTCGCAAGTGATTCTTCGACGGCGACGTACCTTCGATCAAGCCCACGGGCCAGCAATTCTTCCGCTTCGGCAAGCAACTGCGCGGGAAGCAAATCCTCGAAAAGGTTACCTCCCGCAGAAAACGGTGTAGTCGGCATGCGCGCAAGATCGCGAAGGTCATACGCGTATCGAAAAAGCCGCATAAACGATTCTTGGCCAAGCTTCGGCGTAATCGTAATGCTGAACTGATCGAATTGGATCTTGCCGACGAACGATTTTGTCGTTATCTCGATGCCCCGGCGCAATTCGCGCACGGTGAGCATGCTGGCGTCCGAAAGCCTTTTGACAAGCGTTTGATCCGTGGCACTCGAAATGTCAACTCCAAAAAGCGGATCATCGGGCGTAGCGCCAACCACGCGCCGTTCCCATTCTTCGAGGTGTACGTTGGCGGAATCGCTCACGATGCAGCGCCATCCAGCGATTCATCGTCGCCGTCTTCGTCAGCTTCCGGCTCGTCGACCGCAGTGGTTGCCGCGATGGTCGTTTCCAGGTCTGGCGTCGGAGCAAGCAACGCCTTGACCAAATCGTCCTCACGGCCGGGCAGAAAGAGCGATTCATCGATGCGCCGCTTTTCGCGCTGAATGAAATGCAAACCCAGAATCTTTTCCAAGGCGTCGTAGTCTTCGTAGCAATACTCTTCGAGCAGCAGAATCAAATCGTCGCGAACTGCTTGCACCAATCGACGCACGTCCGAAATCGCGGTGTCCTTGTGCATCAAGTAGGTATGCCCGATTTGCAAATTGCGCGCATCTCGCTTCACGTGTTTCAGGATGCGACCATTTAATGCGGCGAGCCATTGCCCTAGCGGTAAGCCTTTGATGACCGCATTTCCAAGAACAGCAGTGTCAGGCATGAATTCGATGAAGCCGAATCGACGACGGAGCGCTGCATCGAGCAGCGCGATCGAGCGATCCGCGGTGTTCATCGTCCCAATGACAAATACGTTTTTTGGAACGGAAAATGGTTTGCCCGAAAGCGGCAGCGTGACCTCTGTCCCCCGTTTGGTATCCTCGAGCAAAGTCAACAATTCGCCGAAGATGCGCGGAATATCGCCGCGATTGATCTCATCGATGATCAAGTAATGGGGTTTTCCGCTCGTTCGCGCGTCATCGCAGATTTTCTTGCAAATGCCGTCGCGCCGTTCGAATCCGAGCGCTCCCTGGCGTTCGACCGGACGAAATCCTTCGAGAAAATCCTCGTACCCGTACGCCGGGTGGAACGTGCACGTCACAATGGCAGGAGCGAGGGACTCCACTTGTGCGTCGGTCAAATCCTGATAGGTTCGTCCAAACCATGAGCGTGCGGCAAGTTCGCGCGCCGTACGCATCGCGTAATAGGTTTTTCCCGTGCCGGGCGGGCCGTAAAGAATCACCTGGCCCTTTCGTGAAAGACCTTCCTCGATGCGGGCAGGAATTCCTTCGAGGGGCGGAGCTGGTACAGAATTGTTATTCTGGATCGGGCCTTGAATCGTCACGCCTTGTCGAATCCGACGCTCGACTTCAATGAGCACTTTTGGCTTCGTCAAGAGGTGGACTGTCAACAGAACGCCTTCCCTTTCAGGCATTCGCCATTCGTCGAGCGACAACCAATCCACGGCACGGCGATGACAGAACTCGACCCCAGGAGCGTACTGATAATCGCCTTTAATGCGACCAATTCCAAGTACCGTTGCACCGTCAGCCGCAACCACGATATCCCCAACATTTATGGTCTTCGCGAATTTGAAGATTTGCTGCACGGATCTGCCCTGCGCATGAACTTCTTTCGGATAATGCTTGTTCAGCAATTCCCGCAGACGTTCCTTGCCGCTTTGATTGGCTTCGATCACTGACAAATCCTTCAACTTGGGCCAGCCAATAGCAACGAAGTTTCCATCGTGCATCGGGGGCCATTGATCGCGGGGGCTCGAAGCCGACGTACCAATACGATAGTATGCATGCGGTGACCCATCACGCTGATTCAAAAGGGACGTCAAGTGATTGATCGGCATTCCAAGCTCAGCAGCAATGGACACGTATGGTTTTGCCGCAACATATCGCCCCTCAGTGACCGGCGGCATTTGCAACAGTTTGATAAGGTGGAATCGTTGATGAATGGGCGAATGGTAGTCGTCGAGCAGATCCGGGAAAAGCAGACTCAGGTACTTGTGTCCCCATGCCCAATCCGCAAGATCGGGAGCAGCAGCAATAACATCCTTTTGCAAGGTCTCGTAATCATCGCCGCCGCCAGTTTTGAAGCGTTCCAAGACTGTGGCGGCGCCAATGAGCTGATCTCGATTTCTTCGAGCCATCGCAATCGCAGCATCGACAGACAGTTCGACTTGATTTGCCGCGGTGCCGGTCATCCATTTTCCTGTCTCATTGCGCCTATACAAGCCAAATTTCAACGCACTCCCGCCGGCGATACTCCCAAATATCGCCGGCATTTCGTCGTCTTTTTTGAATTCGAGCCAATACACCAGGCTGTCTTTGTTGTTCGTGAGGTGAAGTCCCTCGAGCAGCTCGACGCCGTCCAATCGTCGCAAGGCAGCCGGCCCAAACTTCGCGGCGAAGGTTTCGTAACAACGGCGAAGCACCTGCTCTGGGGGAAGCGTGCCGTCCGCAAGACGCCGCGCGTGCTCGCGTTTCAGTTCGGTGGCGATGGTCGGATCGAGAAGCATGGCGGCACGCTACCACGCCACCTCACGAGCTGGGAACAAGATATTGCAAAGGGCCGCAAGTCACGCGTC
>DAOMZH010000891.1:0-4794 GCA_035437985.1 Polyangium sp. (in: bacteria) | reverse complement strand
AGCAAGCCGGATTGGCAGTGAATGCGCGCGTGCCAAAAGAAGCAATGGACGTGCTCGAAGCGGCGCTCATCGTGCTCGTCGCCGTGGCGACGCGCGTTGCGGCAAAAGAAGACGCGGCGAAAAAAGATGATGTCGAGACAAACCCACCCGCGGACAAACCTGTGGTCGTTGCGAAGGAGGTGACCCAATGAGCTCGATTCTCTCGCTCACGATGGTGGCGGAGTCCGTGCGCATTGCGGTGCCTTATGCGTGTGCCGCGATTGCGGGCGTGTGGGCGGAGCGTTCGGGCGTGATTCAAATTGGTCTGGAAGGCATTTTGCTGACCGGAGCGTTTTCGTCGGTGGCGGTGGCGCAAGCGACGGGTAGCGCGGCAATGGGCCTGGGAGCGGCGATTCTTTCGGGAATTGCAGTTTCGCTCGGGCATGGATTGCTCACGGAACGAGCGCGAATTCATGCGGTCATCAGTGGCATTGCGGTCAATCTTTTGGCTTTGGCGATGACGCGTATGGGGTTGCGAGCGCTTTACGATAGTTCTTCGAACTCGCCGTCGATTGAAGGGTTTCGATTTGGCCCGACGGGTGCTACCGGCGCTTCGATGCTCGTGCGTGTCTTGATGGATCCCGTGTTCTTATTGGCCATTGTTGCGGTTTTGGCGACGCCGTTCATCCTGCAAAACACCCGGTTTGGATTGCGCGTGCGTGCGGCTGGGGAAAACCCCGTGGCTGCGTCGGCGGTCGGAATTGATACGACAAAGATTCGGCTACGTGCGTTGGCTGTATCGGGAGCTATCTGTGCCTTGGGGGGCGCGCATTTGGCTTATGATCAGCATCGATTCGAATCGGGAATGTCGGCCGGTCGGGGCTTCATTGCGCTGGCAGCAGTGGTCGTAGCCGGATGGCGTGCGGGATATGCGGCATTGGCGTGTTTAGCGTTTGGCGCATTGGAAGCATTGCAAATTGCTTTGCAGGATCAGGCGCGCAAGAGTCCCATTGGTGATTTGGTGCAAACGTTGCCCTATGTCGCGACGTTATTGGTGTTGGCATTTGCGTCGAAGCGTCATGGTGCGCCTGAGGGATTGGGGAAGCACGCAGCGGAGTAGGCGCGGGTATTCTGTTTGGCGCTTGGAATGCTTGATTCATTGGCACGCGCGGCACCCCGAACTCGCTCGCTGCGCGAGCTCAGACAGCGGGGCCCCACCGCGGTGCCAATATATCAAGCACCCCAAGCTAACGTTTGTTAAACTTGGAATGGACATTTCACGGCGCCGAGGAATCAAGCATTTCCAATCGGGCTTTGTTCGAGTTTGGAAAGGACGTTCAGGGCAAGCTGCCGCAGGTTTTTTCGAGGAATCCTTTGTAGGCCTTGACGTGAGGGCCAATCGCGGGTTCGAGTTCGGGAGTGACCGAAATGGCTCCTTCGAGTCCGCTTTTGATATCCGCGCCGAATGCGCACGAATGTCCACTTTGGGTGAGCACATCCAAATAATGTTTGGTGCGATTGGGATCGACTTTACCCTGGGCGGCGATGTCTTTGCCAATATGCGAAATGAGCGGGTAACCGTTAGAGTCTTTATTCAACGTGAGGGCGCTTTGCGTCACGGCGCCACCTCGACTCATTTTTAACTCGGCCGCCATCCGCACTTCTTCTGCTTGGGCGTTTTTATCGACGAGTTTGATGAGCTCCGTCAGCATTTGATCGGTCTCGGCGCATTGATTGCCAATGAGTCCGGCCATTTCGGTGTCGCGCATGAGGAATGTTTCATTACGGTCGCGGAGTTTGTCATCGAAGAACCGTTTCAGAGATCCCGGGGCAATGTACTGGCACCACGTTTTGCGAACGGTTTCGGTCTCTTCGTTCGACGCACCTTCGAGCGGGAAATAGGTTCCTTTCGGGTGAATCTTGTCCGGTCCGAGAGGTTTGTCGCTGCTCTGAATGGCCGCATAAAGCTGAAATGCCAAGACGTGATCCATGAAGAGGAGCTGTCCGTTCATTTCGTCGCGCGTTTTTTCGTCGGTCGTGACGTTCCACGCCGCAATCATCGTATCGAGTATATCCTTTTCGACGGGGACGTTGGCTTTGAAGATTTCTTCCGCCCGGACGGCTTTCGTTGCTTCTCGAACCTGTTTGCCGCGATAACAACTCAAGGAAAGAAATGTCGCCAGGGGCAAAGCGCCAGGCGGCTTGGGGCCGCTGTCTCGAAATGCTTTGATGATGGCATTTTTGCCTTCTTCGCCGTTGGTGCAGGCCGGTGGTTCGAGTTCGGGTTCGAGTTTATTGCTGGTTTTGGCGTGTTCGATATAGGACTGCACGGCCATGCCGCCGCACGCGAGCGGGGAGGCGAATAAGCCGAGGCAAAGTGCAGGCAAAAGGGCGGCGAGCGATTTCATGGGGCGGGGTTCCTCGAGGGCGAATGAAGCACGGATTGGGGGGAACGTAAAGGGGGGCTGGGCGTCTACGCTATGCGCGCGCTGACGAGTTTTTCGACCAGCCTATAGACGCGAGTTCCTGGCAATTGGGGAATTGGGCTCTTGGGATCGGTATCCCGGGCTTTGCCACGGACAATGGCGTTTCGTAGAGCTTCGGCGTTCAAGCAGGGCCTGGGCACATTGTTTTTGCTGTATCCACCAAGCAAGTCGCGCAGCCTTTTCTCCGCGGTCGCAGCCCCGTCGTCAATACCCGTCAAGTCATCCGTAATATGCAAAAGATGCCAAACCTCGAAGCAAGGATTGCTCAGAGCGACAAACCATTTCTGATTTTCGGCGTCATGCAAGGCGCTGTAAATTTGTTCAATGCGATCACTGCCAGAATGTTTGTCGACATCGAAGACGATCCAGCATTCGTCGTCGGGCAATCGACTCTTGATGGAGTTGAATTTCTCTTCGGCGCAAGCAATCAAATATTTCGGTGCGCTTTTATGGTCGATTGGCGAGACAACCTCGATGTGCACCTTGTGTTTGGGGATCAAGTCATGCTCTTGCAGAGCGTTGAAATATTTGGGCTCCGTCTTTGCGCCTTCGACGACCACCACGTACAGGCGCGCATCTCGCACATGCGTAGATGGGTGCACGAGAGTTTTGCGCGGAATCATTGATTGGTTTCCTTGCCTCGCGGTTGCCAACGAAGATTGTCTCGTTCAGCAATGAACGGAATCGCCCCAAAGCGGCCTTGGAGGTAGCCTTCTTCGAGATGTTCGAGCAAGTATTCGAGCTGTTCGGGCTTGTATTCGGCAAGCGAATGGATGCGAGATGCACCGTCGGCGTCCTTTTCGACGAACCAAATCGCGCTGGCAGGCAGCAATCGTCCATTGAGTAAATTGGTGTCATGAGTAGTGAAAATCAACTGGGTTTGGCTGTCCGAACCCAAGCTCAAAAATTCTTGCACGAAATGACGGTTGAGCAGCGTGTGCAGGCTCCGATCGATTTCGTCGATGATGGTGCATAGACCAGATTTCTTGGTGCGATGAAAAAGCACTGGTAGTAGATGTAGCAAACGCTGGGTTCCGTCAGATTCATCTTGTAAACTGAATAGTTGCTTGAACCCTGAACGATTATGATGCAAGAGCTGTAGCACGAGTATTGCGGGGTGTCCGCTTTCTGCGTCGACAGTAAGTTCCTCACCACCAGATACGCTCTCGACTTCCAATTTTTTTGCCGAAATCATTCGATCGCGAAGTTCGGGGACGAGCGTTTTCTCTATCTCTAGCCCTTGAATACCAGTTCCAACCGTTGAAAGCATGTGCGCGACAAATTCGCGCATCGCGGCGTTTCCGTGTAATTCTGACGTCAGCCCTTGATATTGCTCTTCCGGACTAATGAGTTTTAGAGATTCAGCGAGCCAGTTTCGAATTGGGGCAAATCCTTGTACATTGCTAATTGCGAATTTGAGAAGAATTGATTGTCTGGCGTTAGTACCTCGGGCTGTAAATCGAACAAAACGTCGATCGTCTTCACTCCAAAGGTCGAACATTGGGCCGAGTTCAATGTGGTGCTCTCCTTTTTCCGCGGGAGCCTCACGCTCGTACACCATTTCCTCTTCATTCACATTAGGCAACTTTCGATAAAGCGCCTCAGCCGTAATAGTCGTTGGCTTAAATGCAATAACATATGTATAACGAATTTCGTCGACAATGAAATCAAATTGAAAGCGTGACGGTTTGGACGAACTAGCAGGATCCAGTCGAAAGAAACTAGCAGGAAGTCTTGCGTCGGATGGTTGCTCGCACGCAATGAGCCGACGCGCGGTCTCCATTGCCGTAATCAAGTTCGACTTCCCCGACGCGTTCGCCCCGTAAAACGCAGCAATTCGCATCAGCCGTAATCCATGCGCCGGAACTTCCACTACGCCGCGCGTTTCTTCCGGCGGCCGGTGAAGCCGTCGAAGACGCGCGCTGGACCGTCGAAGTGGGCGAAATGCGCCATGTGTTCCTGCCCTGCGGCGACCTGGCGATGAAGCCGGTGCGCGAAGCGGGCGACGACGAATCACTGAACATGTTCGGCGACAACCCGGCGGACGCGTTCGGCGACCTGACGGGCAGGGTGCAGGCCACGTACAAGGGTCGGCGAGAGGTCGAGGGCCGCTCGCTCGGCGTGATCGCGGTGGAGTTCAAGGTGCAGACGCGCCGGGACATGCGCGACAAGGTCGCGAAGGCTTGGGAAGAACCCGCGGAGGAGGGCGTCGACCTGCAGGTCGACAAGATGGACGTGACGCTGTCGCTCGAGGGCGAAGCCGAACTGCTGTGGGACATCGACGCGCGCCACGCCGCGGCCTTCGCCATGACCGCCAAGGTGCAGAATC
>DAOMZH010000890.1:0-4794 GCA_035437985.1 Polyangium sp. (in: bacteria) | reverse complement strand
TTTCTACCCACCCCGGGGTTACGCGAGGACAAACGTCCTGCCTCGTGCAGCACGTGTTTCTACCCACCCCGGGGTTACGCGAGGACAAACGACCTGCCTCGTGCAGCACAGGTTTTATCCCAACGCGAAGTTACGCGACGACAAACGTTTTGATAACCCCTACCTACCACCCGCCTCCATATACGCCTTCGCCAATTGCATTGCGCGGTCGGGGTCCACCATATTCAAATACGCAATCTTGCCTTTCAAGTACGCCTCGAAATGCGGAATCTTCTCCCGATTCTGCGCTTCCAATCCCGTCTTTTTCGCTTGATGCAAAATCGCCCGCAATTTCCGAACTTCTTCCCGCGGCATCGCCAGTTTGTCATTCACGACAATCCCAGTCACCTCTTGCCGCCCACCCGCATGCTGAATCCGGCCCTTCTTCGGATTGATCGCAAATCCCTCTTCCTGCACGATGTGCCGAATCCGCGCCAAGAGCATCCCCAGGTCCTTGCGACCCTTCTTCCCCTCGCCCACGTCCTGCAATTCCGCCGAAAACGTCAGGTCATCCGCATAACGCGTGTACGTCCAGCCCATTTTGCGCGTCATCCCGGACAAACGCCGATCCAATTTGCGCGATACCAAATTGGAAATCGTCGGGCTCGTACATGCACCTTGCGGCAATCCCCGATCCCCGATCGCCACCCAATACGTCACGCCATCATACGTGACTTTGCGCCGCGGCGGCTCGGTACACAACAATGCAAAAATCGTCGCCACCGCCGGAGAATACCCAAGCGATTCGAAGAATCCGCGCACTCGGCCAAACCCGATTGTCGGGAAAAAGTCCGACAAATCCAGGTTAATCACGATCCCCTGATGCAAATGCTCTTTGGCGTTCGTCACGGTCGATCGTCCCTTGACGAACCCATGCGCCGCCCCTTCGACTGGCAGCTTTTGCAACACGTTCTCGAACACCCATTGCTGCGCTTTTGCCAAATGCTCATGTGGCGCCGACAAAAGTCGCGTTCCGCCCGAACGCTTTGGAATCTCGAAATACACATAATGCGGCCTGGTCACTGCATCGTTGTGGTGGCATAACCAACGCAATTTCCCAATCGGCAAACCCAGCGTTTTGGCCACTTCGAGCGGCGTCGAGAGCACCGGCAAGCCCAATTTTTGTAACGCTTCGACGTTCGCTCGGCGATCCGCCAAATGCCCCGAAACACCCCGCCCCAAAAAGATGATGTCTTCAGCTTTGCGCCGCGCAACATCGGCCGCGCGTTTCTTCTTGCGCTCCGCAGCCAAACGCTTTTTCTCGGCTTTTTTGGCTTCTTTCTCTTTTTTCAGCTGCGCAATGGCGTCGTCGGCTTTTTTCGTCGCTACCGACGTTGCCAATCTCGTCGCATCGTGATGCTTGAGCCACAAATCACCAATGCGGTGAATCTCGTCGATTTGCTCTTCCGAGAGCAGGCCCCGCAAAATGAGGCCCCGATCGATGAGCGCCGTCCGTTCGTCGCTTTGCGGCGGAATCGTATCCACCCGCCCAATCCATGCCGTCTGAAATGGATTGATTTTTAACGCGCGCTTGCGAAGCTCATCCGCCGACAGACCCAAAATCCCCGAAGCATCATAAGGATCCTTGGGCTTGTCTTTCTTCGCCTTCGCCGGTTTGGCCGCGGGTGTGCTCGCCGTCCCCGACGTTTTCTTGGACGCGCTTGCTGACGTCGACGACGTCGATGCAGGAGTCGCCGCCGCCGCAGGAGTCGCCGCCGGTGCCGGTTCGTCCTTTTTCGGGTCCCCCTCACCGGGTTTTCCAGGGCCAATGAATGTCTTGACTTTGTCCCAGAACCCCACGGGCAGCCCTCTTCAGGAAATGAGTTTCATCCTATGAACACCAAACAGTTTGTCGCTCGAAACTGAACGTTCTGTCTTCCAAGGAAGTCGTTCCACCCGACATCTCTCCTAGGACCGCACTCGATCACGCAGGTACCCGTGCCCTAGGCGGGGTCCAGACCCTCGGGTCTGCTGAGTGGACCCTGCCTAGGGCATGGGGTACCCAAAGAACATCGAGGATGGGGACGCATGTTGGAACAAACTCCGCCACGGCGGAACGCCGCAGCATGATGGGCTCGAGTGGAACGACCTCCTTGCAAGACAGAACGTGTACGCGACAAACAACTCCAAAGTACGAATGAAACCGACCGAGACATTACAACGATTTCTTGGCCAAGAGCCAGGCTAAACAAAGCACCGCGGAACGATCGGCTCGGAAACGATTCGCCACGCGGGTGAGCTCGGCAATCACGTCCGGCGCAAGGGCCAAACGTTCCTGCGCTACATCCCAACGCACGCGATTGGCAATCAAATTGCCCATGCGCGCTTCTGCCAAGGCTATCGCCGCAGTCCAAGACCGCTCCGCTTGAATCTGCGGCATACCAATATCCCAAGCTTCTTCGAACACCCTAGAAATCGTCGTGTTTTTCCGAAGCGCAGTTTTCCGCACGTCATCCAAAATCTCTCGCGGCAACGAATACGCCTCGCCCGATGACCATTTCGATCCCGAGGAAGACGTCGAAGACGACGAAGAGGAAGAAGACGATGACGCGCTAGATGACGACGAAGACGACGATCTCGATGACGACGCAGCTGATGATGACGACGACGTGACCCGCGGCGGAGGTGTCGCCACAGGTGCAGCAACCGGAGGCTCGGGCGGCGTTTGTCCTTCTGCAACCATCCGCAACGCCAGCAAATGCCGGCACGGACCCGCTCGTAGTCCGCTCTTGTGGAAAAACGAGCACGTGCACTTGGCTTTTTTGATCACGAGGTCCGCATCGAAGATCGCCTCGCAACTCGTGCCCTCCACCTTCGCCACCAAAATACGCCGCGCATCCGCCATCGCTTCGTTTCGCGAAATCACCACGGTCCGCGGCGTCTGCGCCAAACGTCGACCTTCGACGAGCTCCGGATGCTCCGGACCCAGCAACGCTTCGCCGAGCACATCCGGCATCACTTGCCGATATCGATACACCTGATCCGCATGATCGAAAATGAGCTGCCCTTGCTTCGCCAACTTGTGCAGCGCTGGAACCACGTTCTCTTCGGACGAACCTGTTGCAGCCGCAATCTCGGCCAAGTTCGCGCGTTGTTCCTTTTGGAGAAACCGATCCGCAAGGCCCATGATGCGCATGTCCGCCGGACGTGAACCCGCCAAAAGATCCAACCCCACACCACTCGTCCAATCGTTGGTGGTCCAACCAGATAGAGCCAAGACCAACCGCATGTCGCCCATGTGCGCGATCCACACACTGGGCAAACCCGATCCGAGCAATCGCACTTCCACGCGATCCGCAAGTGGCAACACGCGCGCGAGCGAGAACAAACGCCGCCGGCCCCATACCTTGATTTCTTCGGTCGGATTACTCGCTCGTCGCGGAGCCGATCGATACGGCGAACCTCCGCCCGATGCAGTACCAATCTCCAAACCGCCGTCGTACACCGGACCTTTGGATTCAATCTCGATGCCCCACGGATCGAGAATGATCTTCGGCGCTTTGCCCGGCGTCAGCAAAAAGCGAATGCTGCGCGGACCCGTCTTTTCGCGATGCCGCTTCAAATACGCGAGAATCGAATACACGACTTCGATCGGCAGATCGACGCGTCGACTCGGCAAACACGTCGCGGCCTGAATCTGTCCAAACCCGCGCAGCCACGACGGAGGAAGATCAATTTTTTCTTCGCGGTACTCGGGCAAACCTTCGACCTTCACGTCGAAGCCCGTGGGATCAACGGACAAACGCGTCTTGCGATAGGTGCGCAGCGTCTGGAAATGCTCGTAAAGCGCCAGCGAATAATCGACGTTCGTCGTGCCCAACCCAGCTTCTTGCGAACCAATGAACGAATTGCGATCCACCGACAAACAGCCGTAACTCGATTCGTCCTTGGAAAAACATTCGAAGAAGACGACGTCGGGCGCGACCGTCACCACCGGATCACAAGGCACGAGATGCCGGAACATCTCGGGATCGTTGCGCGCGAGTTCATTCGCCCAGCGCACCCGCGCATCCCAATAGAGGCGATGCATTTTGCGGAAGTCGCCCTCGAGGTTCGGCGGGATGGGCTCTTTGGAAAGTTTGGCGAGCTCGTCACGTTTGGCCTGGCTGAACAGGTCAGCGCGCATTTGCGCCTCGCGCTCAGCTTCGCCTTTTTTCCAAGCCTCGTATGCGGTTTTGTCCTTCTTCTTGAACCGCAAGTCGCCGATGACGACATCGTGCAACGCGCTAACCGCTTCGCGAAAACGAACCGGATCGCGGAGCTCGGCATCGAAGAAGGTTTTCGGACGAGCAAGGTTCGGGGAAAACTTGACGAGCAGCCCTTGCGCAGCCCCGAGCACGGAACTCTTGCCAAGGTATCGCAGGTCGACGTTCATGGCGTTTCCTCGGCAAACAAGGCGAGTTCAGGAAGCTTGCGACCGATGGCACTACGCAGCGCCGGAGCTTTGAACGCAGCTTTCGAGACTGCAGCGAGAGCCGCACGTCGCTCGGGCACACGCACGCTGCGCAACGCGTACGAGAACAACGTGAGCAGCGGTTCGGCTTCTGCAGGATGCGCCACGATCCGCGCTGAAATCTGCGTCAGCGCCGCGCGTTTTTGCTGCGAACCGCGATGCACCGCCAAAATCGTCGCCGCCCACACGCGGAGCAAGGCCGTTTGTCCCAACGCTTTTTCGCGTTCTTCGAGGTGTTTCAGCCGGACAAACCGTACGTCGTCGTAAGGATTTTCCGCCAGCGACGTCCATAGATGCGGATC
>DAOMZH010000889.1:0-4810 GCA_035437985.1 Polyangium sp. (in: bacteria) | reverse complement strand
GGGCTCCTGCCGCTTCTGGGCGGTTGCTGCGCGGCGTACCTCATCGCATGCGTCATGGCGAAGCACTCCATCATGACCGAGAAGATCGCGCGTCGCGGTCGCCCCGTGCCCACGGACTACGTCGCCGACTACCTCTCGCAAGTGCTGGTGCGCGACATCGGAGCCAAGGCCGTGGTGACGCTCTCCGCGAGCCAAACCATCGCCGAGGTGCGCGGCTGGCTCGCGGAGGATGGAGCTCTGTTGCACCATCACGGCTTCCCCGTGCTGGATGGCGAGACGCTGGTCGGCGTCGTAACCCAGCGCGAGCTACTCGCTCCGAGCTTGCAGGCCGAGACGACGGTCGCTGTGATCGTTTCTCGCGCGCCGGTGGTGATCGGCGTCGATGCGACTGCACGTGCAGCGGCAGACCTCATGGTGCGCGAAGCGGTCGGGCGGCTGCCGGTCCTCGAGCGGGGCCGGCTCGTTGGCATCGTGACCCGCAGCGATCTGCTCGAGGCGCATTCAGACCGCCTCGCCTCCGAGCAGCAAGCCCGGCGCTTCCGGAGGATTGGACTGCGCGGCGCGCGAGCCTGACGGATCGGATGGCGCGCGCCCGGTGTCGGCCAGTGAATGACCAGCCGGCTGAGGGAGTGAAGGCTGCGAGGTCCGCGCGGCCTGAAGGATGCCGCCCACGCCGCCACGCAGCACCGCGCCGACGCGCGATCCGTTCGCGCCGCCCCGCACTTGGCCCGTTCAGTTCGTGTTCGCGAACGTCCGCCCCGATGATCAACAGCTCCAGCGCCGTCTCCGCCTCGTAGCTGCTAACCAATGGGGCCGAGCGTTAACCGCCGGGTACCGCTGTTAAACGCTTCTCCGTCTCTCTCTCCCCACGGGACAGGAGAGAGAGCGAGAGAAGCGTCCCACGAGCTCCTCGTCACGCTCGCACGGCGTTCTCTGCGAGCACCCGCGAGAGCAGCGCCACCCCGCGCGCATCGTGCGAACCCTCGAACATCCGCGCAAAAAGACGAAGCCCCCGAGGCATGTACCTGGGGGGCTTCGTTAACTGACACTTCCACCGAGTTTGCGTGGAAGGATGATTGGCTCCAGCTGCTGGACTCGAACCAGCGACCCGGCGGTTAACAGCCGCCTGCTCTACCGACTGAGCTAAGCTGGAATGACGTCGGAAACGGAGCGCGAGAATAGCGACGGTGAGACGACGGTCAAGAACTTTTTTGCGCCGTGCCGTCCGCTCTGCAAAGAAGCGCCCCGTGCAAGACTCGGCAGCCCTGAAAACTTCCGCCACGCAGGCGTCAAACCCGGCGAAAAACCCTGACGACCAGACTACGCGCACGGCCGGTCGTGGAGGGCTGGCGATCGCCGTTGCCAAAGTCTCGTTCATCATTTTTGGCTTCGCGCAACAACTCATCCTGGAACGACTTCTCGGACAAGCAGGTTACGGACAAATCTCGCGGGTCTTGGCCATCGTGGGCGTACTCAACAACGTCGTCGTTGGGGCGGCGATTCAAGGTGTTTCACGCGCTGTTTCCACGGTCCCCGAAGACCAAGCTGCATCCGCTTTCGCACGTACGCTGCGCGTTCACGTGGTCATCGCCGTCGTCTTGTCGCTCGGGTTTGCCCTGACCGCACACTTCATCGCGGCAGCAGTTGGCGCGCCACATATCTCCACGCCGCTACGCCTGGTTGCCGCGGTCGTCTTGCTCTACGGCATCTACGCGCCGCTCGTTGGATCCCTCAACGGCCGTCGCAAATTCCTCGATCAAGCCGGCCTCGACATCAGCTACGGCTTCATCCGCACTGTCGGCATGGGCCTCGGCGCTTTCGTGCTCCTCTACCTCGGTGGTAGCGGCACACTCGGAGCGACCATCGGGTTCGTCTCGGCTGCATTGCTCATCGTCCCCATCGCGCTCTGGAGATCGGGCATCGGGCGCCTTGGTTCTTCAGGACCAACCACCCGCGAGTACCTTGCATTCTTCGGGCCTCTTGCGTTGGGACAGGTCTCCTTGAACCTTTTGATTCAAACGGATTTCTTTTTGCTCAGTCGGTTTGTCGGGGAAGCGTCCACGCGTTTGAACCTTGGAACGATTGCTGCCGACGAACTCACCGGCACGTATCGGGGAGTGCAGCTTTTTTCGTTCCTTCCCTACCAGCTGCTCATGTCCGTGAGCTTCGTTTTGTTTCCGATGCTCGCGCGTGCTCGGGCCGAGAAAAACCAGGCCGACGTCACTTCGTACACACGCGCGGGCGTGCGCATCGCGCTCGTGCTCACGGGACTCATCGCGGGCACCATTTCGTCTCTCGCGCCGCACGTGCTTCGTTTTGCCTACAAATCAAATGCGATTTGGGAGCAAGGGGGTCCGGTGTTGCGCATCTTGGCGCTGGGGATGGGCGCCTTTGCGTTGCTGGGTATCAGCTCGACGGCCCTCACGAGCCTCGGTCGCGAACGAGCCTCGGCGATGCTCACGGCGGTGGCTGTTGCGTTGGTCGGTACCGGATGCGTTCTCGTTGCGCCAAGCGCGGCGTTTGGCCCCGAGATGCTTTTGCGCACGGCGATATCGACGTCGATTGCCATGTCGATTTGTGCGGTCGTGGGGGCGTTCATTCTTCACCGTGAAGCAGGTGGGTTTGTCTCGCCTCGTTCGTTCGTCCGAGTTCTCTTCGCGATGGCGGTGACCGTGCTGGTCGGCACGCAGATGCCCTGGCTCAGCAAACCAGCCGTGCTGATTCAAGGCGTGGTGATGGCCGGGCTCTACATCGGCGTCCTGTTCGTGACGGGTGAACTCGGCACACAAGATCTCGGCCAAGTGAAAAAGGTGCTTGGCAAGGCGTGAAACGAGGTAAATGGGCCTGTGGATCGGCATCTGTAAAACGCCGTCACCTACCTCGCTGCCAACATTGAACCTTTGACCTCATACCAAAGCGAAAGATCACCGTGGCGCATCAATTCATTTTCACCATGCAAGACGTCCGCAAGGTCCATCCTCCGAACAAGGAGGTCCTCAAGGGCCTGTGGTTGTCCTTTTTTCCCGGCGCGAAGATCGGCGTCCTCGGGCACAACGGATCTGGCAAAAGCACCCTCTTGCGCATCATGGCAGGCGTCGATACCGAGTTTCTCGGCGAGGCAAAACCTGCGGATGGAACGCGCGTAGGGTTCTTGCAGCAAGAGCCGCGACTCGATGCGGGAAAAACCGTGCTCGAAAACGTCGAAGCAGCGGTGAAAGAGACGCGATCGTTACTCACGCGGTTCGAGGAGATCGGCGTTTTGCTTGGCGAATCGCCGGACAACATGGAGCAGTTGCTCGAAGAGTACGCGGTTCTTCAGGACAAAATCGAAGCGAGCGGAGCTTGGGAACTCGATCGCATGCTCGAGCGCGCCATGGACGCTTTGCGTTTGCCCCCGGCAGAAGCGGAAGTGGACAAACTCTCCGGTGGCGAACGACGTCGCGTGGCTTTGTGTCGTTTGCTGCTCGAAAAACCGGATCTTTTGCTCCTGGACGAACCTACCAACCATCTCGATGCCGAAAGCGTGGCGTGGCTCGAAAGGTTCCTCGCCGAATACACGGGCACCGTCGTTGCCGTCACGCATGATCGTTACTTCCTCGACAACGTTGCGGGATGGATTCTCGAACTGGATCGCGGCAACGGTTACCCCTACGAGGGCAACTACACGGGTTGGCTCGAACAGAAAAAGAAGCGCCTAGAGCTCGAGAAGAAAGAAGATAGTTCACGCAAAAAGACGCTCGAACGGGAGCTCGAGTGGGTGCGGATGAACCCGCGGGCGCGACAAGCCAAGAGCAAGGCGCGTCTCGCGTCGTACGAAACGTTGCTGGCCGAAGATCAAAAAGCGAAAGATTACGAGCCGTCGAAGATTCACATTCCGGCGGGTGCGCGTCTCGGCAACATCGTCGTGGAGGCGGATCATTTGTCGAAGGCGTTCGGCGACAAACTCCTGATCGACGACTTGTCGTTCTCGCTTCCGCGCGGCGGCATCGTGGGCGTGATTGGTCCAAACGGAGCTGGAAAAACGACGCTCTTCAAGATGATCATGGGCTTGGAACAACCCGACAAGGGCGCGATGCGGATTGGCGAATCGGTCGAACTCGCGTACGTGGATCAGAGTCGAGATGCTTTGGATCCAAACAAAAATGTTTGGCAAGAAATCTCGGGTGGTGAACCGACGCTCATGGTGGGCAAGCGCGAGGTCAACTCACGCGCGTACGTATCGAGCTTCAATTTCCAGGGGCCGGACCAGCAGAAGAAGGTTGGCGATTTGTCCGGCGGTGAACGAAATCGCGTGCACTTGGCGAAGCTGTTGCGTCGTGGGGGCAACGTGTTGCTCCTGGACGAACCCACGAACGATCTCGACGTCGACACGTTGCGATCGCTGGAGGAAGCGCTGCTCGAGTTTGCCGGATGCGCAGTGGTGATCACCCACGATCGTTGGTTCCTCGATCGCATCGCGACGCATATTTTGGCGTTCGAGGGGGACAGCAAGGTGGTGTGGTTCGAGGGGAACTACGAGGACTACGAGGTGGACTTGAAGCGACGCAAAGGCGCGGACGCGAACGAGCCGCATCGGATCAAGTATCGACGCATTTCCTGACGTTTTGGATTGGCGGGAAAAACGAAAAACCCGCTCGACAGACCGGTCAGTACGTGGCCGAATCGGGGGTATGGGGGCAGAGCAGCTGGCTCGTCTTTTGACCGTAGGTCAAAAGACTCGAAGAGCCGGCTGCGAGCCCCCCATCGTAAACAAAACCTCGCGTAGCGCGCTTGTTAGCGCGCGAAGCGAGCGTCCAACTCACCGCACCCG
>DAOMZH010000888.1:0-4815 GCA_035437985.1 Polyangium sp. (in: bacteria) | reverse complement strand
TCTCTTTGGCTGCGCCAAAGAGACTGACCCAACGGCTCTGCCCCCATACCCCCGGGATTGACCCGGTCTTGAACTGGGTTGATTTCCTCGACAGACCCATCCACATCGCCATAGTCTTCCGACCGCATGGCGACACGCGTCTCACTTCCACCCGCTTCCATGGTCGAACCTGGGGAAGGGCCCGTTCTTGGCCAAACCACAACCACCGATCAATCGTCCGTTCAAGCGCTTCTCACAAGCGTTGATCCCGTTCCGGAAGGCACCGCCGAACGCTGGCTCATCAATCTGCGATGGGCCGCCATCGTGGGCATGTGCGCCACGACCTTCACCGCCAAGCGCCTCGTCCCAGCCCTCGAAACCTTCCCGCTTCTCACGATTCTTGCCGCATTGGCCCTCATCCATGGCCTGTTTACGTTGGTCGTGGGGCGGATGCTGCGTCACGAGCGGCGACTTGTCGCAACGCAAATTGCCTTTGACGTCATTTCGCTCGGCGCTGTGCTTTGGGTGTCTGGAGGCACGGGCAATCCTTTCGCCGCGTTCCTCGTGTTTCAGATCGCCTTGGCAGGGGTGCTCTGTGGAGGGCGATCGACGTTGGCCATTGCCGCGCTCACCATGATGACCGCAGCATTGGTTTCATTTGCCGAACCATTGCCGCTCGAATCGGCGCCGCTGGGCAAAGAGCGGATTCATCATCTGGGCGCGTTTGTCGCCGTCGCTTCACTCAGCGGGTTTTTGGGGCTTTTCGTGTTCGTCCATGCCCGGCGTCTGGATGAATTGCGCCAACGCGCTGTTCGGAATGAAAAACTGGCGATGCTCGGGCGAGTGGTCGGGGGCATGTCGCATGAATTGTCGACGCCTCTGGCGACGATTTTGCTGGCGGGGCGCGAGCTTTCCGAAATCACGCGCGAAGGGCCATCCGAAGCAGCGGAACTGGCGCGAACGATTGCGGGCGAGGCGCAACGCGCGAGCGACATCATTGGCCTCGTGCGGGGATACATTCGTCCAGACCAACGTCGCGAAGAAGTCGAGCTTGGGAAATTCGTCGCGGACGTGGCGAAGCGAGAATTGCGGCGCCTCGAATATCGAGGGGAATTGCAAATAGAGGTCCGCGAGCCTGTGGCCGTGACCGTGCTTTCTGCTGGGCTTTTGCAAGTCTTGTTGAACGTGCTCACGAACGCGACCGAGGCGATGATCGCCAGGGAGCATCCGCGGATTCAGGTGACGGTTCAAGGAAAACCCGAATATGCCGAAATCGTCGTCGAAGACAATGGGCCGGGATTTCGTTCCGATATGGTGCCGCGATTGGGCGAACCATTTCAATCGACGAAGACCGAACAAGGGGGGATGGGTTTGGGGCTATACGTGAGTTCGGTGTTGCTCGATCGCATGAATGGAGTGCTCTGTGTGAGTAATGCCGAAACAGGAGGTGCTCGCGTGGTAATTCGTTTGGCGCGGGATGTTGCAACCTGCGACGTGGGGTTTGGAGCGTAGGACGCCATAGGCGATCCGTAGTCCCAAATGTTCGAATTGGAGGCTTGATACGTGCCGCGGAAAATCGAAACGGCGTTGGTGGTGGACGATGACGATGCATTTCGGACGACGTTGCAGGGAGCATTGCGACGGCGTGGGGTGCAGGCGCGAACGGCGGCGACGGTGGATGAAGGACTGGTGTCCCTCGAAGACGCCCCCGTCGATCTCATCGTCGTTGATTATCGAATGCCGCGAGGCGATGGTTTGTCGGCATTGCATCGATTTCGTCGCTTGTGTCCGGAAGCAGCCATCGTCATGCTCACGGGTTTTGGCGACATTCCGCTGGCCGTTTCGGCCGTACGCGAAGGTGCCGATACGCTGCTCACCAAACCCATCGATGCGGATCGTCTGCTGCGCGAAGCGACCGCGTTGGTCGAGACTCCGCGGACTTCCACAGCCCCGAACTCCTCTTCGCGGACGTCCTACAAATTGGATGAACTCGAACGCGATACGATTCACGCGGCTTTGAAAGATTCGGGTGGGGTCATTGCGGTCGCGGCCAAGTTATTGGGCATCGATCGCCGAACACTTCAGCGCAAATTGAAGAAAACGTTGTAAATAGGATAAAAACAAAATGCCTTCCCGCTTCGTTCCAAGTTTCGTTTTGCCCTCGGGGTACGACGGAGAAATCGTGTGGTTTGCTTTTCGCGGTCATGACCTCGTGGTCCGCGATCCCAAAGACAGCGCGTTTGTCGAAATTCCGGTGGCGCGAAAGCTCGCCGACGCAGGGCTCGAACCCATTCGCACGCAGGTGCTCGGGCAGCTCGAGGGGCGGCCGGTGTGTTCGGCGGAGATCGACGAAAACGCGCAATTGCCGCCCGGGTTTGTCGCGTATTCCTTACGCCGCTTGTTTGGCCGCCTGGATCTCGATTTGTTCGATGTCGCGGGGACAGCTTACCAGGTGCAACTATGGGACAAAATGCATCAGGTGTGCACCCAATGCGCCACGGCGCTCGAAGTTCGTCCAGGAACACGTTGCAAACATTGTGCGAAATGCAATTTGGACTATTTCCCCAAGATTTCGCCGTGTATCATTGTGCTCGTCGAGGATGGGGACACGGTGCTTTTGGGGCGTCATCCGCGATTGCCGCAAGGAATGTATGCCTTGATTGCGGGGTTTCTCGAACCGGGCGAGACGCTCGAAAACTGCGTGGCGCGCGAAGTTTGGGAAGAGACGGGGATTGACGTTGACGACATTCGGTATTTTGGCAGTCAGCCCTGGCCATTTCCGCATCAGCTGATGATGGGGTTTTTTGCGCGCAAGCGTGGGGGTGAATTACGCGTCGACAAGGAAGAATTGGAAGACGCCAAGTTTTTCCACGTGGACCAATTACCGCTTTTACCGCCGCCCATTTCGATCGCGCGGAAACTCATCGATACATGGATCGCGCGGAAGAAAGCGTAATCGTTTCCGCACTACCTGCGTGCATTGCTTCGACCAATGCGGCGCGTCGTTCCAGCACGGCGCGTTGATTGATGTACCCCTTGTCCGTGATTTCCCCAGCATCGATGGAGAGCGGCTCCGTCGATATCAATAGCCGTTTGGGGCATATCGAACTGCCTTGACCGTCGTCGACGAGCGATTGCAAGGTTTGCTCGAGTTTGGCGCGGATATCCATTGCCGACATCGATGATGCCGCGGCACTCAAAAACACCAAGGCCCCGATTTCATCGCGACCATGTCCTGTAATCACCGCGTCTTGAATGATTGGATTACCCGCGGCGATCAGGCGCACGCGCACCGCCCCCACATGCACCCACGTGCCCGACGTGAGTTTGAAATCTTCGGCGACGCGTCCATCAAAAAGGATTCCTTTTTCTGGACGTTCGGAATCGGCGAATTTTACCGCATCCCCAATTCGATAAAATCCTTCTTCGTCAAAAGCTGCCTGCGTCAAGTCGTCCCGTTGCCAATATCCAGGTGTCACATGCGGACCGCGCACGCGAACTTCCAGTTTTCCGGCCGCTGGTACCAGCTTCAATTCGCAACCCGCCACGGGCAAACCAATCACGCCAGCTCGCGCGGTGGGAAAATGTACCTGCGTGGCCAAGGGGGACGTCTCTGTCGACCCCCACGCCGAAAGCATCGCCAAGTTTCCGCCTTTTTCTTGCACGGCGAGTTTTTCTAAACGCTCCCAAAGGTTTTGCGGCAAGGCCGCCGCCGCGTAAAACACGACGTCCAAATCGCGAAAGAAACGCTGGCGCAAATCAGCATCGTTTTCCAAGAATGGTAACAAGAGATCGAATCCCCGGGGCACATTGAAATACATCGTGGGGGAGACGTCTTTCAGGTTGCGCACGGTCGATTCGATCAGTCCGGGAACCGGTTTTCCACTATCGATGACCAAGGTTCCGCCATTACGGAGGACCATATTAAAATTGTGGTTTCCGCCGAAGGTATGATTCCACGGGAGCCAATCGACGACGACAGGTGGTTTTTCTTCCACGAACGGCCAGCCTTGCGCGAGCATTTGTTGATTCGAACAAAGCATCCGGTGCGTATTGAGCACGCCTTTGGGCGTTCCTGTGGAACCCGAGGTAAACAAGATCTTGGCAATCGTGCCCGGACCAACTTGCTCATGGGCGATATCGACGGCTTTCGTCACGGCTCGGTTTTGTAGAGCTTGAACGGGCGTGTTTGCGAATTGCGTGGCCTCGAGTGCGGGAGCAAATTTATTTGGATCGGAAGTCCAAACCAAGCCCGGACGAACCAATTCGAGAATGTACTTCAGTTTGGCGAAGTCTTTGGACATCAAAGAATACGCGGGTGAAATGGGCGCAACGGGTATGCCGACGTGTTGGGCTGCAACCGACAAAAGCGCGTGATCGATGCTGTTGTCGGACAATATCGCAATGGGATGCCGTCCTTCGGGATCCCGATCGAGTAGACCTTGGGCGATTGTGCGCACGGCTTCGAGCGTTTCGCGGTAGGTCAGGCGGCGCCAATCTTGGCCTGAACGTTCCATCAAATATACGCGATCGGGGGCCTGTTTGGCCCATTTGACGAGCCATTCGGTCGTGCACCGCGCGTACGTATGCAGCGCGCGAGGCGAACGCAAAATCATGCAGCCGTCGGGGCGTCTTTCGACGTCGACTTCGGGCGGGGCGAATTGCAAATTGGAATGAAGGGCGAGGTTCATGAGGTGATGTGGTGGTCGTTTATCACGGATGTCGCGCCGAGAGAAGGGTGATGTGGCGTAGAGGAATCTCGTGCGTGCTGGTTGAATTTGAGCGAGCGTCAAGTTCCTTGAACAATGCTCGGTTCAAAAGCAACGAATGCGGCCA
>DAOMZH010000887.1:0-4816 GCA_035437985.1 Polyangium sp. (in: bacteria) | reverse complement strand
TCCCTGGCTTACGAATGCAATGGCCGATCAAGTCGTGCGTCGTGATGTAAAAGACCGTCGTCAGGCGATTACGGTGGCTCACGTCGACGCCGCGAAAGAAACGATCATCATTGAAAGACGCTCACATATCGATTCGCTCGTCGCCAAACTCCGTGAAGAGCGGGTGCGCAAGATCATCGAGCCGATGCTGATTGGCGAACAAACGGACGATGATGTGCTGGACGATGATTTCGCGTATGTCGTTGGCCTAGGACTGATTCAGAAAATGCGGGGGAAATACCAACTAGCCAACCCCATTTATCGTGAAGTCATTCCGCGGGCGCTCAATCATCATCGCCAGTTGCAAATTTGGAACGAACCTGCATGGTATGTCCGAAAAAACGGTTCACTCGATATGGCCAAATTGATGGTCGACTGGCAAAGTTTCTGGCGCAAGGATGGGCACTTGGCCGCACAGGGATTTGGATATCGCGAATCTGGACCACATTTGATGCTCATGGCATTTTTGCAACGGATCATCAATGGCGCCGGGCGCATCGAACGCGAATACGGTCTTGGCCGCGGGGCGCTCGATATCTTGATTGATTGGCAGGGCAAGCTGCACGTGATTGAAGTGAAAATTCGCCGCGATAGCAGCACTGAAGCCGATGCATTGGAACAAATCGGTAGGTATCTCGATGGCCTCGGTCTGCCCGAAGGATGGCTCGTGCTTTTCGATATGCGGAAAGAACTGTCGTGGGAAGAAAAGCTCTTCGTGCGCGAAGTCGATTACGAAGGAAAACAAATTCGTATCGTGGGGTGTTGAGGGGTGGGCATATCGCCCGATTGTAGGATTCGAAACGGATGATCTTGAAAGAATTCGTCGTCAAGCTGTAACATTCGCAGTTCGATGCTTCATTACGGGTCATGCAACACCCTCGCCGTAAAAAGTTTGGCTGCAACACGCTGACAAACATGTGTAAAACAGACGACTTGACCGCCCGCCGGAGTTCGCTTACTGTTTGACCTTATGAACGAGGGATTTCACACATATTGTGGTCATCCGAAACAGGGCGACGAGCCTGGTGGACTCTGCGGGCAATGCTTGTGGGGCGTAGCGGTCGCTGTTCCTGATCCACCCCGCAAAAAAAAGAAACGTTCGTCATGTAAACCCATTCGCTTCGACAAGTACGATCTCTACGAAAAACTCGGTCGCGGGGGTATGGGCGTCGTGCGCCGGGCCGTGCAGGTGGAGCCGATTCAGCGCGAAGTGGCGCTCAAGCGTATTCGTCCCGAAGTGTTGGGAGACGCAAAAGCACGGCGGCGATTTCTGGCCGAAGCGAAAATCGCCATCGAGCTTCGCCATCCGCATATCGTGCCAATTTACGAGGTGGGGGAATTCGACGGCACTCCATTCTTCACAATGAAGGTCATGCGTGGCGGGACCCTGCACGACAACGCGTCGCGCTTCGTCCCTCCAAAACAAGCCGCAGAACTGATTGAAAAACTCGCGCGGGCCGTTCATGCCGGTCATGAAAATGGCATTTTGCATCGGGATCTCAAGCCGGCCAACATTCTTTTCGACGAACGGGACGAGCCGCATATCGCCGATTTTGGGGTGGCCAAGCGCATCAATCAGACCATTGCGACGTTGACGGACGCCATGGGGGGCACGATTCCGTACATGGCCCCCGAGCAGCTGATAGACCATGACAAACGAGATTCCGTAGCGGCCGACATTTGGAGCTTGGGCGTGATTCTTTATGAATTGCTCGACGAGCGGCTTCCTTTCGAGGGCTCGACGATTGCGGCCATGATTGAGAGCATTACCAAACACGACCCTCCGCCATTCAAACGTTCGCGCAAGCTCGATCGCGATTTGGAGACCATTGTTTTCACGTGTTTGCGCAAGGAGCCGACGCAGCGTTATTTGACAGCGGAAAAGCTGGCCGACGATCTCGCTCGTTATTTGCAGGGGCAGCGAATCATAGGAAGGCCGCCCGATCTTTTCGAGCAAGCGGTGGTTTTGTATCGGCAACATCCGGTGTTGGTGACCGTGTTTGTTGTGGCCACATTTGCGCTCGTATCGCTGACGTCATGGGCGCTCGTGAGTGCGCGTGAGCAGGAGCAGGCGCGACGTGAGCAGGAGCTGACGGCCAATGTGTTCGCGGCCCGCGCCATTGCCGGGACGGTGCTCGCGCAGGTGCGGGAATATGCGGATCTGGTCGCGGATGAAGCGCGTGATCCACGTTGGCGCGAAGCTCTCGCGCAGAGCAATTTCGATACACTCCAAACGTATTGTGAGACCACGCAAAAACGTCATGCGGCACGAGCTTCGTCGATTGCGTGGTGGTTCGTCGTGGATTTCAACGCGAGACTTCTAGCACAAGCGCCCATACGACCGACGAGCCGTATGGGCGTCGACTACTCATTTCGAGATTATTTTCAACATGCCCGAAGTCTTGCTTCGGACGAATCGCATCCCGTATATGTTTCCCGGGCCTATCGTTCGAGGACCGACAATTTTTACAAGGTTGCCCTTGTCACGCCCCTGCGTAGCGAGGATGGAACCTTTCTCGGCGTTTTGGCGGCATCATTGGCTACCGATCAGCGGTTTGGCGCAGTGGAACTACGTGACGAACGGCGTATTGTCGCGCTCACGATCCGGCGCGATCGCGAGCCTACGGAAGAAATGCCCAATGAGCATATTTTCTTGGTGAATGCGGGCGTTTCCTACGGCGAAAAAGTGGTCGTGGAAAGTGATGCATTGCATCGACTCACCGCCCGTCGCGACGCGGCCAAAGTAATGCCTTCCGAGCAGCTCCATTTGCCTCCGCCCGATTGGGTCGAGGCCCAAGACGATTACGTGGATCGGCTCGAGCCTCTCGACGCGCAGGGAACCCGCCATCAATGGCTGGCAGGTATGGCGCCGGTGGGGCATACGGAGCTGACGGTGATTGTGCAGACGCGGCTGGATGAAGCAATTGCGTTCGATCAGCGCCCATTTCGAGTGCTCATTGCGTGGTCGGTCGGTGGTGCCGCCTTGCTTTTCGGGGGCACCTGGGGAGTCCTCCGAGCGAGAAAACGTCGATTTTGGGGGCGACGGTTAGCCGCGTAAATGCGCAAATCGACTTCGGCTCAATTCGATGATCTTCGCAAAGAACCTGTCGGTTCCCTCGACACGTTTTCCCAGATGCGCACGGGCAAACTCCGCGGCTTCTTCGGGTGATTGCACGAATCGATTCCCCCGATTGGCAAACGCTGCATCCATGGCCACTTGCTGGTCCCATAAGGACGACAACCTGCTGAAGGTTTGACCACTATGGGGACGCCGCTTCGACAAAGTCCGGGTCACCGTCTGGATTTCCGAAGCATTGGGATCTCGGTGCTTTTCCTCCCAGATATCATGCATGACGGTCACGTTGCTCGAATTGTGCTGCGCGACGAAATCAAAATACGATTCCGAAGGAAAAACCTCCTCGAGCACCGCCGGGCCGGCCATGAAAAAGTCGAACCACACCCGCTGCTCCCCAATTCGTCCCGGATTGATCACCCAATTCAGCCCAGAACCTTCAAAAGGGTAATTAGCCGGTTTTCGACGTCCCAAAAAATCGCCGAGTTTTTCACCCGTCAGCAAAACGACGTCCGTCTTGTGCGCTGCGCAGGCATAACGAGGCTCGAACCAGTTGTCTGGACGATCCAAAGCAAGATCCCGTGGTCCGGTGCAAACAAAACACTCGTTCATGAATCGTTCGTCTCCCGTAGGGCGCAAGAGCAACGCTAAATTGTAAACATTCAATCGATTTCCACGGCTCGCGTTTCGAACGGAAATGACCCCAAGGCTTTGACGAGCGCTTTGCCCGCCTTGGTCGAAAAGTTCGTCTTGATAAAATATCCGCAATCGGGGTGTTCGGGATAGCGTAGGTCGAACCCGGGCATCAGCGCTTGCATTTTCTTGGCGTCGCGATCGTTGCGGCGAACGAATCCGCGTTTGACGCGATTGGGCGTGAGCCAGGCCCACATGGCTTCGCCGGGAAGTTTGGCGCGAAAAATGCGATAACCACTATCCTGGTCGTCTTGATCCTCGAAGGAATGCCCCGTTGCTGCGGACAAGGCTTTGGCAACGATGGCCATGGGGCGGGTCGTCACGATGCCGTAAGCTTGTTCGACTTCGGCTTGTAAACCTCTAAGAAACGTCAGGAAATCGGGGGCGACGATTTCGTCGACATGGAACGTTTCGACGTCGATGTACGTGATGCATGGTTCTTTGTGGCGACCATGTTGCCGATAATCAAAACACCAATGATAATGGCCGTCCCCGCAGAAAGGAACCAAATCGTCAATGTTGCGCGGTTTTTCGAGGCCATTTTCCTCCATATGCGTCTTGATCTGGGACCAATTACGCCGCAGAATCGAAGGAAACCGCGGTCCAATGCCGCTCAGGCAATCCACGGGCGCGTGCCCAGACTCATGCGTAGATCGGCGCAAATAGCCGCCATTTTGGATTCTCAACGCGGCGAGGTACGCAGCGGGCAACGTGACCCCCAGGCGATCTTGCGCGTCGGCAATGGCTTCAGGGGTCAACTCCGGCTGTAGATAAGGAAGATAGACGGGAATTCGGAAAAGATTCTCAGGCAGGGCAATCGCGAGAGTGTTCATTGCGCCGAGCCTAACACGAGGGGCGGGGGGTTGGCACGAAAAATCATGTGGCTGCTGTAGACGAACGCGATCGACTTCGCATCGCGGCAGGCGCACCTTTTTCACGAGGATGCAGAGTCTGCGTTTGACCGGGGCAGGTTTGCCCATATTCATGCGCCCAGGCGCGCTCTTTTGGTCC
>DAOMZH010000886.1:0-4817 GCA_035437985.1 Polyangium sp. (in: bacteria) | reverse complement strand
CGACGGCTATGTGGGTTCAGGCAATGCGAGTAGTGTGGCGTCCGGACGATTGTCGTACGTCTTGGGATTAAAGGGCCCGAGCATGACAATCGACACGGCATGTTCTTCTTCGCTGGTTACGGTGCACCTTGCATGCCGCAGTCTACGCGCTGGAGAATGCAATGTGGCGCTCGCTGGTGGCGCTACCGTCATGCTCACGCCCATGAGCTTTGTCGAATTTAGTCGATTGCGAGGTTTGTCGCCGGATGGTCGTTGCAAGAGTTTTTCTGCAGACGCCAATGGTGCCGGATGGGCCGAAGGTTGCGGCATGCTGGTCCTCAAACGCCTTTCTGATGCAAAGCGTGATGGAGATCGGGTACTGGCGGTCTTGCGCGGCTCTGCCGTCAATCAGGATGGTCGCAGCAATGGATTGACAGCGCCGAATGGTCCAAGCCAACAGCGTGTAATTCGTCGCGCATTGGCCACGAGCGGACTATTGCCAGCGGATATCGATGCGCTCGAGGCCCACGGTACAGGTACGAAACTGGGAGATCCCATTGAAGCAGGCGCATTGATTGAAGTCTTTGGATCAACGCGACGTGACGACATGCCGCTATGGTTGGGTTCGTCAAAGTCGAACATTGGTCACGCGCAAGCAGCAGCTGGCGTGCTGGGCGTCATAAAAATGGTGCTTGCTTTGCAACACGAGCGATTGCCGCGAACGATCCACGCAGAGCGGCCGAGCCCGCATATCGCTTGGGATGAGAGCGGGCTCCGCTTGTTGCAGGAACCGCAGCCTTGGCCGAGAAGGCAGGCACATGTTCGCCGGGCGGGGATTTCATCGTTTGGTGTAAGCGGGACAAACGCACATGTCATTTTGGAAGAAGCTCCGTCGCCCGTCGCGGCACCCGAAATACCCGCCCGTTCGTCGGAACTCGTCGTCTTGTCCGCCAAGACGTCCGCAGCATTGGACGCCCAGGCCAAACGACTTGTCGAGCATCTGAATTTACACGCGGAGTTCACGCTGCGTGACCTTGCATATTCGTTGGCGACCACGCGTAGCGCAATGGAGCATCGGTTGGCGATTGCAGTAACGTCGCGTGAAACTCTGCAAAGAGCCCTCGAAGATGTTGCTCGAGGGCAAACCCCTACTGGAACGGTGCGTCAAGCAATTGTAGGTGGCCAATCGCCCGAGCTCGTCTTTGTTTTTCCTGGCCAAGGTTCGCAATGGGTGGGTATGGGTCGGCAGCTGCACCGGGAAGAAGGCGTTTTTCGCGAGGTTTTGTCTGCATGCGACGAAGCTATTCGCGCGGAGTCGGGTTTTTCGATTATCGAGGAACTGGACAAACCCGCGGACGCGTCGCGAATTCATGAGACAATCGTGGCGCAGCCAGCGTTGTTTGCGATCGAAGTAGCGCTTTATGCGCTTTTGCGATCGTGGGGCGTGACGCCATCGGCAGTGATTGGGCATAGCGTTGGAGAAATAGCCGCAGCGCACGTATCGGGTATGCTGGACCTCGGGCAAGCTGCGCGGCTCGTATGCGTCCGCGCCCGTGTCATGCAGAAGTCGACGGGGCGCGGCAAAATGGTCTCTGTGTCGCTGGATGAACAGGCCGCGGCCAAAGCGATTGCCGGACTCGAAGGTCGTATTGGTATTGCTGCGCTCAACGATCCGAATTCGGTGGTATTGTCTGGGGACATCGCAACGATCGATTCGGTGGTAGCAAGGCTTTCGCACGAGGGCGTTCAGACACGCCCACTTCGAGTGAACTACGCGTTCCACAGTCCGCAGATGGAGCCATTGCTAGCAGAGTTTGTCGAAGCGTTGGGCGTGGTCCAGGTCAAACCGGCGATGATTTCGATGATCAGCACGGTTACCGGTAAGCCGGTCGCGGACGGCGAACTCGATGTTGGTTATTGGGGGCGAAATATTCGTCAAACGGTACGGTTTGGGGATGCGGTTGTCGCGAGCCAGGAGCACGTGTTCGTGGAAGTGGGACCGCATCCTGTGCTGTCGATGTCGATCGAGCAGACGCTTGTCGCGAAAAACATTGCTGGTTACGTAATCCCAACGCTGCGGCGGGATAAAGACGAGCGTCAGCATGCATTGCTCGCCCTGGGGGCACTTCATACGGTCGGGGTGAGGATTGACTGGAAAACGTTTTTCCCGGACGGCGGCCATGTTGTCGAATTGCCAACGTATCCGTGGCAAAAGCAGAGGTATTGGCTGGAGACGACAGCGACCGGGGAACAAATACGGGCGTCAACGCAATCGACAGGGCCAGATCGTCGGATTGCCGCACAGGCTTTGCGCGAACGTCTCCTGGGTTTGTCGGAAAATGAGCGACACGAAGTCATGCTCGATTTGGTGCGGCGCGAGATTGCAGCCATCGCTGGTCTACCAAGCGCTGATGCAGTGCCCGCAGATCAACCATTGCAAGCGCTCGGTCTCGATTCATTGATGACCTTCGAACTGCGGAATCGTCTCACAGTTCGCGCCGAAACCACACTACCCGCGACGCTCGCATTCGATTACCCGACGGCACAAGCAATTGCCGGTCTCTTGTTGCGGAAAGTATTTGTCGATTTGGAGCCAGCCCGCTCGCAGTGGGTCGAAGTGCTTACCACGACGAGGCCACATATCGCGCCGCTTTCTTCGGACCAAGCGCGGCTCGCATTCCTCGATCGCGTGTTGAATAGACGGGAAACCTATTCCCTGTGCCTCGCTCTGCATATCGACGCAGCACTAGATCCCGAACGTCTGCAGCGTGCCCTCAGCGAATTGATTCCGCGTTACGACCAGCTTCGCATGCATTTGGTCGACACTGCGGATGGCCCGATGCAGCGGATCTTGCCTTGGGTTGATATTCCCATTGCCGTTCATGACCTCCGCAATGCACTCGATCCCAATGCAGCATTCGCGGATCTCTCCAATCGCCTCGCGGCCATTCCTTTCGACCTATACCGCGCACCCCTTATGACCATGGCCTTCGCGTGCTTATCCGCGCAGGCTTCGGGGTTGGTGCTGATCTGGCATCACATTGCCACCGACGGATGGTCCCTGGGTACGTTTTTCGCAGCATTGTCCCAAACCTACCAAGCGCTGGAAAAGGGGCCAATTGATCCTGCTCGCCTCATCCCGGTGCCGAGTTACGTCTCGCTAATGGCTGCACGGCGCATGTCTATGGCACCGTCGCAGCACGCAGCGCACGTTGCATGGTGGAAAGAGCATTTGATGGGGGCCGAGCCGCTGGAGCTACCAATCGACCATCGGCGCGGGGCGAGTGAGCCTACGGGCGCAATTTTCCCATTCTTGCTCCACGCACCCCTTGCTGCCGATATCGAGAGTCTCGGCCGCGGCACGGGGAGCAGTGCATTCGCCGTCCTTTTGACGGCATGGGCCACCGTGTTGCAGCGCCACAGCGGTCAGAATGCGCCATGCATCGGAGTCCTTACCAGCGGTCGAACCGAGCCGGAATCGAACAGAGCCATTGGCTTGTTCGTCAAGACATTGCCAATACGCGTAGTGCTCGATAACCAGCGAGCCATAGCCGATGCAATTGTTGCGAGTCATCGTTGGTTGTTCGAGGCTATGGCCCATCAAGAATTGGCCCTTGGCGAAATCCTAGCGCTTGTACCTAAAGCGGTTCCCATCGGGGCTAGCGATGCTAATCCCTTGCTTCGCGCGACTATCGTCCTCGAGGACGCTGCATGGTTTGCAAACACATTCGCCGGGGTAACCGCCCGTGTGGTGGGCGAATCGGTAAGCGGTGACGTCGCTGGTACCGCTAAATTCGAGATCTCACTCGCGCTGATCCGCGCACCTGATGGCTTCCGCGCATCAATCGAATATCGGGCCGATCTCTTCGAACGGACCACGATCGAACGGCTCGCGGCGCATTTGCGGCAAACGCTGCTAGCAATGACCCAGGAACCAACGAATCGCATGAGCGCCATCGATATCCTCACTGCGGCAGAGCGCCACCAAATCCTCGTGGAATGGAACGATACGGCTCAGCCCTTTCCGCAAGATATATGCATCCAGCAAATCTTCGAGCAACAGGTCCAAAAGACCCCGAATGCCATTGCGGTGGTCTCCCAACACCAACGATTGACTTATGCCGAACTCGATACACGGGCAAACCAATTAGCGCACCACTTGCGGTCGCTCGGAGTGGGGCCTGAAGCGCACGTGGGCATTTGCTTAGAGCGATCTACCGAAATGCTCGTCGCCATTCTGGCGGTGCTCAAGGCAGGTGGCGCGTACGTCCCGCTCGATCCCACGTATCCAGTGGAACGGCTGCGCTTCATGGCTGAGGATGCGGGCCTTCGAGTGCTCCTGATGCAACCGAGCGTTTCATTCGAGCTGCCGGCGAATGTGCATTGTATCGACGTGTTCGCCGTGGAAGAAAACCTCGCCAAGCTGCCAAACGTCACTCCGAAAAACGTCATCGTGCCGGAAAATAATGCCTACGTGATTTATACGTCGGGCTCTACAGGAAAACCAAAAGGAGTAGAACTATCCCATAGAGGGGGAGTCGCATTTCTGTCCTGGATTCGGAGCGAATTTAATCGCGAAGAGCTTATGGGTGTAGTCGCGTCGACAAGCATTAGTTTCGACGTCTCCTTCTTCGAGCTATTTGCACCATTCCTATTTGGCGGTGCGGTTTTGCTCGTTCCCGATGCGCTCTCGTTGCAGACCCTTGGCAAGCATTCACCGCCGCCCACGATGCTCGTTACGGTGCCTTCCGCAATTCGAACCCTCCTTCAGGGACCGGGTATCCCGCAGACGATTCGAGCCCTCAATCTCGCAGGGGAAGCGCTCGACCAAGTCACCG
>DAOMZH010000885.1:0-4822 GCA_035437985.1 Polyangium sp. (in: bacteria) | reverse complement strand
TGAAACGCCTGGAAAACGTGCCGATTTTCATTCCGGTGGCGAACGGAGGCATGGGGACGGTGGTCCGGGCAGGTACCTTTATGGGTTCCGTCTCCGCCAAGATGCATCGGTACTACTTGGAAAATGCCCTAAAGAAGCCACCGTTCAATGTCTTTCGAAAGGCTGGGCAAGCTCTGCATCACATTGTGGCGCATGGGGATCACCGGGCGGCGGGTGCGCGAAAAAAACTTGCAAGTCTCAAAATTGATATCGATGAAGCTTGGAACGGCGTCTTTTTACCAGCCACGCCCAAATCCCCCAATCCTACTGGAGCCATCGTGCATTCGATGCTGCATACCGACGAGTATTACTTCACAGTCGAACGTCTGCTCCAAAAGGCGAAGTCACGAAAGGAAGGCATTCAAGTGCTTCGAAAAATCCGTGAATCTCTCGAGAATGGAACATTTTGATATGCGACTCTATGAGTATCGGCGCACCAAGGGCTACGAGATGCTTATGTGGGTCGACGATGAAGCGCACGATGCTTTGGATCGACTCAACGGGAAGCCCAAATGCAAGAAATGGAAGCCTGTTCGGGTCGAACGCGTTCGCGTAAATATGCGCGAGTCGGGTCGACCGTCGGATGCCCCCTTCATGTTCATGAGCGGCATTCTGGTGTTTCGTCGCTCGGCTGTGGATGCACTTCGGGATATACTCGATGCCCATGGCGAACTGTTACCGCTCCACGACGCAGGCGGCGTGGAACTATTTGCCTACAATCCCCGAGCGCTCGAAGCGATCGACTATGCGCAATCGAAGGGATGGCGTAACGACAAGGGCGGGCTCGACATCGTCGAAACACACGTGTTTTTTCCTTCTGTCGTCGAAGGGATCGATATTTTTCGACAGTCGGAGGAAAAGCGTGGCATGATCTACCTCTCCGAACGTTTCCTCGCCCGCTGGAAACAAGCCAACCTCAAAGGCCTCGATTTCATTCTCGCCTGGGATTCCGACTTACCCCCCGAAGCGCAGCCCAATGTGCGCACGTCCAAGCCGGTAAAGCTGAGTACGATCAAGTAAAACCACGCGCATGCACTTCCCATGCGTATTTAATGGTTAACGAATTTTGCAATTCATCATCGGGCGTTGCGGAGTCAGGCGACGGCAAACCTCGTCAGCCTCTCGCCCGCAGCCAACCATCGACACCTTCAAGCAAGCCTCTTCCCTATCGAAAGCGCTTCTGATAGGGTCCGCGCCGTCTAGAATCATGCCGCGTATCTTCGACAACATCGAGCAACAGCTCGCTCCTACGCTCGTTCAAGCTCTTTCCAGCGCGCGACGCGCAGACATCTGCGTGGGCTATTTCAACCTTCGCGGCTGGCATCTCCTTGCCGAAACGGTGGATGCGCTGGAGCCCCACGAGGGTCGTGCGCCTTGTCGCGTCCTCATCGGCATGCATGCGACTCCCCAGGAACTTCAGCGAGCTTTCAACCCCGTCTCAGCGACGACCGATGGAGTCGATCAGCAGCGGGCTCTGCAACTGAAACGCCAAGTCACCGAAGACTTTTACCGCCAACTCGCAAGCGGCGTTCCCTCGCGAAAAGACGAATCCACTCTTCGGCACCTCGCGCGGCAACTCCGCGAACGACGCATGGAGGTCAAGCTCCACCTGCGCGAGCGACTCCACGCCAAACTCTACCTAGTCCATCGAAAAGACACCCTCAATCCCCACATTGGATTTCTCGGTAGCAGCAATCTGACATTTTCCGGTCTCAAGAATCAGGGAGAGCTCAATGTCGACGTGATGGAGGTCGATGCATGCCAAAAGCTGGCCCGCTGGTTCGAGGATCGCTGGAATGACCGATTTTCTCTGGACGTCTCCGAGGATCTCGCACGAGCGATCGAAGAATCGTGGGCCTCCGAGCGACTCGTGCATCCCTACCATGTTTATCTGAAAATCGTTTGGCACTTGTCGCGAGAAGCACGGGCAGGTTTGACGGAGTTTACCATCCCCAAAGACATTGACGAACACTTGTTCGACTTTCAGCGGGCCGCAGTGAAAATAGCCGCGCATCACGTGAAAGCGCGCGGCGGGGTCATGCTGGGCGATGTCGTCGGGTTGGGAAAAACCCTCATGGCCACCGCGCTCGCCCGCGTGCTCGATGAAGATCTCGGGTATCACGCCCTCATTGTTTGCCCGAAAAATCTCGTGCCCATGTGGGAAGATCATGTTCGGCGTCATCGCGTCCGCGCGAGGGTGCTTTCCTTGGGGATGGTCCAAAAGGAATTGCCCAATTTACCCCGCTACCAGGTCGTGATCATCGACGAAAGCCATAACCTTCGTAATCGTGAAGGCCGGCGCTATCGCGCAATTTCGGATTATGTACGCCGCAATGAAAGCCGTTGCATTCTTCTCACGGCAACCCCCTACAACAAGACCTATCTCGACATAGGCAGCCAGCTCCGGCTTTTCGTCGCCGAAGATCGCGACCTTGGCGTTCGGCCCGAACACCTTCTCCGCGACATCGGCGGCGAAGACGTCTTTCTTCAACAGCATCAGTGTTTTCCCCGAACGCTCGCGGCGTTCGAGAAAAGCGAGCACGTCCAAGATTGGCGCGATCTCATGCGCCTTTTTCTCGTTCGCCGCACACGCAGTTTCATTCGGCGCACCTACGCGCAGACCGATGAAAGTGGACGAAAATACCTCGAAATGCGCGACGGCCGCCGCGTGTTTTTCCCTGACCGGATCCCCAAAACCATTCGGTTCCAACTGGACGAACAATCGCCAAACGATCCGTACGCGCGGCTTTATGCCGACGACGTCGTCCTGACCCTGAATGGGTTGAAGCTGCCTCGATATGGACTCGGTAATCATGTGCGCAAAGATGCGAAGAATCTGGCCACACCCGACGAGCGATCCATCCTCGACGGCCTTTCCAAAGCCGGTCGACGCCTACAAGGGTTTTGCTTGTCCAATTTGTTCAAACGCCTCGAATCGAGCGGCTCGGCATTTCTCACGTCCATCAAACGGCACATTCTCCGCAATCATGTTTTTTTGGCAGCATTGCGGGCAGGGGAATCCATTCCCGTAGGCACGCAAGACAGTGTGCTCTTGGACGAAACGCTTGATGACGCCGATCTGGACGCTCCCTTGACCGTCGATGACGACGAAATGCCCACAGGAGCCGATCCAGCTTTGCGTATTGCCGCGGCGGACGAATCTTTCGCTACGCAAGCGCGTATCGTTCTCGACGCCTATCGCGCACAATTCGGAAAACGATTCCGTTGGATAAATTCTGCATTGTTCAAGCCCTCGCTCATTGCCGCATTGGAACAAGATACCACCGCGTTGCTCGGCGTTCTCGACCGTGCAGGCGTTTGGGACGGGGCCAAAGATTCCAAGCTGGATGCGCTCGAATCGTTGCTTGGGCAAACACATGCCCAAGAAAAACTGCTCGTGTTTACCCAATTCGCCGATACGGCCCATTACCTTCACCGCGAGCTGGTCGCCCGTGGACATACCCTCGTGGAATGCGTCACGGGCGACAGCGAAGATCCCACAGCCCTTGCTCGACGATTCAGTCCAGGCAGCAATGATGTGCAATTGGTTCCCGGGCAGGAAGTCCGTGTGCTGATTGCGACGGATTTGCTCAGCGAGGGGCAAAACCTGCAAGATGCCTCCATCGTGGTCAATTACGATTTACCGTGGGCCGTTATTCGCTTGGTTCAGCGTGCCGGACGCGTGGATCGCATTGGGCAGCAGTCTCCAACGGTCACGTGTTATTCGTTCATGCCCAGCGATGGCGTGGAAAGACTCTTGCGATTGCGCGACCGCATGCGCAAGCGCCTGGAAGAAAATGCCGAGGTCGTCGGGACGGACGAAGCGTTTTTCGACGATCAAAACACTGCGCAAATTGTCGATTTGTACCACGAAAAAGCCGGCGTTCTCGATGGCCAGGACGACGATGACGTCGACCTCGGAAGCCAAGCCCTGCAAATCTGGAATGATTCGATTGCCGCAAACCCGGCGCTCGAGACTATCGTGCGGCGCCTCCAACCCGTCGTGCATGCGACGCGAGCCAAACGCGAGGAAGATTCGCGACCGCCCGGCGTCATCGTGTTCGTGCGCACGGCACACGACGCGGATGCACTCGCCTACGTCGACGAAGAGGGACGAACGCTCACGAGTTCGCCCTCCGAAGTTTTGCGATTGGCGGCCTGTCGTGCGGACACCGAGGCGCTTGCTGCCCGCACGGATCATCATGAACTCGTCGCCAAGGGGGTCGCGCGAATTGTCGAAGAAGAAGTGACCCTCGGCGGGCAACTCGGCCCGCGAACCGGCGCTCGCTACAGAATCTACGAGCGATTAAAACGCCATATCGGGAGCAAACAAGGCACGCTCTTTGCCCCGCAACTTCAATCCGCGCTCGACGCTTTGCATCGACAGCCATTGCAATCGACGGCTGCCGAAACGCTCACCAAACGAATGCGCGCAGGTGACAGCGATGCAGCCTTGGCCGATTTCGTGGTGCTTCTGCACGAAGAAGGCCGCCTTTGTTTTGCCCTCGAACAGAATGCCGACGGCCCGCGAGAACCGAGCATCCTTTGCAGCATGGGAATCCAATGACCAAGATCGACTTTCGCAAGGTTAAAGATTGGCTTCAGGACTTCGCGTTCCAAAACGTTTTTATCGAGGAACTGGGGTGGTCGCATCCTTCGCGAGGACTACGCAAAGCCACCTTCACCGCGGCGGGGACTTCGCTAACTCGCACACCCCTCGCCGAATTGGGCGGGTTTGTCGTCTTCCAAGTAGAGGCCGCCGACGGAAGCATTCCCGAGCACA
>DAOMZH010000884.1:0-4827 GCA_035437985.1 Polyangium sp. (in: bacteria) | reverse complement strand
AAGTGGAAACAATGAAACGCATGAGATTTTGACGTTTCGCGATAGGCGCAAGCATCACGGCGAGTTAAAGAGGCTGTTTCAAACCTCGGAGCCTCGTTCGTCCGGAACGTACGGGGTGGGTTAATGAGACCGGCTCAAAATTCGCAATCGTGTTCGTCCGGAACGTACGGGGTGGGTTGCCGGGTGGCCCTGGGAGGTTGCCCTCCCAGGGCTCCCACGGATCCGGACATGCGGAATTACCGCATCCGGCTCGTCGGGACACGAATTCGCTGCGCAACGAATGGTCGCATGATGCGAGGTCGCGGGAGCGGGAAACGCTCCAGCAAACCAAGCATACGGTTCCAATCCACGTACCCGGTATGAGAGCGGCGTGAAAGCCACTTCTGCCAGGCCCGTCGTGTTTCGCGGTAGAAACGATCAAGAGCAAGGTAATTCGACGTTCTGCCAAAGTACCCGTAATGCCCATGGAGCATCTCCGCGAGTTTCTTCTGCTGCGTTGCTAATGGCTCATGCCGATGTTCTCGGCACCATTGGCGGATTCGGTGTAGCGCGCGGCTGAAGCGATCTTTGGCCGTCCTTTGCATCACGATTTGGCTCCCACGGCGCGTCACGCCCCAATGGTGAGTAAAGCCGAGAAAGTCGAAACTCGTCGGCTCTGCCGGGTTTCCCCGGTCTGTTCGGCGAAAGTCGAGCAGTCTCGTCTTATCGGGATGCAGCGTCAGGCCATATTTGCCGAATCGCTTCGGCAAGACCGCATAAACACGCTTTGCGTCGTAATGCGACGAGAATGCCAGCACCAGATCGTCCGCATAGCGGACAAGCTGCGCTCGACCTCGCAGTCGTGGTTTTACCCCGCGATAAAACCATTGATCTACGACCTCGTGCAAATAGATATTCGCAAGCATTGGCGAAATGACTCCGCCTTGCGGCGATCCGGATTCTGGGTACGACAGTTCCCCGTCCTCCATCACGCCTGCGTGCAGCCACTTTCCAATCAATCGCAGCAGTACACCATCGCGCACCCTGCGGCGCAAGATTCCAATGATGTGCTCGTGATCCATCGTGTCAAAGAATTTGCGCACGTCGACCTCGAGCACCCAACCTCCACCCACGGGCATCGTCGCGTCACGCACTGCTTCCAGTGCCTGATGCGCCGAGCGCCGCGGGCGATAACCGTACGAGCAATCCAAGAAGTCTTGCTCGTAAATGGCTTGCAATAACATCGCCACCGCACGCTGCAAGACCTTATCCTCGAATGTGGGAATGCCAATTGGCCGAGTCGTCGACCCGTCCCCTTTCGGAATATGGACTCGCCGCACGGGTGGTGCTCGGTATGTCCCCGATTTCGCGCGGTCAAGCAACGATTCCAGATTGCTCTGCAAGTTCATTGCATATTCGGCCGCAGTTTGTCGGTCTATACCCAATGCACCATCCTTGCGTGTGCGTCGATAAGCTTCTCGAAGCCAATCGATATCGATGTTATGGGCCAGCGTCGTAAACGCTCGGTCCGGATGTCTTCGCGCCATTTCTGCTATCCGCTGAAGTTTTGTATAGACAGTTTGCGAGCCCTGAGTCTCTCCCATCTTTCCCTCCATCGGTCTCGTATCCCGGTGCCATCCTTTGCTCGGCAGGGTCCCTTGGGCAGGTTCCCCCACGTCATCGCTCCTATGTGGCACTCCGACTCCTCGCGCCCCAATTCGCTCGTTTGTCACTTCGCGTCATCGTTCCGGCTTTACGCCGGAGGTCACGAGGTCTCTCAAGTTCCTGGATGACCCTTGTGCACGTGCGTCGATCTCAGACCCCGGTGGAGCGAGACAAACCAGGACCCCGGGTCTGCGACCCTGCGATTTGGCTTGACTCGTATTGCCTTCCATGTAGTCCATCACGTCGGCCTCCACAACATGCGGCTTTCGAGGCTCAATTCCGCCGCCCACACACTCACTGTTTACGCTTCACGGTCACGGTCACCCGTGTGCTGCTTACGACCGTGCAAAACTCGTTTCCGGCTGGTGGTCCTCTACCTTGCCGGTTGGGACTTGCACCCACGGGTCACTACGAAAGGTTTCAGTTTGCTACGTTCTCATTCCCCTTTCCCAGGTTTGTCTTGACGCAAGGACGAAGCCGCGTTCGCGGCGGTTGTCTTGACTGACATCCCCCACGCGCGACCTGTGGCGTCTCATTGGGGCGTCGCCCCAAACCCCACCAGGGCTCCGCGCCCTGGACCGCGCCAGGACCAGTCCTGGACCTGATGTTGGTTTGTCCGCTGCGCGGTCAAGCCAAACCATGTTTGTCGTGGATTGCGCGATTATTGTCTTGACAAGCGTCAGGTCCTGATCTTTGCGCGCTTTTGATGTCTCCTTGCGCTCGGCGCTGCCCCGTACGGCAGGCCGAAGGAGACATCATGGACAAGTGCATCGAGCAAATGGAGCAGGACCTGACCCTCGGAGGATACTCCAAAAAAACGAAAGAAGGTTACCTTTGGGCGATCAAAACGCTGCCCGAGCGCTTCGACCAACCCGTTGACAAACTCACACGCGACGACCTTCGCACCTACGTCAACGAAATCGTCAATGCCGGCAATAGCCCAGCCTGGGTGCGCATGAAACTCGCCGCGCTGAAATTCTTGTACAAAACGACGCTCGGAAAACCCGACCTCGTTTCGTTCGTCAAACTGCCGAAGAAATACTCGAAGCTCCCAGGCATTCTCAGCCTCGATGAGGTCGATGCATTGCTGCGCGAGATCTACGACCTCCGTTATCAGGCCATTGCAATGGTCATGTATGGCACGGGTTTACGCATTTCCGAAGCAAACGCGCTCAAAGTGACCGATATCGACGGAGCCCGAGGCGTCATTCTCGTTCATCACGGAAAAGGCAACAAGGCTCGGGAAGCAAAACTTTCCAAAGGCCTGTACCAATGGTTGCGACACTATTGGGACCAAGTGCGTCCGCCATTGCCTTATTTGTTTGCATCGAAAAAAACGCAAAAGCCTCCGACGCAGCAAACGATTCGCAAAGCCATTGCCGACGCTGCAAAACGAGCGGGAATCAAAAAGCATGTTACGCCGCATGTTTTGCGGCATAGCTTCGCCACGCATCTGCTGGAAGAAGGTACGGATATCCGTGTCGTCGGCGTATTGCTCGGGCACGCGTCGATTCAATCGACCGCTCGATATGCTCGCGTAACCGAGAAGCTCGTACGCAATGCGCCGAGCCCACTCGATTTGTTGCCTCGAAATCGACGGCGATAACGCGTGCCTGGCCCGAACAAGGCCGGGCGCTTCGACATTGCGGACATCGTTCGAGGTCACCGCACCGCGCTCGAATCGAAGCATTCGCTCAGCCCACAGCAAAAGCGAGTGCTCACCGATATTGCGTTATGCCGCACCGCCAAGTTGGGCGGGCACCTCGACAAATGCAACGATTGCGGCTACGAGCGTCCTTCGTACAATTCGTGCCGCAATCGCCATTGTCCAAAATGTCAGGCGCTCGCGCAGGAAAAATGGATTGCCGACCAAGAGCAGCGGATGCTCGACGTGAAACATTTTCACGTCGTCTTTACGCTTCCGGCTGAATTGCGCCCTCTCGCCGCATTCGCAAAAGATGCGGCCTTTGGGGCGCTCTTTCGCGCAGCAAGTGCTACGCTCCTCGAATTCGGAGAGCGCCGATTGCAGGCGACAATCGGCGCGACGCTCGTCTTGCACACATGGACGCGTGACTTGCGCTTTCACCCCCACGTGCACGCCATTGTAACCGGAGGTGGTTTGTCGCTGGACGGCACACAATGGTCCTCGGTACGTCGAGCGTTTCTCTTTCCGGTCAAGCTCATGAGCCGCGTGTTTCGGGGCAAAATGATCGACGAGCTGAAGCACGCATACCAAGATGGCCAATTCGCACGTTTTGCCGACTTCCAAGATCCACAAGCATTCTCGAAGCTCGTGGGCGATTTATGGAAGCTGCCCTGGGTCGTGTATGCAAAGTCCACCTTCAACAAGGGAAAACATGTCCTCAAATATCTCGGTAGATACACGCATCGTGTTGGCATTGCCAATAGCCGATTGCTCGACGTCACAAACGAATACGTCCTCTTTCGCACCAAGGGTGACGGCACCGAAAGGCTCGAACCGGACAAGTTTCTCGGGCGTTTCGTGCAGCATGTCTTGCCCGATGGTTTTCACAAGATTCGCCATTACGGCTTGAATGCGTCGCCCCAAAAACGTGATGTCGCCCGTGCCATTCTGGAATTGCCGGTTGTCGCGGTCAAACGATTGTCGTGGCGCGAGCGTCTCGCCAAACTCGACGGGCACGATGTTTCTCGCTGTCCAAACTGCTCGGGAACCTTGATCTCGTTGCCTTTGATGCTCGCACGTGCACCACCGGAGATGGCTGCATGACGGCAACCGAGCTTCAACGTATTGCTGGTTTTCAGCGCATCGGATTTGCGTTGTCGGGACGAGTGTTGCCTGCTTTCGGCATTGCGTGTCGTTTCCTTACGTTTGGCTGCTCGAACAATGGGCTCTTACCCGTCGTATTCGTCTCGAAGCGCATCGGCTCAGTCAATCACGCCTTGGTACACGTGATTCGTCGCACCAATCTTGCTGCGCGACGAACTGAATCGACGCCGTCCACTGCAACGAAATCCCCATAGGCGCTGTCCGCACTTCCTCGCTTGAAACGCCCCGCACGCCGCTCCGGGCTCGTCCAACCACGCGTTTCGTCGGCGGCTTGGCCGAACTGCATGCGTCGCGGAATGCGCCGACGAAACACTAACAATTAAAACCCGCCCCTCCACATAACGAAGTTACTCGCGCTGCCGCGCTCGAACTGC
>DAOMZH010000883.1:0-4832 GCA_035437985.1 Polyangium sp. (in: bacteria) | reverse complement strand
ACGGTCAGACGGATGAAGGCATCACGGGCGTGGGCACGCCGTGCGGCGTTTCGATGGCTCCGTGCACGCCTGGAACGCTCGCCTGCGTCAACGGTGCGCTGATTTGTCAAGGTGGAACGCAGCCCTCACCCGAGCGCTGCGACGGCATCGACAACAACTGCAACGGAACGATCGACGATGCGCCCACAGATGGCCCTCCGGTGGGACAAACGGGTTGCTGGACGAACACGGGCAACTGTTGCTCGTTTGGCGGGCTAACCTGGTGTCCGCCGCAAGGTGCCAGCTGCAACGGAACAGGCCCGCTCACGTCGCCTTGCTCCGCGGGTACGCTCGTGTGCCAGATGGGCGCGTGGACCTGCCAAGGTTCGCTCGGTCCGTCGCCTGAAGTTTGCGACGGCGTCGACAACAACTGTGACGGCATGAACGACAACGTGACGGGTGTTGGTCAGCCCTGCGGCACCAACACGGGTGAGTGCACGGCCGGCACGACTCAATGCAGCACCAACGGCGTCATCTGCGTGGGTTCGGTTGGACCAACCGCAGAACTTTGCGACGGCCTCGACAACGATTGCGACGGTCAAACCGATGACGGCGTACCCGGCGTTGGTCAACCGTGCGGCGTCAATCAAGCTCCTTGCACCCTCGGAACCACGGCTTGCGTCGGCGGTACGGTGGTTTGTCAGGGCGGAGTGCAGCCCACGGGCGAAATCTGTGACGGCCTCGACAACGATTGCGACGGCGCAGTCGACGACGGCCCGCTCGCCGATGCTCCGCCGCCCACAGCGAATGGCTGCTGGAACGAGCCTGGCACTTGCTGCAGCTACAATGGTTTCGACTGGTGTCCACCTCCAGGCGGCTCGTGCAATGGCAACGGGACGCTCATGATGCCCTGTGGCGCTGGCACGTTGGCCTGCAACGGCTCGATGGGTTGGACCTGTACGAACGCGACGCCTCCGCGCCCAGAAGCGTGTGACGGTCTCGACAACGACTGCAACGGCATGACCGACGATGGGATGTTCCCAGGCGAAGGCATGGTTTGCGGAAGCGATGAAGGTGAGTGCGTCTCGGGCGTGATTGATTGTGCCGGTGGCATTCTCGACTGCGTTGGTGACGTGGGTCCGAAGCCCGAGGTTTGCAACGGCCTCGACGACGACTGCAACGGCACCGTGGACAACGGCATTGTCGTGGGTGGTTCGTGCGCCGCACCGTATGACATGACGCTTTACCCCGGCCCGCGTATGGGTGGTGCCTGCGCCCCAGGCATTTCCCAATGCGACGGCATGGGTGGCAATACATGCATTGGCGGAACGGGTCCGCAGCCTGAAGTTTGCGACGGTATCGACAATGACTGTGATGGTTCCGTTGATGAAACGGGCCCGGCACCCGATGGCATCGACGGCACGGCCAATCCGCTGCCGCCTCCAATGGCTTCGATTGGCGATGCGTGCGGTGTCGACACCGGTTCTTGCAACCAAGGCAACTACGCTTGTTTGAACGGACAATTCGTTTGTCTCGGTGGTCAAGGTCCGCAAGAAGAGTCTTGCGATTGCAACGACAACGATTGCGACGGTACCTCCGACGAACAGGATCCGGCACCGGCGTCTCCGCTCTGCGCGCCAGGCAATAGCTGCGTGAAAACATCGAACGCTTGTCTCTGCGCGTCACCATGCCAATCGGGCGAATTCCCGTGCCCGCCTGGTCAACGATGCGAAGAGGTCACCCAGGGCGACGGCACCATGGGCAACTACTGCGTTGCCGACAACTGCGGCGACTGCGCAAAGAAGACGGTGCTCAACGCAGACAACACGATCATGTGCGCTCCTGCAGGAACACCTGCGGATCCTGTCACCTGTATCGCGCCCCCCGTCTGCCAATGCAAAGGCCAAGTTGGTTGCAAGAATCCTTGTTACGGCGTGACCTGCAGCATGGGCGAGATTTGCACCGAGTACGGCCCGAGTGCCGGTACGTGCGTCCCGAACAACTGCTTCGCAGTGCCGTGCCAAGGCTGCGATCAGGTTTGTCGCAACGGTTCCTGCGAAGCGAACCCCTGCACCCCGACTTCGTGTCCGGGACAAACCTGCATTCCGGAAGGCTCGACGCCGAAGTGTGTCGACACGTGCGCCGACAAGAACTGCGCCACGGGCGAAGTTTGCAAGGGCGGCGTGTGCGTGAAGGATTGCACGGGTTGCACCGCGACCCAGTTCTGCGACTACACCCAGTCGCCTCCCGCATGCGCGACGAGTGCTTGCTCAACCATGCCTTGTGCCAATGGTGGTTGCTGCAATCCGACGACCGGCGAGTGCGGCAATTGTCCGTGTGACGGCGTGATTTGTCCGATGGGACAGGTTTGTCAGAACGGCGATTGCGTCACGGGCCAAGGCGGCAGCGGTGGTGCTGGTGGCGCTGGCGGCGGCGGCGTAGGTGGTGGTCAACAGACCGGCTCCTCGTCGAGCAGCTCTGGCGTTGGTGGCGAAGCTGGTGCAGGCGATTCCGGGATCTACGGTTTGCCGACCGGTGGTGGTGGTTGTTCGTGTGATCTCGCAGCTAAGGATCGGACGAACAGCTTCGCGTGGGCGCTCGCAGCGCTCGCAGTAGGCATCTTGCGCAGGCGTACGACGAGCCGTCGCGGCGCCAAGGAGGTGTCGCGATGAAATCGCTTCGTAAACCTTTCAGTGCTTTCTTCTCATTGGTGACGGTCGCGGCCTTGGCGGTGTTTGGCACGACCGGTTGCGACACCGACGCATTCTGCTGGGATAACTGCCCAGGAGACGCTCCTGATTCGAGTTCGTCCGGCTCTGCCACAGGCGGAGCCGGCGGTGCCGGTGGTGGCATTGGCATTGGCGGCGAAGGCGGCTGCATCTTCGGGTGTGGCACGAGTTCCAGCTCTGGCGCCGGCAATTGCATGATCACGAATGGCGGCACCGAGATCTGCGACAAACTCGACAACGATTGCAACGGCACCATCGACGAAGGCATCTCCTTCGACAGTCCGAAGAACTGCGGAACGTGTGACAACAACTGCTACACGATCCTCACGAACGTCGATCCAGCGGGCATTGGCTGCGATTGGAACCAGGTTCCAGGCAACCCCGGCACGTGCACATGCGGAGCATGCGCGCCGGGTTGGTACGACTTCGACGGCGATTGCAAGTGCACGTATTACTGCGTCAAGAGCGCCAACGACGACACCCAGTGCAACAACAAGGACGACGATTGCGACGAGGCCATCGACGAAGACGTCAACTTGTGCACGAGCACGACGGATTGCGGCGTGTGCGGCAACAACTGCGTTGCTCTCAACGGAACGCCGCAATGCACGACGACGGCCGCGCCCGGACAAGCGTGCAACCCGTCCAATACGAAATGCGCCATCGCGCAGTGCGATGCGGGCTGGGTCGATCTCGACGGATCCTACGCGACGGGTTGCGAATACCAATGCACCCCGACAAACGGCAACGTCGAGAAGTGTGGTGACGGCATCGACAACGACTGTGACGGTCTCATCGACGGCGCAGACGATCTGTCCGGCGACGGCCAGATCGGCTCGATCTGCTGGGGCGATCCACAACGGCGCGGAATCTGCGGGTTGATTGCCAACTCGGGGACTTTCCAGTGCGTCGGGAACGCCTACGAGTGCGTCGGGATGAACGTCAAGATCCCCGGGCAAGTCCCCGAGACTTGCAACGGGGAGGATGACGATTGTAACGGCCAGATCGACGACAACCCCGGTGACGCCGGCATGGCCTGCGGCGTGAGCAACATCTTTCCGTGTAAGAAAGGCACGCAGCAATGCGTCAACGGCGTACTCAGCTGCGTCGGCGCCCTCGATCCCAGCCCCGAGCTCTGCAACGGTCGCGACGATGATTGCGACGGCATGATCGACGATACGCCCACCGATACCGGCATGCCCTGCGGGCCCATGACCGATGTCGGAGCATGTCAGTTTGGCACGACGCAATGCATCTCCGGCGTGGTGAACTGCCAAGGCGCCATTTTGCCGGCGACTGAAACGTGCAACATGATCGACGACGACTGCGATGGCGCCGTCGATGACGTCGCTGGCGTGGGAAGCCCGTGCGGTCAAGCCACCCCGATGAACACCATGCCGTGCCAACTCGGCACGATTCAGTGCGTCGGGATGAACCTCGCTTGCATGGGCAACGTCGATCCCACCAGTGAAACCTGCAACATGCGGGACGACGATTGCGACGGACAAACCGATGAAGGTTTGCCGCCCCAACAATGCGTCCCCATGGGCACCGATCCCACCTTGGTCTACGGCGGCACGAGCCAATGCCGTCGAGGCACCCAAGCTTGCGGCCAAGCCTGCACCGGGTTCATCGGGCCAAGCACCGAAACGTGCGACGGCATCGACAACAACTGCAACGGCATGGTCGACGACGGCTTGATGCTCGGCCCGTGCAACGTGCCCGTTCCGCCTCCCATGGGCGCAACATCCCCGTGTCGCGCGGGCACCTACGCCTGCACGACCGGCGTGCTCACGTGTCAGGGTTCGGTTGGACCAACCAGCTCCGTCGATGCTTGCGGCGTCGACTCGAACTGCGACGGTCAATTGACCGGACAACCCAACTTCCAGAACGACGTCGCCAACTGCGGATCGTGTGGCAACAACTGCTACGCGAACACGGTCCACTCCGTTTGGTCATGCGTCATGGGCATGTGCGCATTCCAAGGTTGCGAGACCGGCTACTACGACCTCGATAACAACCGCACATGCGAATACGCCTGTAACTTCCGCAGCGCGACGGAAGCGTGCAACAACCTCGACGACAACTGCAACGGCGCGGTCGACGAGATGGTCACTGCTCCGT
>DAOMZH010000882.1:0-4835 GCA_035437985.1 Polyangium sp. (in: bacteria) | reverse complement strand
ACGAATACGGGCAAGGTGTGTCGCATTGGGAGAGATCGGAGGTTTGGTAAGAACAATACGAAGTGAGCCGAATCGTATTGGGCAGAGCCGCATACGGGGCCGAGTGCGAGAGGCACGCGCGCGGTATTTGGAAGCGATTGGGGCAATGGGGACACGGTGGACACGTACGTGGTGGAATTGCCGAGTTACAAGCCGTGAAAGAAACATTGCGCGCAGGGCCGCCTCCGTGGCTGCACGTGGAGGTGTTGGCGAAGTCGAGGGAGTTCGACGTCGCGGACGCGCATGTGTACGCGGAAGCATGGGCGGGAGGCATTCGGTTTTTTTCGCGAGGTTTTGCCGAGGACGACGCTGCGTGGGATCACGAGGAGTGGGCGACGTATTTTTCGCTCGAAGAAGCTGTTTGTCTTTGTAACACATTGGCTACGGGCAAGGATACGCACTTCGCGGAAGAAGCGTGGGGTCGGGTATACGAGCGTGTGTTTTCGCTCGATTCGCATACGAGGAGCGAAGAGAAGGATCCGGCGCGTCAGGAGATATGGTTTTACCCGATGACGGAACGGCGGATGGTTTTTCGCATGGTGGTAGGGCCGCTCGTTGGGGTCATGCGCGAATTGTGTGAATGGGCGCAGGAGCAGTTGGAGCACGTGGACGAGGACAAACAGGGGGCGCAACGGCGGTTGTTACGGCGGGGAATCGAATTGCTGGAGGTGGCGCGGCGGAGAATTGGGGGTTAGGGGGGCGTCAAATCATCAGCTTTGCGCGGCGCGACCTCGTAGGTCGTTTCATATTGGGCTCCGACTCCGACGACCGTAATCATTTGACCCATCGTCAACGTCGAAGTATCAATCACTGGCATTCCGCCGACGAGATGCACGAAGACCGGCGTTTCGCCGCTCCCATCATCAATGAAAACTTTCATTCCATAAGGCGTGTCGTCCACTACGGGTTTCGTAATGGATCCCTTCACGCGCACGAGTTTGCCCTCGATCGTTTCCTTCACATCGCCCGTTTTCGTGTCGACCGGGGTAATGGCCATCGTCATCCCCGCGATTTCTGTCACATCGGCTTTGATCGTGGCCAAGACCGTTTGTTGAGCGACTTGGGTCATGAGTCCAGTGACCCGGACTTTTTGATCCAATGAAAGCGTCATGATTTGGGACAAGCCAACATAAACGCCGCCTGTTGCGTCTTGAATGACGAACCCTTGCTCACCAGTTGCTGAATTGAATGTGCCCGGAGCGACCGTCACGAACCCTTCGACGGTGGCGGTCGATCCGTCCGCGCGCGCGCGCGCTTCCGCAATGGTTACGACTTGCTCGCCGCCGCTGGAGCTGGAATTGGAGCTGGAAGAACTGCTGTTGGTGGTCGTGTTGCTGGTGTCGTCGTCGCAACCCACGAGCATCATGGTCGAGAGAACGGCGACGAAGGGGAGTAAGGAGGCTTTATTCGAGAAGGGTTTCCACATAGCGCGGCTTGTATCAAGCGCGGGCAAAAAAGACAATGTCGAAGCGTCTTGGATCTTTTAGGCGATTTGTGTAGGATGCCTCGGATTTCCCATTCAGGAGGGTTTCATGGCTCTTTCAGCGCCGCTCACGGGCGGATGTGCCTGTGGCAAGATTCGATATGAAGCAAGTGTGGCGCCTCTTTTTGGGGGGCTTTGTTGTTGTCGTGCGTGCCAACGATCGACCGGAGCCGCGTACAATGCCGTCGCTGGCGTGCCTGCACCGGCGTTCAAAATAACGCAAGGTGAACCACGATTCTTTGAAACGGCTGCGGATAGCGGCGGAACGCTCAAGCGTGCGTTTTGCCCCGATTGCGGATCGCCCTTGTTTGCACAATTGGCCGCGGCTCCGATTGTTTCGGTTTGCGTGGGCAGTATTGATGATCCGTCGGGATTCGAGCCGGGGGCCGTGGTGTTTGCCGAAAACAAACACCCGTGGGTGGTTTTACCGGAAGCACTTCCGAAATTCGATAAAATGCCGCCGCGCTGAGATTCAGGTGACGGCCAGTCGGACCACTTCGACGACCGCGAAAAGAACCGCCATCGTGACGCCGACGAGCGTATAAAACGCAAGACGTGGATATCGATCGACGGCGCGTGCCGCTTCGCGGAAAAACCGCTTCGTCATCGTGATCTTACAATCAACCGCAAACGTTCCCGATAAAACACGTTGCAATTCGGCCACGAATTCAGCGGCCGTCGCATAAGCTCGTTTTTCGGGATCCTTGGCCATTCCCTTGATCGACACATACATCAATTCAGTGGGCATTCCATTCTGCATTGCACAGGTCGTCGCCGGATCGGTGAATTCTGGAGTTTTCAGCGCAATCGCCCGCAACAGGCCCTCGACCGTCGTTTCATCAGCAAGGTAATGGCGCAGCGTGATGAGTTCGTGAAGCATGACGGCCGCGCTATAAAGATCGCTTCGACCATCGATACGTTCCACGTCGCCCCGGGCTTGCTCGGGCGACATATATGCGGGAGTTCCAACGAGCGAGCCCACGTGGGTCATGAACATCCGCCCCCGTTCATTTTGATCGCCAATCGTAGCATCCGCTCCCCGCGCCGTATCGTGCTTGTTTTCTAGGGGTTTGGCAATACCCCAATCCATCAAGACCACTTCACCGTAACGACCGATCATTACGTTCGCCGGCTTTACGTCCCGATGCACCACCCCGTGCGCATGCGCATATTCGAGCGCATTGAGCACGTTGATCATGATTTCAATGCGCCGCTCGAACGTGTACATGCGGTGATAATTGGCATCCCCCTCCGCGAGCTTTTGAATGACTCGCTCCAACGTCTCCCCCTCGACGTATTTCATCACGAAAAAGTACCGCCCATCTTCATCGACCCCGACGTCGTGCACGGGGACGATATTGGGATGTTCGAGACGCCCTACCGTGCGAATTTCATCGACGAACCGAGCCAACAGCATGGGGTCGCAAGCTTCGGGCAACAATCGTTTGACCGCGACCTTTCGCGCAATGTCTTGGTCTTGCACGAGAAGCACTTCGCCCATCCCCCCGGACCCGAGCAGCTTTATTGGTTCATATCGATTACGCGTCTCCGATATCACTTCGATCGCCGAACCATCCCCGGAGATGCGCGGAAGAACCGTCGTGCGTCCGCCCGAGGTGGTTTTACCAGCCATGAGGAATTCAGTGCTCGTGTTCGGACTTGAAGAAGCAACCGCTGTTTGCGCTGACGAAAACGCGTCCTGGTCGTTGGCGAGGACGGTTCGAGCATTAGCGGAGGCAGAAACGGTGGATTGTTGGAGCGTGGCGTCGAGGGCGAGGGAAGTCATCGGGAGGAACCCAACGTAACGCACGACTTGACGTTAGGGGAGATGGGGGATGTAAAGAAATGTTGTCCCCCGTCATTTTTTGCTAGCTGTCATTCTTCACACACCGCGGCGGCCAGCAGCGCGGCAATCTTGGCCCGGACCAATTCGAATTCTTTCACGACCAGATCCTGCTCTGCGGTGCGCAATCGCCCGGCCGCATCAATCAATTCGAAACTCGTCGCCGTTCCTGCTTCAAAAGCAACTTGGGAAAGTCGGGACGTTTCTTTGGCTAAATCCCGGGCCGTTTCCGAATTTGCCCGCGATTGCTCCGCCACTTCGACCGAACGATTCGCTTGGGTCACATCGAGACGGGCTTGGCGCGTCAATGCTTCCACCCGAACCCCTTGCTGATCACGTGTCGCGCGATTGAGTGCCAATTCGCCATATCGAGTCCCCTCGAAGAGCGGAATGCTAATGACCGCGCGAATCGACCAAACATAATTCCGGTTCGTAGGCTGCTGCTGCTGAGGCAAACCCGCAATGCTGTAATCGACGGATTGGCTCGATGTCCCCGTACTCAACGTCCCATCAATGCTGGCTGTCGGCAAAAACCCGAGACGCGTTTCATTGACTTGTCGGCGATTGATTTCGAGTTGTCGCTGCGCCGCTTGCACGTCCGCACGTTCTTCCGGCTTTCCAATACGACACATCGAACGCACGCTGTTTTCAATCGCATTGAGCGAAATGCTCGGCGCTACGCTATAAGGAACATCTTCACCAAGTGCCAATCCCAACGCTTCACGAGCTTTGCGCAACGCTTCATTCCCCTGAATGATCGTATTCGTCGCCGATGTAACGTCTTGCTCCGCCCGCACCACATCGAGCCGAGTGGCCGTTCCCAACCGCGCTCGACGACGCGTCAACTCGAGCCGCTCGAGCGCCGTCTTCATTCCCACCCGATTGATTTCTGCCACCCGCTCGGCAGTAAACGTCGTCACAATCGCCGCTGCAACGTTCGTAATCAGCAAACGCCGCCGATCATTCGTCGACAGCTTCACCATGTCCACCGATTGCTTGGCCGTACCATAAGCATACCAACCACGAGGCTGGAGAATCGGAATCGAAAGCGTCGTGCCGAACGAAGTCGTCGTGGAGCTGTTGGTCTGGGTGAATGCTTGAGGAATCGTCCGTCCGAACAGGGTCGAGTTCGCCGGTTGATCCGTTGTCGACGACTGCCGCCCAGCACTCGCGTTCGCTGACAAGGTCGGCAAAATTCTGCCCAGCGCTTGACGACTTTGCGCTTCGGCGCGAGCGACGTCCTCTTCCGCGATCCGCATGTCCGTCGAACGCGTGTCCACCAGATGAATCGCTTCCTCCCACGTCGTCAGCACCTTGGGCGCCGCAGGAATCGGGGTCAGCAGCGGATCATCGACCGTGATTGTCGGTGGCGTAGGTGGCGCCGGTGGTGTAGGGGCGGCCTCGACTGGTTGCCCAGCTGCTGCAGGAGCAGGCTGAGCGTGAATCGACGGCGTGAGTGACAGCAGGGCG
>DAOMZH010000881.1:0-4845 GCA_035437985.1 Polyangium sp. (in: bacteria) | reverse complement strand
TACGCCGCCGCTTGGTCCGGGGCCAGGGGTCGAGCCGACGCCCCCTCCTGCTCCCCCAGGAGGCACGAAACCGCAACGTAATGCTCCGGAGCGATGAAACATGGCTGGACCGATTGCCGTATATGCGGGCAGTTTTGATCCCCCAACGCGTGGGCACCTCGATTTGATGGAGCGCGCGGCGAAGTTGTTCGACAAAGTCGTGATTGCGATTGGTCGACATCCGACGCGAAATCCATTGTTTACCTTTGACGAACGCTTGGCCCTTTTGCGGGAAGTGACCAAAGGGATTCCGAATTTGTCGATCGATTCGTTCGAGGGGCTATTGTTTCAATATTGCCAGCGCATTGGCGCGCAGGTGATCGTACGAGGGCTTCGCGCGGCGACGGATTTCGAATACGAGCTGCAAATTGCTCATGCGAACGCGGACATGGCGCCGCAAATCGATACGGTGTTTTTACCAACCCGGACAAACTATGGGTTCGTCTCGGCGTCATTGGTGCGCGAAATCGCGAGCCACGGGGGAGACGTGAGCCATTACGCGCCCCCGACCGTATGTGAAGCCCTGAAGAAAAAATTCGCCAAACATTGATTTCGCTTTCGGGCGAGCACGATAATTCGGTCTGTTTTTCCTCGACGCACCTGTGACAGCTCGGGCATGATCGAGCCAACTTGGGAGGCAGGTCATGAACGGATCGCTGGCTTATCGCTTCGTTGGTATCGCTGTATTTGCGACATTTTCGGGTTTGTCGGTCCTCGCGTGTGAGGGAAATACGACGACCACGTCTACTTCGTCGTCTGGCGGGGGCGGCGACGCCGGAAATGGTAGTGGTGGAAGCGGCGGAAGCGGGGGCGGGAGCAATGTTGGAAGCAATGGCGAGCTGTATGCTACGGCATTTTGCGACCGGATTTTCGATTGTTGCAAGTCGACGGAGCTTGCGGCCCAATTCGACAACAGCGCAATCCTCGATTATGCCGGTTGTCGGATAGCCTATCGATCGATTTGGGGAGCGGCATTCGAGGCAGTCGCGGCGGATGGGGAAAAGGCGGGACGCGTTACGTTCAATCAGGCGAACTTCGACGCCTGTTTGAAGACGTTCGATGGTTTGGCGTGTGCGGACTTGAAATCGATTCCGCTGTATTGCGCAGATATTTTTACGCCGAAAGTTGCTTTGGGACAAACGTGTTTCTCATCCATTGAATGCATCGATGGGAAATGTGACCTCCCAAGCGGCGCGTCCATGGGCACGTGCGTGGCCAAACCCGTGCTCCCTGGGCTGGGAGAAGCCTGTACGAGCTCGGATGGGTGTGCGGCGGGGTTTTACTGCAATCAAATGACCTGCGCGGCCGTAAAAGCCGATGGTGAAACGTGCACCGACGATGACGAATGCTCGAGCGGCGAGTGTGTCGGCACAGCGACGAAAACCTGTCAAACCATTTGCACAGGAGGTGGACCGGGAGTGGGGGCGATCGACAAACCGCTCGAATCTGCCGGCGCGGAATTGGCGATTACCGAATGCAACAAGTTTTTCGACTGCTGCACCGGCGACGAATTCGACACGGTTCTGTTCCCGGGGATGCGGACGAAAGCGCAATGCTACAGCCTTTATGGGGTTTTCTTGGGACTCGGACTCGTGGAATTTCACAATTCCGTGGTCCAGGGCAAAATTGCAATCGACGACCTGGCTTTCCAGCAATGCATCAATGACTATGCGACGCTCACGTGCTCAGAATTCGCCAAAAACGTGAGCGTGGCATGCGCCAATGCAATCAAGGGTTTGGTGACCGATGGGGGAGCGTGCACCGATGACAACCAATGCGTGAGTAAATACTGCAATGAGCCCATGCCGGATCAAGGGACCTGCGAGCCGCTTCCAGGGGCTGGGGCAACGTGCACGAGCGATTGCGTGGAGGGGTTTTATTGCGCGGGCGGAACATGTGTCGCGAAAAAAGCGATCGGCGGTATGTGTTCGAGCAATCGCGAATGCGCGGAAGGACGTTGTTATGGGCCGAGCGGCATGAAGACGTGCGCCCTCATTTGCGATGGCATCTGAGGGCCTTCTCGATTTACTCGTCGTTTTGCTGGACGAAACGGGACAATCGCAAAATTGCCTCGAAAATGGCCGCTACGCAATCAGGTTCAAGGCGTTCGGAGATGGCCCAGCGGCGGCGATTTTCCAATACCTCGGCTTCCCGCTGACGATCGACGATGCCCATTCCCAGTTGTGTCTTGACGCGTCGGGCCCGCCGGGCAAGTTCCATACGCCGCACCAAAAGCCCCAACAATTCGCGATCGAGGTCGTCAATGTATTCTCGGGTTTGTCGCAAATCCGGAGCCAATGCCGAAGCACTCGCAAAGGTCGATTCCGGCGTTTTGGGACGCGGATTGGTCGGTGCTGGACCCGGCTCTACGAGACGCGCATCGATCGCCTCGAGGGCCTGGATGAATTTTCGCCGCGTTTCGGCCGCAAAGGGATTCTCGCGTTGAATGGCCGCAAATAAATGTCCTGCATCCGCACGCACCGCACCCACCATACGCGTTATGGCTTGAAACGAGGGCGGTGCATAAGGAACGTCGATTCCTAGCTGAGCTTCGAGAATTCCTTTCGCCAAGAAAAATGCGAGTACATGTGTTTCGGCCATGCGGCGATCATGAGCTTCGGGGCTCTCTTCCAATACTTCGCAACCAATGGCGCCATAAAGCGCACCCGCGCGGCGTGCTGCTTCCGGATGTAATGAATTCGGACAAACGACGACGCGTAATGGCTTTTCGGCGAGCGACAAACTCATGGGACCAAAAAGAGGATGGGTTCCGACCCAAGGAACTCGCGCCCCGAGTACCTCGACAAACGCTTGGCAAGGCGCGATTTTGACGCTGCCCACGTCGATGACGAGGTGGGATTCATCCAGAAAAAGCACGATTTCTTCGAGCACGGAACGCATGGCTCCTGTTGGTACGGCCAGAACGACATGCGTTGCCCCATGTACGAGTGATTCGAGTGATGACGTCGCGAGCGTCACGGGAATGCTCACGTTGGAATCATGGGCACGAACGACGTAGCCCGCATCAACGAAAAGGTTGGCCAATGCGCGACCAAATCGACCATATCCCACGATGGCGACGATGGGTGGCGATTGTGGCTGCGCTACCGCGATGCCCGAAACCTGCATGCCGATTTGGCTTAGCAAGATCCATGGACAAGCCGGTGAGGTCGACGTTCATGTCCTCAACGCATTTCCGCGACGAACTCGAAGCCGAATCGGTACGTCCTGGATGATCCGCTCGGAAGTTCCACCAGGGTGAAGGTACAATTGCGACGATTTCAGGATCCCTTGCTTGGGGTCAAGATGGGCACGAGTTCGTCCCAGAGCTCGCGGACAGACTTGAAACGATCCTCGGGAGCAATCGCCAAAGCGCGAGCGATCCATGGGTCGATGGCGCGGGGCAAATGGGGACGTTCGGCGACGAGGCTCGGTCGAGGACCGCGGGTCACCATACGCGCGACATCCAGTAATTGATCGCTTTGAAATGGGGCATGACCGGAGAGAATGCGAAAAACGAGTGCGCCCATCGAATACACGTCCGCGGCAGCGGTGATGATGGATGAATTGCCGCGCCAACCTTCGGGCGCAATATACGAAGGTGAGCCGAGGACGATGCCTTCTTTCGTCAATGGCGTAACAGCTGCGAGATCTTTGACCATTCCAAAGTCGAGGAGGCGCACGCGACCTCGGGCCACGACATCGAGGACGAAAATATTTGCTGGTTTTACGTCGCGATGTACGATTCCCCGTTGATGGGCAACGTCGAGCGTCGCGACGATGGGGGAGAGAATATCGATCATCGTCGGGACGGGGACAAACCCATAACGCCCCTCGAATCGGCGCATGCAATGGTCGAGGTCTTGGCCTCGAAGCATCTCCATGACGATGTAGAGGTGTCCTGATTTCGATCGATTCAAGGCGAAAATCTGCACGGCGGCGGTATCGGCGAGCATCCCCATGGCGCGGGCTTCGCGGCGCAAACGCATCACCCATTCGGGTTTGGCCGCGACCTCGGGTTTGAGGACTTTGATGGCCACGGGGGCGCCGATTTCCAAATCCTCGGCCTCGAATACGGTGCCCTGGCCCCCTTCGCCGATGAGTCGTACGAGACGATATTGTTCGTCGATGGTGTCGTCAACTTGAAACATCGGGGCCTCCGGCGCGTTTCGAGCACCCGTTCGCGCTCCGTCTTGTGGCAGAGGTAGACCCCGAAGGTCAAGTATTTGGGTGCCGCTGGTCGAGTTTATTTGGCTTTAGCCATGAAATCCACGAGGCCCTGATTGGCTTTCTTGCGCACTCCATTTTGGACAATCGGGGTCCATCCGAGCAATACGCCGGCGGGTCCGAGCGCCATGCGTGTCCAGCGCCAAAAACCGAATTGGTCTTTGTGTCGAATGATTTTGCCGTCCCGAAACTCGAATTCGGCATCGATGATGTTATGGACTTTCCGTCCCGTACCGGAAAACGTATACCATGCTTCCCAATGGGCGCTGCCGGTCGAATCATTGGCTTTGACGGCGCTGAATTGAATCTCGAGATCCTTGCCGCGTGCGCACAGCATTTTCCACATGCTGCGAGCTTGATCGCCTTTGAGATCCGGAAAAACAGGATCGGAAAACGAGACGTCTTGGTGATAACACGCGGCCATTCCTTCGGCGTCGCGCTTTTGGAAGCATTTGTAAAACGTTTCGATCAATTGCTCGTTCGGATGCATGGGGATTCCTTTGTATGTCGACTATTTGTAGGAGAACGCGTCTTGGTTCAAGGCGGAAAGATAAAGCTAGCTGGACCAGCAACACCCGG
>DAOMZH010000880.1:0-4847 GCA_035437985.1 Polyangium sp. (in: bacteria) | reverse complement strand
AGGCTCAGCTACTGGCGTCTTCTTTGGCATGGCCAATTTCGATTACGCCGTGCTCGCGCTGCAAGAAACACGACAAGACGTTTATGTGGGCTTGGGCGCGGCGCCCAGTACGGCCAGCGGGAGGGTGTCGAATTATTTTGGATTCCAAGGGCCGGCCTTGACGCTGGATACGGCCTGCTCGTCGTCGCTCGTGGCCATTCATTTGGCTTGTCAAAGTTTGCGGGCCGGCGAAAGCAATTTGGCCTTGGCGGGCGGCGTCAATGCCGTTGCGGCCCGTGCGGGGATGATGGGAATCGCTAGTTTGCAGGCCGTGTCCCCCGACGGTCGCTGCAAAACCTTCGATGCAGAGGCCAATGGATTCGTCATTGGTGAAGGATGCGGTATCGTGGCCCTGAAACGCCTCGCGGATGCCCAGCGTGATGGGGACCAGATTCTCGCCGTCATTCGCAGCTCGGGCGTGAATCAAGATGGCCGAACCTCGAGCATGACGGTGCCCAATGTGCTGTCGCAACAAGCGCTCATCCGGCGAGCGTTGAAACAGGCCCAATTGCAGCCGGAAGACATTGGGTTTATCGAGGCACACGGAACGGCTACGCCCCTAGGCGATCCGATCGAATTCGAGGCACTACGCGCTGTTTTCGGCAAACCCCGCGAAGATGGCTCGAAACTCCCGCTGGGCGCGGTCAAGACGAACCTCGGGCATTTGTCTGGAGCGGCAGGAGTCGCCGGCTTCATCAAAGCGGTGCAATGCATTCGACATCAAACGATTCCGCCGAATCTCAACTTCCGGACGCTGAATCCCCGCATGTCGCTCGATGGAACTCCATTCGTCATTCCGACTGAAAAAAGCGCCTGGACGTCGAATGGAAAACCACGCCGAGCAGGGGTGAGTTCTTTTGGTATGAGCGGGACGAACGCGCACGCCATTGTCGAAGAGAGCCCTCCTGTACAAGACGAACCCTTCACGCCCGCGTCGAATTACGTTTTGCCCTTGTCTGCGCGAACCCCGGAAGCTCTCGCCACGATGGCCCGGGCATATCAGCAATGGTTTGCCCATAATGACGACGTGCCGCTCCATCACGTGGTGTATACGGCGAGCATGCGACGGAGTCATCTCGAACATCGTTTATGCGCCGTAGCCGCAACCCGGGAAGAAATGGCGGCGGCGCTGAAGGCGTTTGTCGCAGGTGAACCCACGACAGCCATTTCGACGGGTCGAGTAGGGAACAAACCACCGCGCGTGGTATTCGTTTTTCCGGGACAAGGTTCGCAATGGATTGGCATGGGTCAACAATTGTACCGGGAAGAACCCATTTTTCGCGATGCACTCCGTGCGTGTGATGAAGCAATTCGAAAGGAAGCTGGGTTTTCCGTGATCGAAGAGCTCAACAAACCGGAGGAAAGCTCGCGGATTCATGAGACCATCGTGGCGCAACCGGCACTTTTCGCAATAGAAGTCGCCCTGTCCGCGCTCGTGCAATCATGGGGTATTTGGCCGTCCGCAGTCGCGGGCCATAGCGTGGGTGAAGTCGCGGCTGCGCATGTTGCCGGCATGCTCGACCTGGCCCAAGCCACGCGCCTTGTGTGTATACGGGCCCGCGTGATGCAAAAGGCGACAGGTCATGGCAAAATGGTGTCGGTTGCCCTGGACGAACACGTCGCGTCGAATGTTATTTCGGGACTGGAACATCGTATTGGCATTGCCGCGGTCAACGATCCGAACTCTGTCGTATTATCGGGTGATATCGAAGCGCTCGATTCACTTGTGGAAAAACTCGCGCAAAAAGGTGTGCAAAACCGACCTTTGCGGGTCAACTATGCGTTTCACAGTCCGCAAATGGAATCCCTGGCGATGGAGTTCGTCACGGCATTGGGTGTTCTCGAAGTCAAACACGGTACGATTCCGATGTATAGCACGGTGACGGGAACCATTGTCTCGGACAAACAGCTCGACGCGGAGTATTGGAGAAATAACATCCGGCAAACCGTGCGGTTTGCGGCGGCAATGACGCTGGCGGCAACAGAAGGTCGTCATACGTTCCTCGAAGTGGGGCCGCATCCGGTTCTTGCTCTATCGATAGAGCAAACGCTTTCTTCAACCAAAACTGAAAGCAAAATCATCACGACATTACGACGTGACCGACACGAACGCAAACAAATGCTCACCGCGCTCGGTCTTTTGCACGTTCAAGGATGTCCCGTCGATTGGAGCAAGTTTTACCCCAACCGCGGTCGAGTCGTTTCACTACCCACCTATCCTTGGCAACACGAGCGGTATTGGCTCGAGTCCGCCAATCAAGACGAATCCCGATCGTTTTCCCCGACAATCACGACCGACGAACTGCGTTATGACACCGTGTGGCAACCAGCGCCGGTTCGCCCCCATGCGCGGCACCCGCAAGCGGGCATTTGTTTGGTTTTCATGGACGAATCAGGGACCGGGGCCGAGTTGATCAAAGCGCTCGAATCCCGCAATCAAACGACCGTGCAAGTGCTGCCCGGAAAGGAGTATTCGGCACGAGGGGCGCAAATATGGATCGATCCGACAAACGCCGCGGATTATCGTCGTTTGCTCGACGATTGTTTGGGAAAAACCACGGCTCCGGTGCGCGTAGTGCATTTGTGGAACCTCGATGCAACACCTTTTGCCGAAACGACAGCCGATACGCTCGATGCGGATTTGTTGCAAGGCACACTCAGCGTGAGTTTTTTGGAACAAGCCCTTGCAGCTCGAGAATGGTCGCAGCAGCCGAAGCTATGTATGGTGACGCGTGGTGCCCGAGCGGTGGAGGACGGCGATAAAAACATTTCGGTGGCGCAAGGTCCTGTCTGGGGTCTTGGTTGTTCAATCGTCCTCGCGCATGCAGAATGGGAAAGCGTTTTGGTCGATTTGCCGTACGCGGCTACGGATGGCGACATCGATGCGTTGACCCGAGAAGTCCTCAATGAGTATGAAGGACAAACCCAAGTCGCATTTCGATCGTCCGGTCGGTACGCCGCGCAGCTCGTTCGGGAAAAACGAGCTGCGCAACCCCCGGCCGATTTTCGTCTTCACGGTGACGCAACGTATCTCGTGACTGGCGGACTAGGAGATCTCGGGCGCGAAGTTGCGCGCTGGATGGTTGAAAAAGGTGCTCGAAACCTGGTGCTCGTGTCGCGTCGGGCACCGAATGAACAGGCGCAGCGAACCATTGCCGCGATGGAAGAAAAAGGGGCTCGGGTTTTGGCCCTTTGTGCCGACGTTGCGAATCGAGAGGACGTCGAGCAACTGCTCATGACGATTTCCGAAAAAATGCCCCCATTGCGGGGAATCGTGCATGCGGCCGGTTTGGCCCCCTCGGCCATGGAAACGACGCGCGAAACCATGTTGACCATAACAGCGCCCAAAGTGCGCGGCGGTTGGAACTTGCATCAAGCAACGCGGGGGCTGGAACTCGACTTTTTCGTCATGTATTCGTCGGCTTCGGCGATTCTCGGGCTCCTCGGGGGTGCTGAATATTGTGCCGGCAACGCCTTTTTGGATACGCTGGCCCATGCCCGGCATGGCCTGGGCGTTCCGGCGCTCAGCGTGCAATGGGGTGCGTTTGGAGAAGTTGGGCAAATCGTCCAAGTCAAAGGCGCAACGAGTACCTACGGCGCGCTGGACCCACTGATGCTCAATGACGCACATAACGCTCTTGCCGTTTGTCTCGCAGAACGACACACGGAGGTGAGCGTCATGCATTTTTCAATTCAGCGTCACGTGTCGTTGTTTCCCCACCTCGGGCGCAACTTCTTTTGGGCCGCATTGCAGCAGGAGAACGCACCGAAAGAAGCGACCAAACCCAATCGACCAATGACCAATCGGCGGGTGGTCGAAAAGCTCCTCGTGGCCAAACCGGAAACACGCAACGAGCGCCTCACGACGTACATGCAACATGCAATGTCGCATATCGTGCATCTCGATCCCGGACGAATCGAAATGGAGGCGACTTTGCACACGCTGGGCATGGATTCGCTCATGTGCCTCGAACTCCGAAACACCATTGAAAAAGATCTGAGCGTCCACATTCCGATCAAAGACATCCTGGGGAGCAGCAGCATTGGCGGGTTGTGCGATCTTCTGGGGCGACGTCTGTGGCCTGATGGTACGACGGATATTACGGCGACAAACGACAAGCCGGGGAATTGGGTTGTCGTGCCCCGACCGAGGCCCGACGCGGTCATTCGGCTCATTTGCTTTCCATACGCGGGAGGCAATGCGTCGGTGTATTCGTCGTGGGTCGACTTGATTGGGCCCAAGGTGGAGTTGTGCGCAATTCAGCCACCTGGACGCCAGGAACGCATTCATGAGCCTTTGCTTGAAACCGTGGAGCAGATGGTGGCCGGAATCGTCCCGGCACTGATTCCGTACCTTGACAAACCTTTCGCAGTTTTCGGTCATTGTGTTGGCGCAATGGTCATGTACGAAGTGGTTCGGGTCTTGAGGGCCAAACACGGTCTCGAACCGGTGCATATTTTCCCATCGGGCGCGTTGCCGCCGAAAAATTACTTGATCCCGGCTGTCGATACGTCGCTCGATTCGGACAAGTTTGTCCAAACATTACGACAGATCGGATTCGCGGAAGACTCGGTTCTTGGCGACGAAGAAAGTGCCCGCGAGCTTCTCCCGACGGTGAGTGCGGATTTCGACCTGGCCATTCGGTATGTATGCGACACGCCAACGACCGTGAACGCGCCGATTACGACGATTTGCGGGCGCGAGGATCAATTGGGTCCGCCGGAACGAACTGTGAAGTGGAATGAAATCACCACGGCTCGTTTCGACCAAGTCGTGCTTCCGGGCGAACATTATTTCCTCGTGCCCG
>DAOMZH010000879.1:0-4860 GCA_035437985.1 Polyangium sp. (in: bacteria) | reverse complement strand
CGACGGCCAACCTCGCGGCCGATTACGCTTTTACAACCTCGAAACGAACGACCCCTATGATCTTACCTTGGGAGAAACGGGAGCCGCGAATTATTCCGGGGTCATCTTTGCGGGGCTTTACGATGTTTACGTGCGGAGCAGCACCCTAGTACAGCAATCGGTCCTGCCAGGCGCGCATGACATGAAAGTCGACCACGCAATCACGCTGGCGGCGAATACGATGAAGGACTACGACGCGAAAGTCGTGACGATTTCGGGCAAAGTGACCCTCAATGGGGCCCCCATTCCGAACGACACGAAATTGGACGGACAAACTCGCGGCCGATTGCGTTTCTGGAACCTCGAAAGCACGATGTTCGATGAATATGCGCTCGACTTCGGCGAAATGGGCCCCTTCACCTATTCGCAAAAGATCTTCGCGAGCGGATACGACGTCCTCGTCTACGGAAATACGCTGATAACGCAATCCGTGTTCCCGCCAGACAAGGACCAGCGCTTGCTCAAAGGGTGCCGCACGCGCTAAATCAGGCCGATTTCTCGCCCGATCCGCTCTGCCCGGTTCTGCCCGGTCCTGTCCTGTTCATGCAGCACGAGCGTCGCCATGATACCCCGCATGAACACAATCACGAAACACTCGCTCGTCGCCGACAAGGAACTCTTCACGCTCGCGCACGCATTGTCGCCCGTAGAATGCGCCAAGATGATCGGTATGGCCGAAGCGCAGGGATTCGGTGATGCGCCCGTCACAGTCGGTGTGAACCGATACATGATGATTCCCGATTTGCGGAACAACAAGCGCGTGATGCTCGACGATCCGCGATTGGCGGATTCGTTGTGGCCACGGGTCAAGCCGTACATGCCCGAACGAATTGGAGCGTATCATCCGGTGGGGTTAAACGAGCGATTTCGGTTTTACCGGTACGAATCAGGGCAACAATTCGATTGGCATCGGGATGGTGCGTTTGTCCGGTCCGACGAGGAGCAGAGCTTTCTGACGCTCTTGTTTTACTTGAATGACGATTGCGAAGGCGGAACGACGGATTTCAAGTTCGTCTCGGATCGTGATTTGCGCGTCATGCCGCAAACCGGAATGGGTCTGGTGTTTTCGCATCCGCTGTACCATCGCGGGGCGCCGGTCGAATCGGGAAGAAAATACGTATTGCGAACGGATGTGATGTACCGGTGCGCGATGTCGCCTTATCTCGATTGAAATCGAAGGGACGTCATCGATTTCGCTGGGCAGGTTCGTCCGAACCTAGGGCAGGTCGGCGCGCAACTCGTGGATTCCCAACGATTTTGCGGCGGACGGGTTCGGCATCTTCCGTTCCTGGATGCACGATTTCCCAATCATCGTCACGAAAATCCAGAGCCTGGGCCTGATCTTTGGTTGCGCGTTCGCAGGCATCACGCAGAGCTTGTAATGAGGCGGCGTCGATAATCATGGGATCGGGGGCATTCGCGCGCACGCACACGTCGGACGCGGATACGACGTGCGCTGCAACGATCGCCATATGCTCCCGCTCGACAGGAGGTACGGTGTTCGCGCCGCGCTGATCGGCGGGTTTTTTTGCCCCTGCGGCGATCAAGGCCCCAAACACGCCCAAAATTCCCAATGCCGCCCAATGCTTTGCTGATTGCATAACTTCCTCGTCGGTTTCCCGGCCGTAGCAGTTCGGCGCACGAACGGACAACTTTTTGGCAAAATTCGATCGTGATGTTTGTGCGGCATCGGTGAATGCGGGCATCGGTGTCATACCCGAGCCTCATCACGACACGAAATTTCACTGAATTTGTGAGCGGCACCATCCTTGCCAAGGGTGCGGCCATCTCATCCTGGAGGCCTCCCATGTTGCGAAATCGATCTTTTGCGGTTCTCGGACTCTGTTCCTTGTCGCTGTTCGCCGGATGTGGCTCTGAAGATTCAGGCATTTATGGAAGCGGTATGAATTCGGGCTCGGTCGAGGGCCGAGAACCGGACCCCATGGGCGGGCAAGGGGGAACCCTCACGGCCGGCGATTGGGACGACAACCTCAATTTCAGCCTCTATCAGAAGTACGTGGCCGGCTACCGAAATGCCGATTCCTCAATTCCGGTCATACCCACCGGCGATCGCGTCATCATCAAGGTCGTATCGGATTCGGGGGATCCCGTTTCCAACGCGCTCGTAAAGGTTGCCGGGACAAACCAAACGTATTTGACGGCGCCTACGGGCACTGACGGCCAGGTGCTGTTTTTCCCGCAACACGATGGCGCAGTTCAAGAAACCAATTTCACGGTCACTGTCGATCCTCCGCCAGGACAAACTGGAATCGATCCCGTATCTCAGGCAGCTCCGATGATGGGAGCCGATTGGACGATTACGCTCCCAGGTGCCCAGAAAAACCTTCCGCTAGAGCTGGATCTTGCTTTCGTGATCGATGCGACAGGCAGCATGGGTGACGAGCTCGATTACTTGAAAGTCGAAGTACAAGGCATTGCGGATCGCATTCAATCGGAATTCCAAACCGTTTCGATTCGCTACGCGCTCGTCATGTATCGGGATCACGGAGATGCCTACATTACGCAGAAATTCGACTTCACGTCGGATTTGGCCGCATTCAAGCAAAATCTGGATGCCCAAAAGGCAGAGGGCGGAGGCGACACCCCCGAAGCCATGGACGAAGCAATGCAAGTCGTGCCGGAATTGTCATGGAGCTCGAGCAATACGGCGCGCATGAGTTTTCTTTTGGCCGATGCTCCGCCGCACAAGGAAACGCGTGCGGCAATGCTCGAGGCCATCAATGCCTTGCGACCGATGGGCGTGAAATTGTTTCCCATTGCGGCGAGCGGCGTGGATACCGAAGCCGAATTCCTCATGCGCGTGGGCGCTCAAGCGACCCAAGGCCGCTATTTGTTCCTCACGGACGATTCTGGCGTTGGTAATGCCCACGCGGAACCAACGATTCCATGTTACCACGTGCAGAAATTGAACGATCTCGTGTTTCGCGTGATTGCGTCGGAATTGACGGGCGAGCGTGTGGAAGCTGCTCCCGCGGAAATCTTGCGTTCCGTCGGTGAACCCGTCGAAGGCGTGTGTACCTTGAAAGACGGGTCGTTTGCGTACCTGTAAAACCTAACTCAGACGATTTTCTTGCCAAACGGCCAAAACGCCAGCATGGCTAGTTTCAGGTGCGCCACTGCAAACGGAATGCCGATGATCGTCACCGCGCAAACGAGCGCCGAACCGAGATGTGCCAGGGCAAACCCCCAGCCAAACAAGACGAGCCACAGAACGTTGAACAGCATTCCGAAGCAGCCTGATCCAAGGCTTTCTTTGCGATCCTCGACGCGGCAATTAAACGGCAAGAGGGCATAACGACCCAGCCGCCACGTGGCCACGGCAAACGGAAATCCCACAATCGTGATCGCCAAAACGGCTCCGGCGATCAGATAACCGAAAAACAGCGGCAGACCTCCGCCAATCACCACCCACAGGATGTTGCCCAGCGTGCCCATCGTGGTTTGCTCGGTCGGTCGATTTTCGTTGTCGGCCATGGTCCGTCCTTCGTCGCACGTTCGGGGAATTGGCGCCCTTCGCGTTGCCCCCTTCGTCCAAACGAGGGCGCAACGTGCGCACGGTAGCCCCCTTCGTCAAGATCCCCAATGCTTGGCGCTCAAACGAACTTCGTTTCGAGCTTCAATTCATGTCGATCGCATGACTGCGCAACGCCGCGAGTTCACATACTTCGAGCGCTCGTTCGTGCGTCGCGGCAAGCACCACGAGCGGCGCCTTGCCAGCTTCGTTGGCTTCTTGCCACCGCCGCGCGCACAAGCACCAACGATCCCCCGGCTTGAGCCCGGGAAAACCATATTGCGGCATCGGCGTCGACAAATCGTTTCCACGACTTTTCGAGAATGCCAAGAAATCCGCGGTCATTACGGCACATACGGTATGCGAACCCAAGTCTTCGGGACTCGTGTCACAACAACCGTTGCGAAAAAACCCCGTCACAGGTCGTTGAGAACATACTGCCAGCTGACCACCGAGAACGTTGCGCGAAGGGGCTTTCATGATTGGCTCCACGCGTCGCATAGCACGATTTCTTTCACCACCACCAAAAAAAGCAGACATCGCTCCGGCCTGCCGCGAAGCACGCGCCAAATATTCGCTTCTTCGCCGATCTCTTGCTACGAACCGCAGCAATGAACCCCCGGCAAACCCTTGGACTTTATGCTCTCCCGCTTCTCTTGGCGAGCTTCGTCGTCGGATGCGACGAAGGACAAACCTCGTCTTCCTCCGGTGATGGTGGCCAAGGCGGAGAACAATCCGTTTCTTCGACGTCTTCTTCATCATCAGCCTCATCGTCGTCGTCGAGCTCCGGATCAAGCTCGAGCAGCGGAACGGGTGGATCGGGAGGTGGCGCCACGGTCGACTGCAACAATTTTCCGCTTTGTGACGATTTCGAATCGGTCACAGCCGGAGGACCTCCGGATGCCAATCGTTGGCAGGTTGTCATGCCGAACTGCATGGGCACGGGCACGATCGCCATCGACGAGGGGCAAGCGCATAGCGGTGGAAAATCGATGCGGATCGACGGAAAAGGCGGCTATTGCAATCACATCTTCGCCGCTAATTCCGCGGCTGTCGCGACGCTTGGAAATGCATTTTACGGGCGGTTTTACGTTCGTCCCGCCACAGCCCAAGGCGATGGTCACACGACGTTCATGACCATGCACGACAGCGTGGAAAACAAGGATCTGCGCATGGGCGGTCAAAACAAGATCCTCATGTGGAATCGCGAAAGTGACGACGCGACGCTCCCCGTTTTGAGCCCCACGGGTGTCGGAATGAGCGTCGCGCTGGTTGCAAATCAATGGAGC
>DAOMZH010000878.1:0-4861 GCA_035437985.1 Polyangium sp. (in: bacteria) | reverse complement strand
GCTCAGTGCCCCGCAAAATCTCGCCATAAGCTTCGATCTGTTTGTCGCGGACCTTCACCTCCACGCGACCTGTCGTGTCTTCCAAATGGAAAAACGCCAGCTTCCCACCACCCTTGATGATCTTCTCGCGATACCCCTCCACCATCCCCGCAACCCGGACCTTCGCCCAAGAATCCTTTGAGGCCAAAGCAGCAGTCGTCGTTACCTCGAAGCGCCCAAGCTCCGCGCCGTACCGATCAAGCGGATGTCCCGAAACGTAAAACCCCAGCGATTGCTTCTCGCGCACGAGCATGTCGCGCAAATCCCAAGGCTCGCATTGCGGATACTCGTCGAGCTTCTGTTCCGCAGCCGGCGTCGCCTTCGCCATCAAACCAAAAAGCGAAGTTTGTCCCCGTTCGCGATCCTTACTCGCGCTCCGCGCCCGCTCGAGCACCTGATCCAGCGCCGCGAACGCTCGCGCTCGCGTGATTCCCTTCGGCGAAAGTGTCGCGTCGAAAGCCCCCGACTGCACCAGCGCTTCGAGCACGCCTTTGTTCACCCGCTTGGGATCGATCCGCTGCGCAAAGTCGAACAAATCCGTGAACGGACCACCTGACTCTCGCACTTCGAGAATCGCTTCGAGGGCCGATTCACCTACGCCGCGAATCGCCCCCAACCCAAATCGAATCTTTGGATCCAAACGATCTTTGATGCGTGACTTCTTTTTCTTCGGAGCTCCGTTGGCAACAGGCGCCGAATAAACAACCGAAAAGTCGATCCCCGATTCGTTGATGTCCGGCGGAAGAATATCCACGCCCCATGCGCGCCCTTCGGCAATGATGCGCACGACCTTGTCGATCTTGTCGCGATCCGCGCTCATCAATGCGCAAAGAAACTCGACCGGAAAGTGCGTCTTGAGAAACGCTGTTTGGTACGTGATGAGCGCGTAGGCCGCAGAGTGACTCTTGTTGAAGCCGTATCCGGCGAAGAACTCGAGTAGCCCGAAGATGCGGTCGGCGTCCTCCGTAGCAACGCCGTTGTTCACGGAACCATCGACGAACGTTTGTTTCTGCTTCGCCATCTCCTCGGGCTTTTTCTTGCCCATGGCGCGCCTCAGCAAATCTGCGCCGCCGAGCGTGTAGCCCGCGAGCTTCTGCGCGATTTGCATGACCTGCTCTTGGTAAACGATGACGCCGTAGGTCGGCTTGAGGATGTCGTCGACGAACGCATGCATCGTCGCGATTGGCTTGCGACCGTGTTTGCAATCGACGAAGTCCTTCACCATGCCGGTGCCCAAAGGACCGGGGGGATACAAGGCCACGGCGGCGACGATGTCTTCGAAGTTCGTCGGACGCAGATCCTTGAACAGCTGCTGCATGCCGCTCGATTCGAGCTGGAACACGCCCGTCGTTTCACCCGACTGCAAAAGCTGAAAAGTTTCGACGACCTCCGGAACGTCTTCGTTCATCGGAATCTTTGCGATGTCGAAAGCTTGGTCCTCGGGTTTGTCTTTCTGATCCGGGCGCGCGCGAATGAGACGAATCGCGATGTCGACGACGGTAAGTGTTTTGAGGCCCAAGAAGTCGAACTTCACGAGGCCCGCAGCTTCGACGTCGTCCTTGTAATACTGCGTGACGAGCGATTCGCCGTTCTTGAAACACGGCACGTGATCCCAGAGCGCCCCTTCGCTGATCACGATGCCCGCAGCATGCATGCCCGCGTGACGCGTGAGCCCTTCGAGCTTCTGCCCTTGCGTGAGCAGCTCGCGCACCGTCGGATCGCTTTCCTTGAGGGCCTTGAGCTTGGGCTCGATCTCCAGCGCCTCGGGGATGGTGTACATCTGCCCAGGCCCTTTTTGCGGGATGAGGCTGGCGATCTTTTGCGCCTCGTTCGCGGGAAAACCCATGGCCCGAGCGACGTCTTTGATGACGCTGCGAGCTTTCAGCTCGTGGAATGTGGCGATCTGTCCGACGCTGGTCTTGCCATACTTTTCCGCAACGTAACGGATGACTTCGTCGCGTCGATCCATGCAAAAGTCGACGTCGAAGTCGGGCATGCTGACGCGTTCTGGATTCAGAAAACGCTCGAAAAGCAAGTTGTACGGGATGGGATCGAGATCCGTGATGCGCAGGGCATACGCGACGAGCGAGCCGGCACCTGAACCACGACCAGGTCCAACAGGAATGCCGTGTTCTTTCGCGTGACGAATGAAGTCCCAGACGATGAGGAAGTAGCCTGGGAATTTCATGCCGATGATGATGTCGAGCTCCATGTCGAGCCGCTTGCGATAACCAGCTTCATCGACTTGGACGCCCACCCGTTTGCCTTCTTCGAACCGTCGCGTGAGCCCGTCGTGCGACACTTTGCGGAAGTACGAATCCGTGTCGTAACCCTCGGGAAGCGGGAAGCGCGGAAGCATCGGTTGATGCAGAACCGACTTCAGCCCTGAGCAACGTTCGGCAATTTCGAGGGTGTTTTTGATGGCCTGCGGATGATCACGAAACGTGTGCACCATCTCGTCCGGCGCTTTGAGAAACATCTCGAAGCTTTGATGATGAGCCTCGAACGCCTCGGCGTAAGAACGGTTTGCCGCGATGCACGACAGATAAAGCTGTCCTTCGCCGTCATCGCGGTTGGCGAAGTGCGCATCGTTTGTCGCGACAATCGGAAGGTTTCTCTCGGCTGCGAGCTTGGTGAGAATGCCGTTGATGACGGGTTGTTCGACGAGGCCGTGATCTTGCAGTTCGACGTAGAGATTGCCGGGCTCGAAGGTCTCGGTGAGTTTGTCGAGCATGGAGCGTGCGTCGTCTTCACCTGACTCGAGGACGCGTTGGGCGAGTACGCCGCCCATGCACCCGGACAAACCGATGAGTCCTTTGCTATTTTGCTGGATGAAGTCGAGCGTGACGCTGGGAGCTGTGCCGCTGGCTTGCGCGACGTGGCCCTCGGAAACGATGCGGACGAGGCTTTTGTAGCCTTCGAGATTGGAGGCGAGCAGGACGAGATGATCGACCGGGGGATCTTCGGATTTGCCGGCGCCTTCACGAGCTCGGTAGCGGGCAACGTTGACTTCGCAGCCGAGGATGGCGCCGACGCCGACTTCTTTGCACGCTTTGTAAAGCTGAATCGAACCGAACATGTTGCCGTGATCCGTGAGGGCCACGGCACGCATGCCGAGAGCTTTGGTTTTGCTCGCTAGCTCTTTGATTTTGAGCGCGCCGTCGAGCAGCGAGTATTGCGAGTGAACGTGCAAATGTACGAACTCGGCTGCCACGATGGCCCTCGAATACCGGTTTGCGGTTGATCGTCGCGACGATGATGCGTACGCCGAATTGCCAATGGCATACGGTTTTCCAGCGCTGGATCGCCCTTGATGAAGAGGTCACGGATTGGCTAGCATGCGGCCAGTCCCCGAGCACTCGATTGGCTCCCGTGCGCTTTGCGAACGACCCGACCCCGGGTTCGAGAAAGTGAGTTTCGTTCCGATGCTACGTACTTCCCTTTTGGCCGCGATTGCGGCGACTTCGCTTGCAGTGATTGCTGTTGGTTGTGGTTCCGAACCCGAGACGAAACCGACACCTCCGGTCAATGAAACCGGTCGCGTTCCGGTGACGTTGCCCGATGGCGCATCGAAAGCCTGTGCCGATCCTGGCACGACCCAAGCCATCAACGAGTTGTTCCTCGGCGATACGAATCGTGATGGTTCACCGAACACGACGAACGGCTGGAAAGATTACGGGTTCAACCTCGACGGGTTCATTTCCTCAAAGACCTCGACAAACCTTTGCCAACCGCGCGAAGGCGGCTCGAAAGCGTCGATTTACCCGGATGGCAACGAAGGCATCGACAACTCCTTCGGCAAGAACATTCTCCCGATCATCCTCGGTTTAGCCTCGGATCTCAGCAAGACGGCGAACGACTCGATCAAAGAAGGCGACTTCACGATCATGCTCGACATCTCCGCGCTCGGGACGGATTGCACGGGTGCCGCGGGCAAACTGTACGCGGGTGCGAAGCTCGTGGATGGCGCGGGTATGGCCTTGGTGCCCAAGTTCGACGGGACGGACGAATGGCCGTTGTCGCGCGAATTGCTCGAGAATCCCGCAGATCCGGCCTCGGCGAAGATCAAGTTCCCGCAAGCGTACGTCGCGGGCAACACGTGGGTATCTGGGACGAAGGGCACCGTCAGCATTCAGTTGACGATCAGCGGCTTCACCATCTCGCTCGACATCAAGAACGCGTACGTCACGCTCGACCTCGAGTCGGGCAACACGAAGGGCACGAACGGCACGATCGCCGGCGTCCTGGATACGGAACAACTCGTTTCGCAGATCTCGAAGGTTGCTGCAGCTTTCGACACGTCGTTCTGTGACCCGACGTCGCCGACGCTCGTCAGCATTTTGAACCAACTGCGTCAAGCGTCGGACATCATGAAGGACGGCACGCAGAATCCTGGTGCGCAATGTGACGGCATCTCGATTGGCCTCGGCTTCAACACCCGCCCGGTCAAACTCGGAGTTGTTGCGATGCCCGGCGCAGCTCCCCCGGATCCGTGTAACCCCGGCACCGGTGGTGCTGGTGGCGCTGGTGGTGCTGGTGGTGCTGGCGGCGGCCCCTGATCGGTCACGAAAAACGTTTTCATCGACGAGCCGGGTCTTCCTACCCGGCTCGTTGGCTGATACGAGTCGATTCAACACTCACGCTTGGGGGGAAAGATCCAAAGCGGGTTTCGAAAATGCATTTCAGTTTGAACAAACCTGTTAGGAAAACGTCCCAACATCGTTTCGCTTGAAGACTTGCTCGATGGCGCGGAGAGCTTGATGCATCGTCGCGCCGTGCATCTCAGAGGAGAACCGTTTCTATGCGTAAACTCGTCGCTCCA
>DAOMZH010000877.1:0-4873 GCA_035437985.1 Polyangium sp. (in: bacteria) | reverse complement strand
GCTTCGTCGAGGTTTGGCGGGAACCCAGCGCCGAGCATTAGCCAAGCGTTGCTGCTGTTGGGCTACGTAGGGCCCATCGAGTTCATTAAAGGCTTCATCCTCGGCTGTGTTGTATTCTTCGATTTCTTCGTCCGGTATCGTTTCGATGGCGCTGAAAACATTGCTCTCGAAACTTGGAGGCATGGGGAACGACGGCACGCGTAGATCGCCTGAAAGCACGCCTCCTTCTTCGAGCAATGCCGGCGCCCTATCCGACGACAAACCCACTTCCACCTCGTCTTCTGGCGTTAATGGCAGGAGTGTCCGGCGAATGGCTTCGACGCTATCTGTCGATGAAGCTGGCCGCGAGGATCCAGCTACACGTTTGCGCGCGCCTGGGCGACGCGAGGTTGGTCCGAAAATCTCGCTATCATCCGATTCAGGTGCGGCGCCGCGTTTCGAGCTGTACAAGTTGTCAATGGATTCATCCAACGCTTGCGTCGACGTATCCGCCACGACCTCCGGGACGAGCGGCGTGCGATAAGGTCCAGCCGGCGTTTGTCCGGGAATGACCATCGCTTGTCCCGGAATGACCATGTTTTGAAACCCAGTAATCGCGACCGGCGCTTGTCCCGGTCGACGCACCGAAACCGGCGCCGACGAACCACCTCGTTTCGACATCGGTGCAGGTCGATTTTGCCCCAACAAATTCTTCCCGCGCACACTCACCGCTGGTCGATCCCGGAACGACAAGGCCGTGTCCGGAAGCGCAATCGTCATCGTTTCGAGCTCGTCTTCTCCGATTAATTCTGCCAGCAGCGACTTGCACGAACCACATACCGTCCCCGCCCCCGTTCGTTTGGACAACTCATTGGCTGTCGTGGCCCCCGCCGCAATGGCCATACTGAGCTGCCCTCGTGTCACCCGCAAGCATCCACACACGATCGCGTCATCCGACCATTCCGTGACTTTGTTCGACTCATCCTTCGAGAACAAATTCCCGGTCGAACGAAAACGACGCATGTCCCAAAACGACATCGGCGCCGGCGAAAGCAATGCTTCGCGAATGCGATCGAGATTGTCCCAATCACCCACCGTGACGGCCCCAATCAATCGCCCTTGCCGCGTAACCAGCTTTCGATACACCCCACCCGTCGTATATCGCAAAGCCGACGACAAAGGCTTCGTATCCCCATCGTATTCACCGAGCGCCGCAACGGTCACGCCGAGCAATTTGAGTTTGGCGGATTGATCGGCCCCCGTAAATCGAGAATTCTCGCCCATCAAATTCGCCACGAGCACGTCGACCATTTGATAACCAGGCGCGACCAAGCCGTACGTAATGCCATTGTGCGACGCACATTCCCCAATCGCATAAATCTGCTCGTCCGACGTGCGTAATTCGTCGTCGACCTTGATTCCACCATTGGGTGCACAATCAATCCCCGCGGCTTTCGCCAATTCCGATCGCGGCCGAATACCCGCCGAAACAATCAGCAAATCCGCATCGAGCACCTGCTGTCCATTTCGATCGTCGTCGAAATGCACACTCACCCGATACGTCTCCTCATCGTACACGACCCGGGAAATCTTCTTCCCCACGTGCACGTTCACCCCCAAATGCTCGATTTTCTCCTTCAGAAGCGCCGCCGCCCCCTCGTCCAGCTGCCTCGGCATCAAGCGCGGCGCCGCCTCGACCACTTCAACTTGAATATCGTCGTGCATTCGTCGGCCAAGGTCGTACACCGCCTTCGCCGCTTCCAACCCCAAAAGCCCACCCCCCATGATCACCGCACGCGACGTCTGCTCGAGCTCCGCTTCAATCGTGTAAACATCGTCGAACGTCCGATACACGAACACCCGCTTCTGCAGCTTCAAATTCCCCTGTTCGTCCGGTACACGCAACCCCTCGATCGGCGGGACAAACGGCTCGGACCCCGTCGCGAATACCAGCCGATTGTACGGCACGCGATCACCAGATGCCGCTACCACGAAGCTGTTATGCCGATCGATGTGCACCACCGGGTTGTTCAGGTACAACTCGATCCCGTTCTCCTCGTACCAATCTTCCTCGGCCAAAATCAAAGTCTCGGGCGGACGCCCAGAAAAAATGTCCGTCAAGTGCACACGGTCGTACGCCGGATGTCGCTCCTCCCCAAAAACGACAATCCGCGAATGCATCTGCACCTGATTCTCGACGAGCTTCCGGCAAAGCCGATAACTCATCATCCCATTGCCGATGATGACGAGCGTCTGCACATCATCATCGTCAGGATGATCCTGCGCACTAGCAGCCAGAGCCTCCAACTCATCGGCCGCTACATCCTCATCCGACTCAATCGTCACCGGGCCATGGTTTTACACCACGACCTACGAGGAAAGCACGTTCTACGAGGACCAAAAATGTGCCGCCTGCTCTAGACGCTCATTTTTCAATCAACGTCCGCAAACGAGCAAGTACTGCCGGCTCCGCGCGCACCGCCAAATGTGCCCCGAGTTCATCGTAGTCTTCCGACAATACCCGCGCGTTTTCGTACACTTCACTCACCAAACCCTGTTTCGTATAGGGCACCACGATCTCGCCGTCGACCATCCGCGCCTCGAAAATTTCCAGGATGGTTTGTCGCAGCTGCACCACGTCCGCCTGATCTTTGGCACTCAAAAGAATCGCTTCGGGGAATTCCCGCGACAAAAGCAACCGTTCGCGCTCCTCCACCCGGTCAATCTTGTTGAGCACCAACTTATGTGGAACATGCGCCGCGCCAATGTCCGCGAGCGTCGAACGCGTCACCTCCAGCTGACTCCGAAAGGTCGGATCCGACGCGTCCGCCACATAAAGCAAGAGCGATGCTTCGAGCGCCTCATCGAGGGTCGAACGAAAAGAAGCCACCAGATCGTGCGGGAGTTTCTTGATGAACCCCACCGTATCCGACACCAAAATCCGCGGTTTTACCTCGGGATGCATCGCCCGCACCGTCGTGTCGAGCGTCGCGAAAAGTTTGTCCTCGACCAGAACTTCGCTCCCCGTCAGCGCCCGCATCAACGACGACTTGCCCGCATTCGTGTACCCCACAAGCGCCACACGTCGCGCGTCGTGCCGCAAAGCCCTCCGATTCGCCTGCTCCTTGACGATCGCTTCGATCTCTTTGCGCAACTCCGCGATTCGATCCCGAATTTTACGCCGATCCAACTCGAGTTGGCTCTCGCCCGAACCACGACCATGCTGCCGTTCACTCGAACCCCCCGTCTCGCGCAAGCGCGGCGCAACATAATTCAACCGCGCAATTTCCACCTCGAGACGCGCCTCGCGACTGCGCGCATGCCGATGAAAAATCTCGATGATCACGCCCGCACGATCCAGAACCGGCACCCCCACGCACTTTTCGAGATTTCGCAATTGGCTCGGTGTTAGGTCGTGATCGACGACGATGAGATCCGGCTTGGAAATCCCGGAAGTCGCAACATCTTCGTCCGCTTCCTCCTCGCCGAGTTCGTCCTCGACACTCTCGGGTGCGTCTTCGTCGTTTTCATTCTCGCCACGTTTGTGCGTCCCAGGCTTGCGATACCGCATGCCCGAAAGCCCCGGGCCGCTCGTGATTTTGGCGAGCTCCGCAAGTTTTCCGCGCCCCAAAACCGCACCCTTGGAAACGCTCGCCCGCCGCTGAGAAATCGTCCCCACGACATCATGTCCGAGCGTCGTGACGAGGCGCCCGAGTTCCGCGAGATCCGCCGCGTGATCTTCGTCGGACACTGAAGGAAGTTGAACCGCAAGAAGAAGCGCTTTTTGACGAGTAGTTTGTCCGGACATCGTTTGGCCAAGTAGAACGAGCTCGCTCATCCATCACGAGCGCCCCTGCTCCTAGCAGCACACCGAGCGTTCTGCACGCTGGAAATCAGCGTTCTTTCGCCCCGAGGGTCGCGGGATCCTGTTGGTAAAACTCGACCATTTGCCCGTAAAGCGCCGGATGTCGCGCACGTAATGCCCGCGGCCGCTCGAAAAAACTCTCCGTCACGACCGCAAAGAATTCCGCTGGATTTTTCGCGCCATACGTATCGAGGACCGTCTTGTTCCCCTCGCGATCATCTTCCACGAGCCCTGCATACGCAGCTCCAAGCACCCTCGCCCACGGCCCATACGCCGCACGTTTCTCGAGAACTGGCGCTCCATCCGCTGCCCCATCTTCGGTGTCGAGTTGATGCGCAAACTCGTGAAACACAACGTTTTTGCCATCGCGCACATCGAGCGCCCCACGGAGCACGGCGTCCCACGCGAGCACCACGACCCCGCGACTCCACGATTCTCCAAGACGAACCTCCGGCTCCTCGATGACGATTCCACCTTCGACAGTGCGGGGACGGCGATCGACGTAGGTGCTCGGATACACGAGAATCGCTTCGAGGTCGGGATAGATATCCGCGTCGTGGCGCAAAATGAGAATGCACGCTTGCGCGGCGATCGTGACGCGAATCTCGTCGTCGACCTCGAGCCCACCACATCCTTCGAAACGTTTTTCTTCGAGGAACACTTTGACGAGGTCGCGAAGTTTGTCCTGGTCATCGGCGACGAGACGCCGGAAATATGGGACGTTTTCGAGGAGGATGGTTTCCCACTCGGGCGAGAAAGGCTGCTCGCGAATGGCTTTGCGTCGGCGATCTTTGAAGAAGTCGAACATGCCAGATGCAGGATCGCACGTCGGCGCTCACGTGTGCGCGCGGGAAATCAATCGTCGCTCACGCCGAGCGCCCGAAGCTTTGCCGCAAGACGATCGGCACGTTCTCGCTGGGCATCGGCACGTGCTTGCTGCGCATCGGCACGTGCTTGCTGCGCATCGGCACGTTCTTGCTGCGCATCGGCACGTGCTTGCTGCGCATTGGCTTGCGCTTTCGCCGCCTT
>DAOMZH010000876.1:0-4877 GCA_035437985.1 Polyangium sp. (in: bacteria) | reverse complement strand
GCTATCGGCGGACGCTCCAGGCGGAGGAGTTTCCGCGGCAGGTGCGGGAGGTGGTGGAGAGACCTCGGCGCTCGTTGCGGGGGGGTTTGCCACGACCGGGTTTGTCGCGGACACAACGGGCGTATTCGTTTGCGCCGAGTCCTTGTGGCCGAACACGAAATACCCGGCGACGCCCAATCCTCCGAGCATGACGGCCGTCACGAGAACACCAACGAGGGCGCCAGAACGTGACGTCGTTGGTCCTGGAGGATTTGCCGCCCCCGAAGCATTGCCCCACGCATTCGCCGTAGCTTGCGAGCCGTCACCCGTTCCCGGAACTTGTCCAGGAAGAGACGACGCCATGTTGATTCCAGAAATCATGCCTGGGGGAGGCGTGTGGACAAACGGTTGCTGCAACATCCCCGGAGGCATCGTGATGTGTCCGGAAGGACCAACCATCTGGAACTGCGGATATCCACCTTGTGGCGCTCGCGCAGCTTGCCAAGCGAGGAGGGCGTCTTTGAATTCCGCACACGATTGAAAGCGGTGCGCTTGTTCGCGAGCCATCGCGCGCTGAATGATCCCCGCGAAATCAGAATCCAAGTCCGGGACAAACTGCTGCGGAGGTGGCGGTAATTCGAGCGCGATCTTGAAGAGCAGCTCGTTGAATGTTTCAGCGCGGAAAGGAACTTGACCCGTCGTTGCTTGATACAAGACGACACCGAGCGCGTAGATGTCGCTGCGCGCATCGACTGTTCCCATACCTCGCGCTTGCTCAGGCGACATGTAATAGGGTGTGCCGACGACAGCTCCCGCACGGGTGACGTTGAACTCATCGCCGCTCATCTGAGAAAACTTCGAAACACCGAAGTCGAGGATCTTGATGAAGTCGGTTCGTCCCGCCTTGTTGGGGAGGATGAAGATGTTGTCGGGCTTCAGATCGCGATGAACGATGCCAGCCGCATGCGCAGCTCCGAGCGCATCGAGCACTTGCGCCATGAGGGGAATGCTCTGTGCAGGACCAAGGCGACCGTTTTTCTTGATGCGTTGGCTCAGAGTTTCTCCGTCGAGATACTCCATCACCATGTACCGAGATTCATCGGGTAAAACGCCGAGATCCAGCACTTCGCAGATGTGTTCGGAGCCAATCCGTCCTGCGGCCTGCGCTTCTCTTTCGAAACGCGCCACGTTATCCGCCGCGCTCGAAACGCTGGCGTGAAGGACCTTGATGGCGACACGTCGCTTGATCCGGACGTTTTCGCCTTCGTAAACAGCACCCATACCGCCTGTGCCAAGCAAGCGGAGGATTTGGTATTTTTCGTCGATGACTTGGCCGGGATTGAGGCTCATGAGGGCATCGCTCGCAACAAGCGTAAAGGATCGAACCAGTCACGATCCTACCACGTGTCGATGTTCCGGGCCCAGCGCTCTGTGATGGCTCCAGCACAAAATCCGCTCCAAACGGCCCGAGTACAAGAACGGACGAAAACCATTCAAGGGCTTGCGCGACAGGAGCCATCTTCGTGTTAACGTCGCCCGCGTATGGCGCTCTACGAGCTGTCGATCGACGACGCACACCTTCGTGAAGCCGAGATGCTCATTTCGCTCGAAGGGCGAAGCTTCCCGACGTTGGCAACACGCTGGGAATCCCGCCTCTTCGACCAGCCGTGGTCCACGACGCTGGTTCTCGACTACACCATTCCACTTCCACCGTTACCACCAGGACAGGCGTCGTTCATCGAGGTGCGAATCGCCGCGTTCACCGGCGGTGCACCAACGAAATTCTTCTACTTCGGCACCGAGATGAACTCGAGCGTTCCTCGCATCGGGCCCGAAATGGAAAATCAAATCGGTCAGGCGAAGATTTTCCAAGAGTTCCGGTTGGACGAACACACGTCCCCCGTCCCGTACCTCAAACTCATCCAAACGACTCCGCGGATCTATGGCGCAGGCGCGCAGGACTATTACAGCCCGGCGATCAAGATCGAACGGTATGACGGGAGTGCGTCGAGCGAGCAGCTCGCCGATCTGTTCCCGACGGTCGTCGCCAACTTGCCCTGTATCAAAGGACATTTGCTGACGGATTCAACCGGTGGATTGTGGACGGGCACGCGTTATATCGGACAAACCTCCATCGCGATCCTCCGTCAAGGAAAAGTCGTCGGCATGCACAAACGCATTGGTCGCAGCGACCGCGATGCAGTGCCTCCCGAGATCCGCAAGCGCGAACCGAAACTCGACATCTTGAAGGAGTGGGTCGCGATCGACCTTGGTGCACATTCGACCGTCGTTGCTTTGCGTAGCGATCGCAGTTCGCCGGAACTCATCCGTCTAGGAGCAACCGCAGCGCCTGTCGTTTCCGCCGACTACGAAAACCCCACCGAGATCCATTTCGACCAACTCGCCAAAACGCTCAAAGCGTGGCGCGATCGCGTGATCTTGCCGATGACGCGTTGGGGCGAAGTCGCGGTTGGCCATGGCTCGCGCGCGATCCGCAAACGCAACACCGAGGACGCTCCTTCGGCGACCGCTGCAACACTCACGAACCTGCCGCTCATTCGTGAACGAGTGGAGCTGAAGGACAAACTTGCGCTCCGCGGCCGTGGTGATCCGGAGACGCAAGAATTCCTCAAGAAACCTGCGCCGCCGATCATCGATGAAGAGGGGATCGGCGCCCACGATCCTTTCGATCCGATCGAGCTCTACTCCTACTACATCGGTCTGCACGTCAACCATCGCACGCGCGGGATCCACACCCGCTACCTCGTGGCGATGCCCGCTGGCTGGTCTGCCGATCGCCGAAAGAGCGCTCTCGTTGCCGTTCGTCGCGGCATCTTCCGCAGTTTGCCCGCGGGCATGCTCGAGTATCACGACCTCGAAGGTCTCACGGTCCTCGATGCTGGTCCGGCCACGATCCCCTTCGTCGCCCACGCATTCCGCGCATTTGCCATCGCTCCCAAACCCGATCCGGTTCCGTTCTGCGCCATCGATGCAGGTGCAAGCGAGACGGGCATCACCTTTGGGTTGTTCCGGAATGCCAAACCCGATGAGCAAACCGAAGGTTTCGAGCGCATGATCGAATACCTCGAGCCCACGAGCATTCCGTGGCTTGGTGGTGAACGACTCCTGCATCGTTTGGCGTACCGAATGTACTCGGCCGCGACAAACCAAGCGATCAACGGCCGCATTCCTTTCGATCGTCCCGTCGACGAACCCCCGAATCCATCACTCGAACACTTGCTCTCGACATCGCCGTGGGCTCGCGCCAACGCCGAATTGCTCAAGGATGCCATTCGACCCTTGCTCGAAGGTGGCGAGACCCGCTTGGTCAAGTCGGTTCGTCTAGCAACGGCCGAGGGCGAACCCGTCGACTTCTACCTCGATGTGGATCGCGAAGCTGTGTCGACGGCGATCGAGAAGTGGTACTCCGACGGCGTCAAATTCATCTGCGCGGGCTTGGAGAAAGCCCTCGAGAAGATTGGTCGCGGACCCGATCCTTATGAAGGACTTCGCGTGATGCTCGGCGGACGCATGAGCATGCACCCGGTGTTTTTTGACAAACTCACGGCGAGTTTGCCGCGTAACGTCAAGATTCATCGATTCATCGAGCCGGATCGCCTGAACCTTGGTGCTCCAACGGTCAAGACAGCGTGCGCCCTCGGGGCTCTCGCGATGCGCTTCGAACGTATTGGCGCCGCGCTTCGTGCGGAGAAGCGAGATGCTTTCCGTTATCGCGTCGGTCGCAACCGCCATGGCCAACTTGCCGACGTGCTCGATCCGACGGTCGAGTACGATGTGTGGCGCGAGATGGGGGCGTGTACGAAGCCCAATGTCGAGATTCTCCACATGAAAGCGGAGGACGACGGCGAAGTCGCTGCCGACGATCCGCGCGTCGAGATGGCCGTGTGCAAACTCGGCGCCGGTGCAGTTGGCCAACGCGTCTACCTTCGTGCTGTCGGCCCGTCGAAAGTCGAAGTCGCCGCGGGTCCTGCCGGAGGCGATCCTGCTCCTGGTGGTCCAATCTGGACCATCGATCTCGTCGAAAACCTCGCGCGTCCACGCGGTTGACGTACACGCACGAGCGAACCTGAGAGGGGTGCGAGTCATCGCGCCCCTCTCGTCATTTACGAATCGGCAAATTCAGAGAGTTCGACGCGTGATGTAGAAGAAGTCGCGTGGCGATGGTTCGCGCACGTAGTCCTGCGAGCGGTAGTCCACGTGCGGCACGAGCGACATGACGGCACGGCGATCTGCTGCGGGGGGATGATCAAAAAAGAGAAATCGCGGGTAGGCGTAGTTCACGTCGAGTTGTGCGGCGTCGACAGCCCCCACGACTTGCATGGCTTTCGCGAGCGATTGGGCCGTCACGGCTTCGCCCAGCGCATAAAACAAAGTTTTTCCTGACGCATCGATCCCAATGGCCGAGCGTCAAATCACCGTTTCACCACTGACGGTTGCCCCCCAGTTCTTGGTCGATTCGGTGAGTTTGTCATTCATGGTGTTCTGCTCGACTAAACACGGCGGTGTTTGTCGATATGCAACCATATCCGATTGTGTCGTCGACACGTTCGGCCAGGTGCGAATGCGCAACGTGCCGTCACGATAGAGAGCAACCGTGCACGCAATATCGCGTGGAGGCAGGAAGATCTTGCCGCCGAGCATCATCCCATATTGCCCATGCAGAGCTTTGAACCCGCCATTAAACACAGCGATCAAATCCGCATGCTCCGTCGCGGGGATCAAACCTGGTCGTTCGGCAAGAGAAACCTTTTCCGACAAGGGCTCAGTAGTTCCCGCAATGAGGCGCAAGTTGATGCGCGTCAGATCCATCGCTACGACGGCGACGGCGGCAAACGGGCACTTCTTGTCCGGATGAACGATGCCCTTCACGAGCAGCG
>DAOMZH010000875.1:0-4877 GCA_035437985.1 Polyangium sp. (in: bacteria) | reverse complement strand
CGTCGCATTGAAGGAAAACGTCGCGGCATCGAGATCGTGGCGCGTGATCAAGGCCCAGGCATCTCTGACCCAGCACTCATCTTGAGCGGCGCGTATCGCTCGAAATGGGGCATGGGAGCAGGCCTGCGGGGAACCAAACGCTTGGTGGACGAGTTCGAACTCGATACTCATCCCGGCCTCGGAACAACCGTCCGCATCAGGAAATACGCCGAGTAAACCGTGGATGTAGGCACCGCTCAACTCCCTGCCGAAGGGGAAACCGTCTGCGGAGACGCCAAGCTGATCATTCAGCGCGACCCGCGTTGGCTGTTTGTCGTGGTCGATGGCCTCGGCCATGGACCTCATGCCGCTACAGCCGCAACTGCATTTTGCGAGTACGTCGAGACGCACGTCGACGAACCACTCGACGTCATGTTGCACGGTGCCGATAAAGCCGTCTCGAGTACCCGTGGTGCAGCAGCCATGATCGCTCGCGTGGACAGACGTGCCGCAACGCTCGAGGTCGCTGGCGTTGGCAACGTCGCCATGCGCTCATGGAGCAAAGAACGTTTTCAACCTTTGCCCATGCGTGGCGTGCTCGGACGCGGGATCCGCAACGTGCGCGTCTTTCGTTACAACCTGAACGTCGGGGATCTCTTCGCCCTCTATTCCGACGGCATTTCAGGCAGCTTCGACATTGATGCCGTCAAGCACCACGGCGCTGCATCCATTGCGCAGTCCATCCTCGCCGGCCATCGCAAGGCCCATGACGATGCGACGTGCGTAGTGGCACGCTATCTTGGTGCGTAATGTCCTCCATCGGCAAAACGACACTGCCACCGATCACGCTCGACATCGGTAGTGAGCATGAACGGTTCTGGTGTGCCGCCGAGGGCAAACGTTTTGCCGCCTTGCTAGGTTTCGACTCCACAGCGCAAGGCGAAATCGCTATCTGCATCGCCGAGCTCGTCTCCAACGTCGCCAAGTTTGCCGGTCATGGAACGATCACGTTCTCCGTCAGCGACGAACCTCGTACGGGAATGACCATCGTCGTCGAAGACACCGGCCCCGGCATCGAAGACCCCGCTACCTCCATGCAGGACGGGTTTTCCGAGGGACGAAAACTCGACCCCGGCACGCCTCGACGTACCGGCCAAGGCCTCGGCGTGGGCCTCGGCGCCGTCTCGCGCATGATGAACCAAGTCGAAATCGTCAATGTGCCAACCCGAGGGTTACGTGTCGTCACGACCAAGTGGCTCGACGCTCCGCGCCGTGGTTCTGGCTCGTACCGAGCCGTTAATCCGCCCGGCAACAAAGACCCCGGAAGCAACAAAGATCCGGCCAGCGGTCGCTGACAAACCGTTTGACCTGACAACCGCTCAGCGTTGTCCGCGACTGAGGTAGTTCGCGTACCCTTCCATCAGCGCGCTGTAGATCCAACGTCCCAAAACATCGGCTCCCGTGCCCGACGGATGCGCCATGTCAGCTCCACCGAGACCCCGTTGCACCCAAATCCCCATCGAGCCGAGTCCCCCCATCGCGCTCAGCGTATCCCAATAGGCACAACCCACTTCCGTCGCCACTCGCCGCTGAATCGCTGCCAGTTTCGGAACCACTGGCCGACTCGAATAACCGTTGCCCTTCTTGTCAGCACGATCCATCGGGCCTATCAGCAAACACGACGAGTTTGGCAGGGCCGTACGAACCTGCTTTAAGACGTCTTTCATCGTCGATTCGTACTGATCGAGCGGAAACAATTCGCCGTCTTCGCTCTCGTTCATCCCGTACTGAAACACCGTGAGCGCAGGATCTCGTGCCGCGAGCTGCTCGGCGAAATGCGCGTCGTCACTCTTGTCCAGGAACCGAATGCGACATCCTTGAATGCCGATCGCATCGAGCACCACGCCCGGTACATCCCGCTCCATCACCACCCCGAATGCACGTACGCCCGGGCCATCCGCGCGCACTTCGATCGTGTGTGGACCATCGGCAACTTCATATTTGGAAAACTTCGCCATCGGAGTTGGTGACCGCGTGTCGATCGTTTCTCGCGGCACCCCGTCGATGCTGATGATCATCGGACCACCATCTTCGTGCGCTAGCCAATCCACGACAAACCGCGACACACTTCGTCCGTACGAACCTTCTTTGGCCGTCGAAAACCGCGAAAATGCACCTTTGCCCACGGCTTTGAACGACACTCCGCCGAGCCCGTAAAACCCATCGGATGCGTAAGGACCAACCACCCGACTGACCTTCCACCCAGGTGCCGCAAACCGCTCGACGTCGTTGTGAAAATATCCCGGCCACGCGTTGGCCATCAGCATGAAGCCATGCCCAGCATCGCCAAAACGTTTCTGCAGCTTGCGGCGCAACGTCGCCGTGATGAAGTCACTCGCGACGATCGAATCGCCGAAATACGTGACCCGCGCGATCGCTCCCGCGTCCTTGCGTTCGACGGCGCGCAGCTTTTCGAAGAAACGATCCAGCCCGTGACCTGAAGGATCCTCGATGGAACGGGGAGGTTTGTCCTCTGCAGTTCGTCCCGCCGGCTCGACGAGTTCAGCCGCTGCCGGCGACAACTTCACTTCTTCCGGTTGACTCAGTTGCGGTTGATCATTGGTGTCCACCACGAGCGGTGCTTCACCGACCGAAGCAACAGGTGCGGCAGCAGGGGGCACAGCGACGAGGCCCTGGCCTTCGGGCAGAGGAGAGAGCAGACGAAAACGCTCGAGTGCGGGGTGGAAATACGGAATCGCCACGAGCACGAGCAGGGTGACGAGGGCCAACGTAGTCGACGATTCCAAGCCGTTTGTCCCGGCACTGGGCCTGACAGTAGGCTTGGGCTTGTCGGACGAGGTTTGTCGGAGAGATACGGACGAGGCCACCTTGGACGAAGGTACTTTACGGGAAGTTGCGTTGTCCTTCGATGGATCGGCTTTGCGCCGAACGGCAGCCATGGGTCCGAGAATCAACCACCTTGTTTCTGCTTCAGCATCGCGAGCGCCCGATCACGGCAGGCCATGTCTCGCTGATGTTTGCAGATGGCAATGAGCAGCTTGATTTCCTGCTCGTTGGCTTTGCCCGACCAAACCTTGCCTTCGATGCCTTTGCGCAAGGCAGCTTCGTCGAGTTGTCCTGGCGGCGGCGGTGCCGTTCCTCCAGCTGGAGGGGTGGCTGTTTCGGCCGTCTTGGCAGTTGCCGTGGACGAACCCGAACCACCTGAGCTCGAAGGGACAAACCCACCACCGGTAGGCGGTGGAGGATTGTTGACGGGTGGGGCCACCGTCGGCTCTGGACCACCGAGCGTACCGAGCATTTCGACAGCCTTTTTGCGCTGTTCGGGGCTCACGCTGGGCGTTTGCAGAATCTGTTGCAGCGTGCGCTTTTTCTCGGCGGGGTCGGATTGTTGTTCGACTTTGCTGAACATCCAATCGGCCCACTTGGACTCGATGTCCTTGAAATCTTGCGTCTCACGAACTGGCGAATTGTCGTTGATCGCTTCGAGTTTCTTGTGCGCGCGTTCGAAGTCTTTCGCGTCGACGAGCTCTTTGGCTTCTTTGAGAAGCTGCGCATCGAGCGGATTGAGTTCGGTGGTTTGGGTTGGTCCTGTCGTTTGATTCGTGTTTCGACCATTCAACGCCACGATGAGGCCGATCACGATGATCGCGACGACCACACCAATGCCGATGATTTTCCCCATGCCCAGACCCGTTTTTTGCGGGGGAGGAGGGGCGAGTTGGTCGAAACCACCCATCGGACGAACGCCTTGGCCATCCATTCCAAGGCCCATGCCCGCGCGGAAAATCTTTCCTGCTCCAACGAATCGCAAACGCACATCACCGAGTTCGAGTGCGTCACCTGCTTCGAGAATGCCGCGCTTCAGCTCGACGCCGTTGATACGAATGCCATTCGCACTGCCCTTGTCGATGATCTCGAAACGACCGTTGCCGAGGGCAATCAGCTCCGAATGCAAACGACTTACGGAGCTGTGGTTGATCGAGATCGTGGCTTCTTCGGCCCGACCGATCGTGAAGTGTTCGCGATCGAGAGGATACTCGGTGCCAGGGTTTGGACCGACAACCACGACGAGGCGGTTCGGACGTTGATGAACTGGGACTTGGGTGAGCGCTGCTTGTGCAGATGGATCCGTTGCCGGAACGATCTTGGATTCATCAACCAGCTCGAGGCGATAGTCGCCGAGCTGAATGATGTCGCCAGCATTGACCGGTTGCTCTCCTACGACGCGGACGCCGTTGACGTACGTGCCGTTGTAGCTCTGCACGTCCCGGATGATCCAGGCCTCGCCGTTTTTCCCGAGCTTTGCGTGTCGGCGTGAAACGTTGCGGTCCGTCAGGCGAATCGAATTCTCGTCGCCGCGTCCGAGGCCGTATTCATCGTGGGCGAGGGGGAGCGCCGTCTGTTTCCCCTCATCGTCCTCGATCGTTAATTTCCACATAGACGAGTATCCGCGAGACCGAGACGTGGCTCGCCGGGTAGGGGGTACTCTACCGGCGGATCCCTTTCGAACGCAACGCCCAGTTTGCTATCTCGAAACGAATACGTTGCTGCCAAGCGACTACCCCCGACGCACGCCAATCGCGCACGCCATGGGTCCAAGAACGACGCAGGGCGAATCGAACGTCGATTCGCCCCACGCGCAGGGTTGCAGTTCCTTCGGCGCTTACGAGATCAGCTGGAACTCTTGGTTTCGATGGGCCGGAACGGGTGCAGGAACGAGGCGAGCGAGCCGGGATTGCGCGTTTGGAGCCACAACCGGCCTTGGCCTTGAAAATTGCAAACCAAGCCTTCGCCACCGAGGAACAGGCTCTTCAGACCACCCACTTTGGAGATGTTGTACTGAAGTCCCTGGGTAAACGCGACCATGTGCGTGTTGT
>DAOMZH010000874.1:0-4879 GCA_035437985.1 Polyangium sp. (in: bacteria) | reverse complement strand
CAGGGCGTATTTCATGGCCGCCATGTACCACAACCGGCAAAAGAAGGGAAGACATTTGGTGAACCAAACGGAGATTCCACCGGACGAAAAGTCGATTCGCCTTCATCATTTCAATTTATTTGGGCGCGTTTTCGACCCTCCATGAAATCTTGTTGACGCTTGTCATCGACATCCACCGTGTGCTATACGAACGAAATCGTGCCGCCCGAATCTGGACTCAAACACAAGCCTTTCTCGGCATTGCGCAATGCCGCAGCGCCCGTCGTCGCGACAGCCAAACCCGCGATTTCTGTACCTGACAAACCGACGCTCGGGCGCGTGATCGTGCGCGAAGAATTCGATACCACCGAAGCGGCAGTCATCACTCGAGTGATTGGTTTGCCCCAAGAACACCTGAGCCTATTCGCCAAGCAATGGCGGGAAAAACTTGGCGAGAAAATTGCGAAAATCGCCATCGAAGGTCGGGAGCTTTTGGTGATGACCAATGAATACGAACGAGTCGCTACGCTGGTGCGCAATGCGGGGGCGAGTGAAGTGGTCATCGTGCGGCGGCCAATTCCCGCGGATCCATCGAATGCGGGTGAGGCGGGAGGTACATTGCGAGCGCAGATTCGGCGGGGCTTGCGGGTAGCAATCGTGCAAAAAGCGGATCAAGAAACAGGCACGCTGACGGAAGGCGTGGTGCGGGACATTCTGACGAGCTCGCCGGAGCATCATCGAGGAATCAAAGTGCGTCTGGAGTCCGGCGAAGTTGGGCGAGTTCGCCGAATTCTTTCGCGATGAAAAAACGTTACGCGAGGCCATTACGGCGTTTTCGCTAGTTTTCGGGCGATCCTGGGATAAAAAAGCGCAATGGCCAGCAGGGTCGAACACGACCAGCACCAAACCGAACCTAGCTCATCCGCAGTAAACATCAAGAGACAGGGCACCATCGTCGCAATGATGAGGGCACACATGAATCTGCCAAGCCAGCGCGGGCGGAAGAGATAAAGCAAGGCCCCGACAGGAAGCATCCAATAAAGCGAAAAGAAAATAATATCCAAATGTGGCTGGAGGTGAACGTGACGACCCAAATAAGGCGGCCAAGCTTGATGATGGCCGGGGCCAATCGTCGTACACAGCGGCGGAAAGACATAAAAGGAATGGATGATCATCGCGTTGCGCAAAGCAACGAACGCGGTGGTGAGCCCCAATAACAAACGCGCAATGCGCCTCTGGGGCGACGCATGTTGGGCAAACCATACCCACGCCAGCGGCACGACGCCCGTGATTTGCCGAATGAGCAGGCTGCCAATGAGGTTGAGGCGATCGCATTCCGCGCTTTGCAGGGAAATATGCTCCCAAAGCAGCCATTGCAGGGCTTCTTGCGCAGCAATGGGACTGAGCGCCAGGGCAAATGGTCGATCAAGAGGCTCGTTGCGACGAATGAGCCACATTATGCCGGTCCATTCGAGCGCGGCAAATGCGGCGGAAACTTCAGCGCACCAGCACATCGGCGCCGTGATACCGCATGAGCGGGCGCGAGGGAAGATGCTGATCCAACATTTGGGGGAAGTGAACGCCGAGTGACGAATCTCGGCGTTCTTGGTGGGCATCGGAGGGGCTGGTTATTTCAGAAAACCTCGACGTAGGGCAAGCTGTCGCCCATTTCGCCAGGCCCGTCGCCGCGGGTGACCGTGTCGCCCTGACCGAGCTCGCCGTCAAGATTGCGACCCCAGCATTTGAACTTGCCGTCATTGAGCAGCGCACAGTTAAAACTATCGCCGGTGGTCAGAGCCACTACGGTTTTTCCGGTACCGAGATTGATGGCCGGAAGGTTGTCACCCATTTCGTTCGGACCAATGCCGTGATACGCTATGTCGCCCTGACCGAGTTGCCCGGCGTAGCTTCTGCCCCAGCATTTCACCGAGCTATCGTTCAATAATGCGCACGAGTGGTAAGTGCCTACCGTCACGGCCACGGCCGTTTTTCCCATTCCGAGCTGGACAATCGGTAGATTGTCACCCATTTCGCCTGGGTTGTCGCCGCGGTTAATCGTGTCGCCCAAACCGAGTTGCCCGTCCGTATTGTAGCCCCAGCATTTGACGCTTCCGTCATTGAGAATCGCGCACGTGTGGAGTCTACCCGCCGCGACGGCGGTAACGGTTTTTCCTGTACCCACGTCGACGATTGGCAAGTCATCGCCCATTTCGCCCGGATTGTCACCGCGTTTCGAAGTATCTCCCCAACCACATTGACCCCAAAGGGAGTGTCCCCAGCACTTCAGGGTGCCATTGTCGAGGATGGCGCAAGCATGATCCCCGCCGGCGGCGACTGCAATGGCGGTTCGTCCCGTCCCGAGGTTGATCGCGGGCAAGTTGTCGCCCATTTCGCCTGGATTATCGCCACGATTGACGGTATCTCCCTGGCCAAGCTGACCCCTGTCCGAGGAGCCCCAGCATTTCACGCTTGCGTCGTTCAACAATGCGCACGTAAAAATCCCCGCACTGGCATAGACACGGGTTGGCGACTTGCCTGTGCCCAAATCGATCGAAGGCAAGAAGTCGCCCATTTCATTAGGCCCGTCACCCATGTTGTCTTGCGTCCCGATGCCGAGTTCCCCGGAGGAATTGCCGCCCCAACATTTCAAACTCCCGTTGTCGAGAATGGCACACGCATGCACGCCCCCTATGGACAATTGGGTGGCTGTTCGTCCCGTACCGAAGTCGAGATACGGCAAAAACATTCCCATTTCGTTCGGATTGTCGCCACGATCAGCTCTATCGCCGAGTCCCAGCTCACCGAAGTCGCTGTCGCCCCAGCACTTTCCTCGGTGGTCACCGCCTAGCGCGCACGCGGCAGCGAAACCCGCCGTGACGCTCAAGGTTTGTCCGCTAATGGTGCACGTGATGCCGTCCCCGACATACCCTTGGTTGCATGCACAAGTCCGCGAACCTGGGGTGTTCGTGCATGTGGCATTAACATCGCATCCGCCATTGTTCGTTTGGCATTCATCGATGTCCGTGCAGGCATAGCCGTCTCCGGAATAACCCGCATTGCACACGCAAGCGCTATTCGTACACGTCGCATTGGTTCCGCATTCCGCAGTCGATGTACATGTCGGCGCGACGCAGATGCCCGAGCCATTACAAACGCCCGGATTGCAATCATTGTCGGGATCTGTGTTCGTCTTAATGAACCCACATGCGCCGTCGTATCCGCCGCCTTTTTTAGCCGCGGAACAAGCGTAACACGTGCCGCCGCAATAGTTGTTGCAGCACACGCCGTCAACGCAATAATTGGACAAGCATTGCGTCGTTCCAGCGCACGGTACGCCATTATAATATGCGCAGCTATTTTGACCATTACACGCACCACCGTAACATTCGTCATCGGGGTCGAAGTCGTATTTGATGGATCCGCAAACCCCATCGGTGCCCTGACCTTTTTTGGTGGCGGAGCAGGCTACGCACACGCCCGTACAGGCCGTATTGCAGCAAATGCCATCGACGCAATTGCCGGAGACACATTGAGCATTGAGCGTGCACGTCATACCATTCGGAAGGTTGCTCGAAACCGTACATACAGCCGAGCCGTTGCATTCGCCATAGGGACATTCGTTGTCGGGATCGCTACCATTGATGATGGATCCGCAAACGCCATTGGCACCTTGGCCTTTCTTCGCTGTACTGCAAGCCTGGCACGAGGCTGCACAAAGGTTGTCACAACAAACGCCGTCGATACAGAATCCGGACGAGCATTGCGTGGCTGATGTACACGCCGTACCATTCGCTTGAACGGTTTGGGGTTGGTTGCAGGCGCCAGCGCCATTACAAGCGCCGGGATTGCATTCGTTGTCGGGATCCCGGCTATTGAGGATATTTTCGCAGACGCCGTCGTACCCGCCGCCTTTTTTCGCAGTGGAACAGGCTTGGCATCCGCCAACGCAAATATTTCCGCAACACACGCCGTCAACGCAATAATTGGAGAAGCATTGATTGGCCGAGCTGCACGGAGCACCATTGTAGAATCGGCAAGCAGCATTGCCATCACACATGCCGCCATTGCATTCCAAATCAGGATCGCGTCCCGAGCTCATCTTCCCGCATGTTCCGTCGGCGCCATTGCCCTTTTTCGCCGCAGTGCAAGCCATGCAGGTCGAAGCGCAAGCAGTGTCGCAACAAACGCCATCGACGCAATTGCCCGAGGCGCATTGGCCCCCGGAAACGCAGGTCGTACCATTGGCTTGAGGCGTCTGCGGCTGATTGCACACGCCGGAACCGTTGCATTCCCCTGGGTTGCATTCATTTTCCAAGTCCCGTCCCGCAATGATCGGGCCGCAAAAGCCATTGTCGCCTTGGCCCTTTTTCGCCGTCGAACAGGCATAACACATTTGCGTACAGAGGTTGCCGCAACAGAACCCGTCGACGCAAAAATTCGACAAGCACTGCGATTTGTCCGTACAAGGAACTCCATTATATTGTTTGCACACATTGGCGCCATTACACGCGCCGCCCCAGCATTCTTCGTCGGGGTCTTTGTCGTTGGCAATGGGGCCGCAACTGCCGTCGGCGCCCTGGTTTTTCTTGGCCGCTGTGCAAGCTTGACACGTGCCTAGACACCAGCTATCACAACAGACGCCATCCGCACAAAAGCCCGATGCGCATTGCGCTGCGGAAGTGCACGCCGTGCCATTCGGAAACGTGGGTTGAGGGTTCGTCGTGCAAGCTCCAGAACCATTACACTCGCCATTGGAGCATTCATTGTCGGGATCGGTTGCGGCCTTTATGGAGCCGCAAACGCCATCTTGGCCACCGCCTTTTTTCGCGGCACTACAGGCTTGGCAGCTGCCCATGCAGATATTGTTGCAGCAAACCCCATCGGCGCAAAAATTCGATAA
>DAOMZH010000873.1:0-4879 GCA_035437985.1 Polyangium sp. (in: bacteria) | reverse complement strand
CTTGAATCGAGACAATGTCGCCGGGGCGAAGATCCGCGTGATCGCGAAGATTCTCGAAAAATTTCGCCCGTTCGCCAAAAGGAACGCGCTCTTGTCCCTGAAAACGCACCACCGTGAAAAGATCCGGCGAATCTTCAGCAAAATCGGCAAAACCAATGACTCCCCGAGGAGCTGGTTTTTTCGGAGCGCTCAAGGATAGACGCCCCGGAGTTCGTCCGGGCAATTCACCTTGCGAACGGAACCAGGAACCCGCAGCGCGCTCGTAGGTATCGATGATGAAATCGACGCACACTTCGGGTGGGTACGCGAGGCCATCGGAGCCAAAAACCGAATACGTGTGTTTCTCGAAGTTATAGCTCGTGCGACCTTGCAAATAAGCTGTCATCCATTGCGGTCGCAATATGCCGTCGCGAAAATGATTGGGTTCTCGTTCCGGACGATCGAAACGAAAAGATTCATCCACGGCTTTCGTTATGGTCTCTCGAATGGCTTGTACTGCGCGACGATGGTACGCATTGGTCTCCAAATAAGCGGCAATGTTTTCACGCACGGGTCGATCTTCAGCAATACAGGCCAACGACACGTTCGCTCCATCAGACTTCAAAAGCGCCTTGGCCCAGATTTCTCCAAATCGAATATCGGCGACCATCGCGTCCTCGGTCGAATGCTGAATACGCATCCGGTCGAATCCCGCAGATTCGGCAAGCGCGACGATATCCCGATGCAATGGCTCCGAAAGCTCGGCCTCCGTGAGCGCCACGCGATCGCCGAAAAGCATGTCCGCCGGTTTTCCCTTGGCGTCCACATAACGAGTTTCTTTGTTGATCGTCGCCCGCGTGAGTTTGCGCGTCGTATTGCTCCGTTGAAGAAAAATCTCTGGTTCGTCGAAAAGATCGGTCAACGAAACTTGCGTAATGAGCATCAAAGCATCAGCGGGATCTGGGGCATAGGCATAATGCTCGCGTAGCAATAATGAACGCAGGGCACGAGGGTCGTGTTTGAGCTGTTTGCGCAAACTGACGATACGGCCACCAGGATGCTGTTTGGCAAATGTTTTGGCTGCCGCCGCAATGCGGGGTTCGAGCGTCGATTCGTCAATGGCTGCAGGTTCGCGAATGAAATACACCGGTTCGCCGCGTACGCGCCCGAGAAATTCCATACGGGCGGCATCATAAGCCGGGGCTCCGGCGGTTTTGGGCAAAGCGAGGACCTTGGTCATGGAGGCTTTGCATGTGGCGCCTTCATCGGGCTGTGGAGGAACGATTGCTGAAGAGGCCACAGAGGCTGCTGCGGACGGCGTTGCCAAAGCCGTAGGGGTCGGATCGCATCCGGCAGTACCGAGGCTGAATAGGGCGGCGAGCGAGGCGCAAAGCGAGGACGTGAGAGTTGGGCGCATGGGACAGCAATAGAGACGACGGAGGGGGCAACTCGATTCCAACCTATGTTGGATCTGCTGTTTGACCCTCGGCGACTTACCTTTGCCCACATGAGCGTAGGTCGAAAAATGTCCGATGCACAATGAATGTTTCAAAATGGGGCAGGTGGCAATCATCAAATGTTCAGGGGACATATTTCGTCCGAGCTTCGGCGATTGTGCTTGATGGGCAAAATGTCCGACAAATGCAGAGGAAATTGACATGAGTTTGGAAAATCGAGCGTTGCCGATGGTCTGTCGAATAATGTCCGATCCCGATTTTCTTTTCATTGCCAATTTCATAATGGTGACTTAATTGATGTTCATCCGGTTCGCATCGTGGCGGCTGGGAACGGCAAAGGGTGGCGGACGCGCTGGGAGCGCGTTGCGGATACGTCTGTCTTTTGCCGGAAAAAACTTGAACAACGCACCTATTTCGGAAAAAGTCATGCAAGGAATCGACGCCTTTTTGGATACGTATGTGCGCATTGACGAAGGTACGCGGGTTCTTCTCTGTGCTCATCGTTCATGTGCGCGAACGGCCGCGTGGCTTTATGCAGCCATTTTCCTCCGAGGCACCGACCCGGTGACGATTCTTTTCGATCAAGACGATGCAGACCAGGAAATGGCCCTTGGCGCGGCCCTCGATGAATTGCGCTCGCGTCCGGGGGTTCGGCGGGTCGCGACCATTCTGTGTGAGCCGAATGGTCCTTCCTTCTTGGGTCTATTCGAACAACACCCCGAAATGAAATCCGAGCGCACGCCGATTTTTCGAGTCTCCGGATCGAGCTCGGGAGCATTCGAATCCGGGCGCCGCTCTGCGTCCGTCGACAAACGATCGCGTCGTAATGGCGACGCCTCGTTTGTTTCGGAAAACCTGTTCGAAGACGATTCCCATGAAGATCTGGGTTTGTCCGATGGCGACATTGACGAACTCCTCGAACAGTGTGGATTCGAGATGGCCGGACTCGATGATTGCGACATTGAAGAAATTGCGGCGATGAGCGAAGAAGAAATTGGCGCGCTCAGCGATGAAGAACTCGCGGCCCTCGCCGAACTCGAAGACAGCGAGCTGCTCGAGCTGGCATCGGGTTGGGGCGAAGAGGATTTTCGCGTACTTGCCTGAACGTTTGCGAATCGTGTCTTTTCTCGGCTGATCCTGAGCCTTCCATTAAATTCCCGTACCTGACGTCGACGTGGGAAAGGTTGTCGTGCAACAATCGCCCGCGGCACACGGATCGTGCTGTCGACGAAGGACGCGAAACGCACCATGGAGGATTCAAATGAGCTCGAGCGGTTGCGAGCACACGTGTTGGCGCTCGCTTCACGCGTCGACGAACTCGAAGCGGAACGTACGCGGATATTGCAGTCCCGCGACGAGATCGAAGCGGCTCCGTCGACGGTGTCGATGCGTTCGCCCGAGATGCGTAATCGCGCGATGCTCGAAGCCGTTCCCGATCTGATTTTTCTCGTCAACGCCGAAGGCCGGATTCTCGATTGCAAACCATCAGCGACCGTGCCGCTATTTCTTCCCAGCTCGGAATACGTTGGAAAGTTTGTCCGGGATGTATTTCCGGAGGAATTGGCCGAGCGTCATTCGCAAATCGTCCAGGAAGTTGCCACGACCGGTGAACAACGATTCGACGTTTATAAAACCGAAGATGAATTGCGTTACGAAGAGGCATTTTTTACGCGGACGCGGGGAAATGTCGTCGTCGCGATTCGTGACGTCACCAAACGCGTGATTGCCGAGCAAGAACGGGATCGCCTCGCATTCGCGGTCGAAACGAAAATCGATGAACTGCGCCAATGGAAGTCGTTGGCGGATCGCGCCCCAGACGCCATCGCTCTGCTCGATATGCACGGCGTGCTCACCTATGCGAATGCCGCATTTGGTTTGCTGATCGAGAAAGAGGAATCCCTGGTTGGCCTCAATGTGGCCCAATTCTTCCTGCGCGAAGACGACTATGGTTCAATCGACCAAAAGTTACGCACACGCGGCAGTTTTCGCGGAGATTTGGAACTGCGCCGGTCCAGTGGCTCGATTCTCGTCGCTCATGTCGTCGTGTTTGTTATTACGAACGAGCGTGGACGTCCGACGAGTTTGGGATGTATCGCTCGCGATCGAACGGACGAGATTCGCAAGGAAGAGGATCGTCGCTTTTTGCAAGACGCGGTCATCGAAAGTCATGAAAAGCTGATCTTGGAGCTCGAAACGCCGCTTCTTCCCGTTGCCGGTGGTGTTCTGGTCATGCCGCTCGTTGGACGTATCGATACGCGTCGCGCCGAGCGCATCATGACGGCGCTTCTCGATGGAGTCGTGGCGCATCGAGCGCACGTCGTGATTCTCGACATCACGGGTGTTCCTGCGGTTGACGATACTGTGGCGTTGGGGCTCGTTCGGGCAGCAAATGCCGTGCGTTTGCTTGGAGCTGAAACATTGCTTGCAGGGGTAGGCCCGCTGGTGGCGCGGGAACTCGTCGCGCATGCCACTGAAATCTCCACGTTGCGACCATGCAGCACGCTCGAACGTGGAGTCGCCATGGCGTTGTCCATGCGTAAACGCATTCGTTGATTTCATTTGATCTCAAAATTCGTTCGATTCGAGGCCCGTTTCTTTTCGAGGCTCCTTCGGATATCTTCCGAGCCATGTCGCTACGTTTGTTGTCTGTCGTGCTTGCTTCCACAATTTGCTTCGGATGCGGCGAAACCGGGCCGAAAAACACGTCGTCGTCGTCTTCTTCTTCGTCTTCAGGTGACGTTCCGCCCCCTCCCCCTCCACCAGTCGTTTGGACTCCAACTTCCACGACCGACTCACCCTCGGCGCGTTATGGGCATACCGCGGTCTGGACCGGTTCAAGAATGATCGTGTGGGGAGGTTTTACCTCGGGCGCTCCGGCCCAGACCAATACGGGTGGCGTGTATGATCCTGTGGCGGACACGTGGAAACCCACGAGCACGATGAATGCTCCAGCTGCGCGATTTTTCCATACTGCAGTTTGGACAGGCTCGAAGATGCTCGTTTGGGGTGGGTTTGGCACGGCCGCACTCGAGGCGACTGGCGGAATCTACGATCCCGAGACGGATACCTGGTCGGCGATGAGCGTGATGAATCAACCTGCACCTCGAACGCGCGTCAGATCGATATGGACGGGAAAGAAATTCGTGGTGTGGGGTGGTACGTCCGGGTCGACGGCTGTCGCAACTGGAGGCATTTACGATCCCGCGACAGATATGTGGGCGCCGATGAATCAGGCAGGCGCACCTTCTGGCCGCCACGGATTTGGGATGGGTTGGTCCGGACAAGTCGCGATGATTTGGGGCGGAACGGATTATATCGATTGGTTCAACACCGGCGCGTTGTTCGATCCCGAAGGTGCCCCGCAAGGCGTGTGGACTGCTTCGACGCCCTCGGCTGGTGTTCCTCCCGTGCGTGAGCAACCCGCGCTCGATTTCGTAGATTCG
>DAOMZH010000872.1:0-4886 GCA_035437985.1 Polyangium sp. (in: bacteria) | reverse complement strand
GCGACGTCGCGTATGGCGACGCGCAGTCCTTCGAGGCGACTTGGAAATGGGACGCAAAGAAAAAGCAATATGCCGGTGTTTGGAAAAAGCTTGGCAGCGCCCCGAAGCCGAAGAAAAAACCTTGACGCATCTTTTGGTTTCTGCCCCGCGCGCCTCGGGAGTAACTCGCCCCGACCGGCTACAAAGATGAATCAGCGTATTTACTTGCGAAGCGCCGCAGCTATCCTCGCAACATGATGAACCACCGTTTTCATGTGCTCTACGTCATGGCATTGGTTGCAATGCTCCCTGGGTGCACGACCGACGATCGTGATCCTCCAGTGGAAGAGCCAATAAAAGAGCCAATGGAGGACCCCACGAAAGGCAAAGCCGATTACGACACGTTTCTCACCTGTGCGAGTCCTACGTGCAAAGGTTGGGCGCAACGTATCGAGGGCGGAACGCCTTTTTCGATGTATGACATGGCATGCGTCGTTCAAGCCATGCGGGATCGCACACCGGGCATGTATGGGGTGAAGTTGAATCATACGTTTAGCAATGGCCAAAACAACGGCGAGTATTCATTGCTGATTGGTCCGTCGGGCGACGTGACCGTTGGCGTATATTATTCGGGCGATTACGGTACGCCGCCCTTGGATGAATCTTGGGACCCGATTCGAAAATGTTCGTTGCTCGCCGTCGACTATTTCGACGCGTGCCTCGCTGCAGTTGAAATGGGCCAAGGTCCCGATGCGCCGATGGAAGCGTGGAATTGCGTTTTTCCTAGAGAAACCACCTACCATCCGGAATTGCCGTGGTTTGCAGCGTGTGCCGACGTAGCGCCGACGTGCCCGTGATATTTTGACTAGATTCGAAGCCCTACCCAATCGTATCGCCACCGAATCCAAGCGCCTCCCGAAAAGCCACGTCCCACAATTCCCACGGCAGCCGGAACGCCACCGCCTCGCGCTCGGAATATACGCCGTGGGGCGCTCGCTGCCACGCGACGCAAATCTCTCCGCCGACGCACCATAACCACCATTGGTGCCGCATTCTCTGTGCCGTATTGCCATTCTCGTCGTGCCACCACGAGAGCGCGTCATCCGGCAATCCCCGCGGAACCGCACACAACGCAAGCATTCGATCCCGCTCGCCGTCCGGCCACGGTGGTCTCACCACGACGCCATCGAGCGAAAGCCGCACCTCGAGGCCCCGAATCAGCACCGAAAAATCCTTCAGCGCTGGGAACAGCTCCGGATTCTGCAAATCGTCATTCCAAAGCGAGTCGGCAATCACGCGTAAATGCGCGGGAAGGCCATCCATTCCGGCATCGGGAAGCGATGTTTTTCCCATTGCCCGTCGGGCCGTGAACAATTCGAGGAGCGTGGCATCATCGAGTTCGTCCGACTGAACCACGGCGAGCGGCGTAGCGGGAACGAAAATGGCGTGATTGCAATGGTCGCCATCGGAGAGCCGAAACGCGCCTTCGTACTGGCACTTCGCGCAACGAAGGTTGGGCAGTTTGTCCCGGTAACCAACGCCGCAACACCCAATGATCCGCATGGTTTCCTCGTGCAGCACCAGCCCCTGCACGTCCGCGATGTTCAACGCAACGGGATGCTCCGGACGACAGCGAGGCTCGGGGCGCAGCGACCACGTCCCCGCCGGCGAATCCGAACACACATCCCAGCGCACTTCATTCTCGAGCCATGCTGGCAATCGCCGCAGCGGCCGCGTCCAAAAAGCACCACACGAAGGGCATCCAAAGCGAGATCGGCTGATCACGCACCTAGGTTACATGAGCGTTGGCTCTACCGAAACCCAAAAAAGCACCTTGACGAAATGATGTGCGCAGTTGATTGTGCGAACGCAGGAAATCACGAGATCCAAGGTCATGTTGCCCAATTTATCCACATCGCTTCGCCCACCGTCACCCATCAGCGCATTCTTGATGCTCGGGGCGTTGGCGTCCGATGCGCACGCGGAGCCGCCGAAATCCGGTTGGTCCTACGTGGCGATGGCGGGTTTGTCGAATGATAACCTGCTCGCGCCTTCGTTGTTTGCCCCAACAGACCGCCTCGATCCAAGCTCGTCGAGTTACGCCGACGACGATGGCCGGACCTTTGGGATCGTATTCGAACAAGCGCTCACCAATGAACGTCGCGGACTCCAGTTCATCACGTCGAGCTGGTACGAAATGTTGACGCAAGATGGCTCCCAAGAAGATCCGTCTCGCGATTTACGTGCCGATATGCTCAATAATATTTTTCAAGTCAATCAACGATTCGACTTGGATTTAGGGTTGAGTTTGTTCGTGGGTATGGGCTTGGGTGTGCAGACGGTGGGTGACCTCGATGGCATTCGGTTGCAATCGTGGTGGCATCGCGAAGGTGGATTTGGCGGCCGCTGGCTCGGATATGGTCTGCAAGACGATTATGGCCAAATGCAAGGAAGTGTCAGTGCACCTGCAGCAAGCCAAGGTGTTCGTCTTGGAAAACAATTCGGCGAAGATGCTGGCTGGCATGAACGCGTTTCGCTGGGTTATTCGGCGCTTGTAGCCCTGGGTGGATCCGGAATGTCCTTCGGGCAAGTGGACGTCATGGGAAGGGTGGGTCACCCGAAATGGGTCGATGTTTGGGCAGGTGTTCTCATTTCCGGCGGACGCGCCAATGACGGATACTTGAGTTTCGCGCCCATAACGCACGGAGCATTGGGGTATGAATTGGGTATCTCGTTGAATTTTCTGCACAACTTGCATATCCCCGTGTCCCCGTGCGTAATGATCCAGAGCAACGGCAGCGGATTGGCCGATACGACGTTCACCTCGGCTTTTGTTTTTGGGCGCGGCTCATGGCCGTGGCTCCGACCGCCGCGTTGAATACAGCGCCCCGCAAATAGGTGACCATCACATCCCGCGTAATCGTCCCGCAGCGCGTAAAGCTCGAAATCGCCCCACCAACGATTCCGCCACCTGCACATGGTCCAGCAACACCCCCGCCTCGATGTTCCGCTCCTGCGCGGCTTCCGTGAAATTCGCCGACGTAATCAACGCCCAGCGTCCATCCACCACCACACACTTCGCATGCAAGCTCGTCCGCGACGAACCTTGCCCATGACTCTCCGGATCGTAATACAACGCCGGCATTCGCGTATTCTTCGGCCAATGCTCCCGGAAAAACCTCTCCCGAAATGCCGCCACATCCGCCTTCTCGTCCGCAACACTCCCAGGTTTCGCCGGCAAATTCACGTACAGCTCCACCTCGAGCCCCGGGCATTCACGCATTCTCTTGCCCAGCGCCGCAAACACACTCGCCCCCTGGTGAATCACATATGTCGAAATGAGCACATGTCGCTCCGCCTTGCCGAACAATTCCTCCAAAACCTCTCGCGTATCCCGCATTCCTTGCGTCGGTTCACTCGCCCCACTCCACACCAACCGCACCATCCGCGCATAACGATCCTCCGCCCGCCGCCGCTCCTCCGACAATCGCTCCAGCATCCACACCACAATCGACGGCTCCGTCGCTTGCAATCCCTCGAGAAATGCCGTAGCCCCCTCGCCAAAGCCCGCCCTTTGAAGCGCACTCGCCCGCGCCGGAAACGGTATTCTTCCCTCGCGAATCGCCGCCGCAAGCGCCGCTAGGTCCGCCGCCGTCGCATGCTCCAGCCACCCGTCGAACCTCTTCACGGCCCCTCGAAAAACGCTGCGTCCGACGATTCCACCGTGCCCACCACCAATGTCCGATCCAAATACGTATTCATGCGCTCACACGACGGCTCCGATATCAGCAAACACCCATGACACGACGCTCCTTCGAGGTACCGATCGCCGCCGCCCATTTCGTGATCCGGCAAATGCGCCGCGCACACCGGATCGTTCGCGCATAGCCGCCCCAAATCCAGCGCCTGCTGCAAATACCTCTCCAGGTTCCTCCCCACCTCCACCAGCCCGCCCAATGACCCTTCCGCGCCCGGCGACGCCGTATACAACAAGATCCCCGCGCCTCCTTGACCCACGTAGATCCGCTCCCGAATGGAACTCGCCGAATAACCACATTCGAGCGACACCGCCGTAATCAACAAATGCGCCAGCGAGTGCAGCAGAATGTACCGCGCTTCTGCAAAATCACGTTTCGCCCCCTGGCGATCCTCGCGCTGGTTCTGCCATTGCCTGAATCCAGCTTTGAACAGTTTATCCCGTCGATTCACCCCAGGTTTGTCCTGCTCCCACGACCGCAAAGCATTTTCGTCCAGCGAAAAAAAGAATCCTTCGCCCGAATTCTCCACCGCCGGTAGCCACGTCAATGGTTCGTCCAGACGCGCCACTTCCGCTCCAAGGTCCAATTCGCCATCGATGTCCGTCGACTTCTGCTCGAACCTTGTAAATCCGCAAAGCGCCCGCACCTCCGTCAGCCGCGGCAACAGCACCACTTTGCCAATCTTGCTCATCACGCCGCCCTTCGTTTTCGGCAGCGCCACGTTCTTGAGGGCAAACCGCCCGTCGTTTTGCTTCTCGTCTCCCGCCAAAAGCACTTCCAGCTCGGCTTCTTTCACCTTTTTGCGTTGCGGCGTCGAACCTTCGCGCCGTCGCAAAATGTCCGCAAATACCTCCGCGTCCGTCATTCCCTCCAGCGCCAGACGCACGGGCTCGATCTTTTTGCGAAAAAATCGAATATCGTCGGCATCGTCCGCGCCTTTGATCGTCTCATACACACTCGTGATTTTATCGCGCCTCGCCGCATCGCGGTCGGGCAGGTGAATCACGCTCGCCGTCACCGAAAAGTACGCGTGCGACGCCGAACGCAAAAGAAATCGCGTCGGTGCGTCACAACCTTGACCCTCGTGATCCCCCAGCCACGGCCGTTTGCCCGGGCAATGTCCCAATGGCGGCTTGTCGTCCACTCGTT
>DAOMZH010000871.1:0-4887 GCA_035437985.1 Polyangium sp. (in: bacteria) | reverse complement strand
GATTACGTAGGGTCAGAGCACCGCGAACACCACTGCTCCGAGCACGATGCGGTAGACGCCGAACGGGGCGAGTCCGTATCGTTTCAAGTAGCGTAAAAACGTGGCGATCACCGCCAAAGCCACGACGAACGAAACGACCGTTCCGATCACGAGCGACGATGCGCCCGTGGGCGATTCGAGGAGCGCGCGACCATTTTTCAACAGGTCATAAACCGTTGCAGCTCCAAGGGTTGGAATCGCGAGCAAGAACGAAAAGTCAGCGGCCGTCGACGTGCTCAACCCAGCCATTTGACCTCCAACGATCGTCGTCATCGATCGCGAAGCTCCCGGCCAAAGTGAAAAACACTGCGCCAAACCAATCGCCAGCGCGCGTCGCCAGGTCACCGCTTCGAGTTTGTCCTCGGCAGGTTTGTCCTGCTTGGAACGAAGCGCTTCGATGATCAGCATCACGATGCCGCCAACGATCAGCGCTGCGCCGACGGGTTTGGGTCCGAACAGATGTTGCTTGATTGTTTTGTGCAGCAACAATCCCACGACTGCCGAGGGGACGAAGGCAATCGCCACGGCGAAGGCGAGACGCAGGTGCTCGGGGTCGCGTTTCACGATTCCGTGCAAAAGTTTGCCCAGGCGCTCGCGGTAATACACGACGACGGCGAGAATGGCGCCGAATTGAATGACGACATCGAGGGTCTTGGAAGCTTCGTCGGAATGACCGAGCCACGTACCGAGCAGGATCAAATGGCCTGTGGACGATATCGGCAGAAACTCGGTCAAACCTTCGATGAGCCCTAGGAGGAGAGCGTCCACGCGTTACTTCTTGAGCTGCACGAAAAGTTCGTCGAGCTGTTCGTTGGTCACGGCGGTGGGAGCGTCGGTCATCATGTCAGTTCCTTTTTGGGTTTTCGGGAACGTGATGACGTCGCGGAGGCTCGGGGCATTGCAAAGGAGCATGGACAAGCGATCCAAGCCGAAAGCAATGCCGCCATGCGGGGGCGGGCCAAACTTGAAGGCATCGAGCAAGAAGCCGAACTTGGCCCGGAAGTCTTCATCGGACAAACCGAGGGCAGCAAAGACTTTGGCTTGCACGTCGCGCTGATGAATACGAATGGATCCACCAGCGATCTCATTACCATTCAAGACCAAGTCGTACGCCCGGGCTTGGACGCGGCCATTTTCTTGTCCGAGGAATTCGACGTGATCGGGTTTGGGGGACGTGAAGGGATGATGGGCCGCAACCCAATTGCCATTTTCGGCTTGCTCGAACATCGGAAAATCCGTGACCCACAAAAACCGCCATTGGTCTTTGACGACGAGGTTCAGCTTGTTGCCGAGGTGCAAACGCAGGCCGCCGAGGACGGCATTAACCAGTTTGAACGAACCGAATTGGAAGAACAAAAGATCACCCGATTGGGCCCCGAGCGCCGCATTGATGGCATTTCGAGCTTCCACGGTGACCGTCTTGTTCAGGGGCGATTGCGTCCATTCGCCTCCGTCCGCGACGCGGGCTCGCGCCAAACCGCGCGCGCCAAACCCTTTGACGAATTCCTCGAGTTTATCCGCTTCCGTGCGCGACAGACCAGCGGCTTCTTTGGCCGGAATGCGCAAAGCCTTGATGATGCCTTTTTGATCGAGCGCCGTCTTGAACATCGGCACGCCGCCACCATCCAACGGACGGAGGACTTCGGTCAAATCGGCAAGTTCCAAGCCAAACCGCAAATCCGGTTTGTCCACACCATACTTGAGCATTGCGTCGTGATACGCCATGCGCTCGAACTTGACCGGGAGATCCACGTCGAGGACGTCTTTCCAAATGCGTCGAATCAGGCCCTCCATGGTGCTAAAGATGTCTTCTTCGGTGACGAAGGACATTTCGACGTCGATTTGGGTGAATTCAGGTTGGCGATCGAGGCGCAAGTCTTCGTCGCGGAAACAACGCACGATTTGGAAATAACGTTCGAATCCGGCGACCATGAAGAGTTGCTTGAAGATTTGGGGCGATTCCGCCAAAGCGTAGAAGCAATGGGGATTGAGGCGCGAGGGGACGAGGAAGTTACGCGCACCGCCCGGGGTGTATTTGACCATGAATGGCGTTTCGAGCTCGGTAAAACCCTGGCCGTGAAAATAATCGCGCGCGGCGCGATAAAGTTTGGAGCGGACGAGGAAGTTTTTTTGGAGCGCGGGGCGGCGTAAATCCAAATATCGATACTTCAGCCGAATTTCTTCCTTGGTATCGATTTCGTCTTCGATGAGGAAGGGTGGTGTTTCCGAGCGCGAGAAAATATGCAATTCGGTCGCATTGACCTCGATTTCGCCGGTCGCGAGGCGGGGGTTGGGTTGTCCACCCGAGGAAACACGCGTGACGACGCGGCCCTTGATGCCAATGCAGTATTCCGAGCGTAATTCTCCGGCGAGTTCATGGGCATCTTTGGCGAGTTCGGGGCCAAAAACGATTTGGGTGATGCCTTCGCGATCGCGCAGATCGATGAAGACGCGGCCACCATGATCACGACGATTGGCAACCCAACCCATCAAGACCACGTCGCTGCCCACGTCGCTCACACGAAGGGCGTTGCAGGAGTGGGAACGTTTGTTGGTCAGTAAGAAGTCCGGCATGGCGCGCAGCATAGTCGTTTGAAGCGTCGCATCAACGCTTTCGAGCAAGCTGGTTGGAAAATTTTGTGTGAGGTTGCCCTCCTGTCGACATGGGCCTACGCCCTCACTTCCGCAGGTCCACCCGCACCAGTCGGTCTTGACATACCCGTACTTCGATGCGGGATGGCTCGAACGGTCCATACTGGAGATCTTGCGCTGTTTTCACCGACACGTCATAACGTCCGGTTGCCCAACGTATGCCCGCCTCACCCGACATTCGATTCAAAAAGAAAAGGATATCTCGATTCATCTGCTCCTCGGCATTTCCATTTCCCTGACAATCAGCCAAAAGCGCGATTTCATTGACGCGAGGTTGGTCGTGTAAACCCTTCACGACAACCTGCAGATACTTGGCGATGTTTTCACGTCGTTGTTGATGCTCGTCCCGCTGAAACGCAGTGAGAGGAAAAGCCGCGAGCAAGGCAAGCAACGTGATGAGCGTCGGGTGCCGAGCCGGGAGCAAGACTTCACAGATGCGTGCCGCGCACGCTGCAAAAACTGCGGCAGCAAGCGAAACGTAATAACCCGCAAAATAACGGGCATTCAGCAAAAATGGCGCAATCCAGGAGACGCTCAGGAGAAACGTGAACACGAAAAGCGACGCTCCGCCCACACGCAACGTGACAATTTTTGAAAATAAGCCACGAAAATCAATCTTCTCAAATCCGTCACGCCACGCCAAAGCCACGTGCGCGATAAAGATGACGATCGCAGCCACGCGTAGCGGAGAGACGCTCGAACTCAATCCCTGCCCCACGTCGTGAATATTGTTTGCGATTCGGGAAAGGCCGAATTTTTCCCCATCGCCCCGATTCATGGTCTGGTGCGCGAGGGCCAGGAGCGACGCGGGCACGAGGGCCACGGCGGCCGTACAACCAACGATTCGCCTTGCGGACGGACGCGGAAAATGGACGAGCAACGAGCACAGAAACAGAGAAGGCGCCACGAGGAAGATCAGCGGAAACTTGACGAACACCCCGATCGTGACAAACGTTATCGACTTCGCCAATGCGGAAATAAGGGCGTTTTTGTCGTTGGTCCGGGTGGCAGCCAAACCTGCGGACAAACCAGAGAGCACAAGAGCCATTCCCAGAAGCTGCTGAAATCCTGCCGCCCACGATAAAAGATACATGGGGGCGGGCGATAAACCCCAAAACGCCACCGCCAACACCGTCGAATACTTAGAAAAACCCAAACGTTGCAAGAAGCCGTGGTAAGCATAAAGCATAGCGACGAACGCCAGCGTGCTCATGGTCATGAAAAACGCCGGTCTGCTCCCGAAATACATGGCTACTCGGTACAAAACCGTCGTACTCAAAAAACGAATGCTTTCATCGGGGCGCCACGGATTGACCGCGGCTCGCAAAAGGTAATCAAAATCATCATAATCGAGCAAAAAATGACGTAATTCGAGAATGATCCGCGCGGCAACGAGCACCCCCGCGCCCATTGCGATGACGCGTAGTGCGCGTCGCGCATGAGGCGTCGAGTCTTCCGAGCCGGGTTGTCGCGGTCGAACATAAAAACGTTGCGCCCACAAGGCGACGAGTAAGATCAATGCGCCCACTCCGAGCGCCGTCGAAAGATGCCGCGCATCTTCGGGATTGGTCCAGCCACCCGTAACCAGCTGCGGGGGCGCTTGTTGTTGCTGCAACCAAACAAAATCGTTTTCCGAAGAACGAATACGGTCGGCCACGGCCCGCAATAATTCTTCATTGCCTCCTCTCGCGAAAGAGAGAGCGAACTTGGCCGTGGTGGTTTGTTCTGGAACCGCTGACGAAGGATGTTTTAGAAGTAAAACCAGTTGCTCCGAACCTGGGGCATCGAATCGAGCCCGGATGAACGTGGGCTCGACCTCCGCTCCGGCCCAAACGTATCCGCCTGGTAAAACCTGGCCCCCCAACATCTTCGAAACCAAGGGGTCTTGTCCGGGAGGAATGACGTACACTTCAGCAACCACAAAATGGTCATACCAAGTTATCGACCTACCGGCCACTATTCATGGGCCGTCGCAAACGTGTGCATATCATCATCGGGCTAGGAATCGTTTGACCATTGAGGTAACATGACCGAATGCTCCATTTCGGCGTGCTCGAGGTTCGGCCGGCCATATTTTTGTATCTCGTGCTTGCTCTTCCAGCCTGCACCTCCAAACTCGAGCCCACCAAAGACTCGGCCGCAACCTCGTCGGCGTCCTTGGCTGCACCTCCCTCGGCAATAACGTCCGTCGAGATT
>DAOMZH010000870.1:0-4888 GCA_035437985.1 Polyangium sp. (in: bacteria) | reverse complement strand
GGCGAAACGGCGGCAGGTGCTCGCGGAGGACGTGACGCGGCGTGCGGGTGGCGACGGCGGGCGCACGTACGCGGAGTTTTTCCTGGACGCATCACATCCAGAGCTTTTGCCGATTCCGGACGAAGGTAAAGACGTGCCCCTCGACCTCGTTGTCGAGCATGACTTGCGATTTGGTGAGCAGTTGGCGGTGTGCTCGTGGCACGCAGCGCTGCCGCTGCGTTTGCGAGATCCGCGACCGCTGTTGAAGACGTTTCAACGTTTGTCCGCGGTAGGGATCGACTTTGGTTCGTCCGCTACGGTCGCGGCGTTGTACCAAAAAGGGTACCGGTCTCTCTTGCGCCTTGGCAGTTCGATCATGGATGCGATCAAATCGGCTGAAAATCCGACGTATCTGCTCATCGAAGACCACGAGCGGCTTTGGGCGGAAATGGAACGCGCAGCGGCCGGATCGTTTCGTTTTCCAAACCTGCTGCGCGTGATTCGTGGAAGTCACGCGGCGCAAGAAGCGATGACCGATTCGCCGAATGCGGTGGTTGGGGAACTGAAAAGCTTGCCCGAGCGAGTGATGATGCTCGATCAATCGCCACAACTTCGCGATCGCGAACGCCGAAAGGACTTCTTGCTCGATGAAGCTCGGGTGCGAGTGCTGGTGCGCGCGTACGCGTATCTGCTCTCGCGTGCGATCAATCGTCCGGGACAAGATGTGTATTTGCGGTACTGGCTGACGCACCCAGCCAAGTTCGACGACCGGGCGCGCAAGCTGCTCGAAGAAGAGATTCGTCGGGGGATTTTGCTGGGTATTCCCGAGGGGATTGCGGCGGATGCAGTCACGGTGGAGATGAGTGCGAGCGAGCCGGAAGCGTTTGCCGCGGAGGTTTGTCCGGAACTCGCCGCGTATCCGGAGCTCGAACCGATCATCGAAAAGTTTGGCGAGATGCGGTTTGCCGTATTCGATTTTGGTGGGGGAACACTGGATATTGCGTGTGGTCGATTCCGTCCGGCGACGGATGCGGAGGCGGAAGAATTTGGAGGTCGAACGGTCATCGAGACGCTGCAAGTGAGCGGCGATGATCACTTGGGTGGCGATTATCTGACCCACGAGCTCGTGTGGCTCACGCATCAAGATCCCAAGCATTTGCCGGAGATGGAGACGCAGGAAGTGCCGATGATGCGTCCGCAGACGGTGCCTCCGAACAACTTGGCGAACAAGCCCCATCTGTACAAGCGCAGTTTGGCGGCGCGACAGAATCGTTTTCGTTTCGAGCGGGAACTTGGACTCGAAGCGGTCAAGTTTGGTCCGAAAAACCCGCCGAAACAGGTGGCGAAGCTAGCGGCGGCGCGACTTGACGGGAGCGAAGTGCAGCTCGAATCGTTGGCGCAGGATGTATCGAGTTTGCATGCGGCGCTCGAGGGGCATTTGATGGCGCGCATTCGTGATGGCGTGAAGCTGATGAAAAGCATGCTGGCCATTGCGCCGTGGGGTGGCGATACGGGAGCACCTGGATGGAAAGAGCAGGGGGTGACGATTCTTTTGGCGGGCAATTCGTCGCGGAGTGCGTTTGTCGAAAAAGCCTTGGCCGAAGAACTCGGTATTGCGGACTTGCAGGTTTGGCGTCCAGGAAGCGACAAACCATTTCAACAGGTCGTGCTTTATGAAACGCCGCAACGCACGGAGCGCGGCGTGACGATCGTGGGAGTGACGCCGAAGAGCGCAGTGGCACTCGGGGCGTTGAAAATTGCCAATCACGAAGTGCATTTGGTGCGTCGGGCGCAGGGATTCCGATATTTCGTGGGCGATTTGCGAGGATTTCCGCCGAAATTCACGGCGCTCGTGCACATGGGAACGGCGGTTTCGGATCCGAGCGTGTTCGGACCGCATTATGTCGATTTTGGCAAATGGGACACGAAAACACCCCTGCGCGTCGCGCAAGAATTCATTCCTGGCAAAATGACGTCCAGCGATCCCCGGGTTTCGCTGGTCCCGACGGGTTTGCCCCCGGGACTCGTGGGACGGCTTTTTGTCTGCGTTTCAGGCACGGACGAACTCACGTTGGCATTGCAGCGTGAGGGTGAAGATCCGGTCGTGGCGACCTGCAATTTAGCCAAGAGCATGCGGTGAGGGCAAGGAGGCAGCAAGATGTTCGAGCATCTCGAAATCGATGAAATGCTGGCGCTCACGGCGCCATGGGTGCAACCGTCGCCATTACGGGACGCATTTCAATCCGTACCGGAAATTGCGCCGATGCATCCGAAAGTGGTGTTGGTGCACGAAAACCTCGCCGTAGCCAAAACGCAGCGGCCTCCGCAAAACGAGTTACAAACACTGCTCGAAGAAGAAACGATGGTCGATGCGCGGCACGATCATTTAGCGCGAGGCATTTACGCAGCCCTCGAAGCACATTTGCATTTTCTGATGGCCAAAGATCCGCCCGAGTTTGGCATGGCGGCAGCTTGTCAGTTGGCCCAGCGAAAACTTTTCCCGACGGGGCTCGCCATTGTAAATGCGTCACTGCTCGCCGAATCGGGCAATACCGCGCGGGTTGGGAGAATGCTCCGGACGCAGGAAAAAGGGCTTGCAGAATTTTTGGCGACGATTCCAGCATTGCAACCAAACAAGACTCTGCGTGATTTGGTGGATGCCTGGATCGAAGCGGGAACGAGTTTGGCCGAGCTCGAACACGTGCGGAGTTCGTTGATGCTCAAAGAAGGAGCAATGGCGGCGAGTTCGTCGCGACAAGGGGCGAAAAAAGCATGGATTCGTATTGTTTCGCAGGTGCTTTTGACCCTGGGAGTCACCGATGCTTCGCCCGACATCGTTCACGCATTGCGAGGGCCTTTCGAGGAAGCGGTGGAGCGTTCGTCGTTACGATACACGGGCGTTGATGTGGGGGACGAGGCGACATTGCCGGAATGAAATGGGAGATGTGCCAATGACGCCTTCATCGGATCCGCTGCGTATGCGTGTTGGACGTGCCGTCGTCGATGCGGCATGGACCGTGTTGTCTCATGGCTGGCGAAAATTGCCCATTGCGCGGCCAGAACGGCATGGGGTTACCTGCCAATACGACATTCCATATACGTCGAGCGGCAATCCGCGGCATCTGCTGGATGTATACAAACCAGCGGAAGGTTCGGCGCCGTGGCCCGTGGTGATGTACGTCCATGGCGGCGGTTTTCGGATTCTGTCGAAAGATTCGCATTGGGGAATGGGCCTGGCGTATGCAAAACGCGGGTACGTGGTTTTTCTGGTCAATTATCGTTTGGCCCCCAAACATCGATATCCAGCGGCCGTGGAAGACGTCGCGGCGGCATTAACCTGGATTGTCGAGCACGCTCATGAATACGGCGGGGATGCGTCGCGCTTGGTCCTGGCCGGAGAATCCGCGGGAGCGAATTTGGCGACTTCGTTGGCGCTCATGACGTCGTATCGGCGCGACGAACCATATGCAAAAGCAGTGTTCGAGGCGAACATTCGGCCCCGGGCGGTGATTGCGAAATGCGGATTGCACCAGGTGTCGGATCCAAAACGTTTTTCGAGGCGCAAGCGTATTCCAACATTTTTGCAGGATCGCATCGTGGAAGTGAGCCAATCGTATCTCCCGCAGGAAGCTGTACCGAATGGATTCTTGGACCTGGCGGATCCGGTGGTTTTTTTGGAACGAGGAGTTCGTCCGGAACGACCATTGCCACCTTTCTTCTCGAGTGTTGGGACGGCTGATCCGGTGCTCGACGATACGCGAAGGTTGCATGCGGCGCTGGAAAAATTGGGTGTCCGGTCGGAAGCTCGGTATTATCGAGGCGACATTCATGCGTTTCAGGCAATTCACTTTTTGCCGAACGCCAAAAAATATTGGAAAGAGATGCATGGATTTTTGAACGAGGTGCTCGAACGCAGCTGAAGTAGAGCCAAGTAGGCCCATTTTCATTGACGAATTCACCCATCGACTGGCTATATTGCTCGCGTTTGGTATACCGCGGGCGGAAGAGAACAAGGAAGACGCTGCCATGTGGAGTCCGGAAGGTCGCAAAGAAAACGCGAAAGAGTTGCGCAGGATTGGCGATAAAGTGCTGCGATACAGGCAGCTTTGTGATCGTTTTGCCAGCTACTTCCAACCCGACAGCGATAGTGCACGGCAATTGCGCCAATTGCGGTCGCGCCTCGAGGACTTGCGCGCGCGCGCAGCCGATCGGGAAAAACGCCTTGCAAAGGGCGTCGTAAAAATTGGCGTGGTTGGTCTTGAAAAACAAGGCAAAAGCGCGTTCCTTTCCGCATGGCTGAAGAGCGAAAAGCTTTTGCCGAGCGAAGCGGAGCGTTGTACGTGGAGCACGACGGTCATCGAACCAGGCCAGCCCGGACAATTCGAGGCCCTGGTGACCTATTATGGGGAGGCGGACTTCAAAGGGCGTATTCAGAGTTATTTCGATGCGCTGGAGCCGGGAAGCGTCGAGCGGTGGGTGGGGCTGAATCAATCGGAAATCTTGCGGCTCAAGGCGGCGTTCAAGACGCGCGAAGGATATGACGTCGATGATCCCGATCGTGCTGGTCGTCGGGAACAGACGGCGCTGGCCGAATTGAACGATATCGCGTCGGGTTTGTCGGAGATCAAGTCGCGGCTCGGAAAGCAACCCGAAAGGATTGTCGCGACGACCCTGGACGAACTCGCGGAAAAAATTCGGCCATTCATTGCGCTGAAAGATACGAAAAATGGCAATCGGCCTTATCCCGGGGTTCGGGCGGTCAAACTCGTGACCGTGACGATTCCGGTGGAAGGGGCAATGCCGGGTGTGGAACTGATGGACTTGCCCGGTATCGATGCGCCTTCTGACAAAGCGCGTCGAGATACCGAAGAGGCCCTGACAACCGGAGTGGATGTGACGATTTTCGTCA
>DAOMZH010000869.1:0-4891 GCA_035437985.1 Polyangium sp. (in: bacteria) | reverse complement strand
CGGCGGCATCAGCTTCTGCTGAAAAAAGCTCGACGCTCCCAAGATCGCCGGGATCACGAAGTACTCACCTCGCTCGGACAAATCCGGAATGATGCGCGTCGACAAGAAAGGCACGTGGTAGAGCTCCACCGCCGTTTGCAGCGTTTGATACAGGGCAAACCACACCGGCATCTGCAAAAGCACCGGAATGCATCCACCCATCGCCGCCATCGGATTGAGCCCGTGCTTGCGATAAAGCTCCTGAATCGCTAGCGCTTTCTGCGTTTGATCATCCTTGTACCGCGCGTTGATCTCGTCCATCTCGGGCTTGAGACGACGCATCCCCGCAGTGCTCTTGATCTGCGCAAACATCAACGGGAACAACAACAAGCGCACCGTGATCGTCAGCAGCGCGATCGACCAACCCCAGCTCCCCACTCCTTGGTAAAGCTTGCCGAGGTACGTGACGAGCACCTTCGCAATCGGGGAGAACGTTCCCAGGTTGATGACTTCGCCCATGCCGAGCGAACTGTCTTTCTTCTGAGCCGCTTCGTCCGCGGTTTGTCCCACGAGGGCGAGAATGTCGCGCTCTTTCGGCCCCGCAAAACTGAGCATCTTGTACGAACGCGTCTCGTTCTGCTTCAGCTCTTGTTCGGGATAATCGAGCCGCGCGCGGAACACGTATCCGTGACTTGCCGTGTCTTTGGTGCGGCTTGCCGCGGTAAAAGCGTCGCGATTCCAATCTTCTTCGATCAGCGTCTCCGCAGATGGCGATGGCCCCTCGAGCGGTGCAACGACTTTCGTGAAGTACACGCTGCTCACGCTCACCCACTTCGTATCCCCGGACGTGCGATGCCAGTGCTCGGTCGTGAACTCCTTCTCCTTGAAGTCCTTCGGCTCGAAAGCATCCGTCGCCAAACGATCCGTCTTCTCACTCGTCTTCGCCACGACTTCCGTCATGTGCTCGGAGATGCGGCCGAGGCTTCCCTCCATCTCCTTCATCGTTCGCCACGACGTTTGTTCGACCGTGAGCCGATGCTTGAGCGGATCAGCTGCAAGGTTCGTCACGTCCAGCGATACTTCGAGCTCAAAAGGTTTGCCCGTTTGTCGAACGACCTTGGTGACTTTCGTCGTCCCCTCGACTTCGTACACGAACGTGCACGATTCATCGTTGTGCTCGGTGATTTTCCAATCGAGGTTGTCGGCGGGCACTTGCTGTTTGTCGCCGCTGGGCAAACGCAAGTTTGTTTTGAGCGGACTGCGCCACTCGCGGGTCGTCGTGACGAGATCGATAGGCTTGCCGTTTCGCTCGGCATAATGCGGATCGTCTTTTTGCAGCCGGGCGATGTACTTGGGGTCGGTCAAACGTAGGTGTCGCAAGGATGCACCGTGCGTTGACAGCTCCGCCTCGAACCGCGCGCCCTTGATGGTGCAGAAATCTTCCTCCGCACGTTTCGCATCGAGTGCGGGAAGATCCGTCAGCAGATTGGGCTGAACGTCTTCACCACCTTTGCCGAATAGCCCTCCGCCAAACTGCCAGAAGAGCAGGGCAGCCAAGCCGATGAGCAGCCACTGAGCGATTTTGCTGCGTTCCATGAAATCCTTCGGCACCTCGATGTGCCGCGAAACCTACTCGTTCTCGCTTCGCCTTGCCGCTTTTCGAGACGAATCGATGCGCCTTTGCGCGTGATGTTGCGGTGGAACCTAGCGGGGCTTTTTGATCACGCCATCATTCAGAAGGCAAAACCCCAGTTTGAACCTTTGAAGCTTCGAGTCGCCGTTGGCGCTCTTCGCCCCTTACCCCTACGTCGTTGGATGAATGACTCCGGTACTGACTTTCATGATCTCGACGTTCGTCGGCCGCAGTCGACGCCGCCATCGTGCGACCATTCCGCGGAGGAGGCGGCGGATCGTAGCCTCCTGGGTGAAACGGGTGGCACTTACTCAGGCGTTTCACCGAAAGCAAGCTTCCGCGAAACGCTCCATGACTCGCGATGCACGCTGCCGCATACCGCGAACATGATGGTTCGAAGCGACAAACTGGACCCACTGTCGCCAAAATCAATTTCGACAGCGTCAGCTGGTAAACACGAATCAGCAAGAGCAGGAGTTTGGCCAGCATGACGTTGGAGGCAGCGGCGCCGAATGATTCGCAAGCTTGGGGTCGCCCTCGGTTCGGCGCAAGCCTTCCAGCAGGTTCATGGGCGAGGTTTTGCGGGTTTTCGATCCGTACGCCCTGGCGTCGTCTTCCCACTCGCTCGCTTCCGAAGAAGTGAGGCCACCGAGGCGATCTCGGCTTCGACATCACTCTGCGACAAAACGTCGACTCCCGGACGAACGATAACCACGAGGTTCACGTTGGCCGGGAAGTGTTTCGAGTTTCGACGGAACGTTTCGCGCAGCAAACGTTTGGCGCGATTACGCTGCACCGCTCCACCAACCTTGCGCGAAGCGACGATTCCCAATCGAGTTGGGCCTCCATCACTCCGAGGTTCGAGCAGAAGCAGCAAATGCCGCGTCGAAACACGAACGCCCTCCTCCTGAATCCGCAAAAAGTCCTCGCGCCTGAGCAGGCGTCGTGAACGAGGCAGCGTTTCGCGCGATTCGCTTGTTCCGCGCGACGATTTCAGAGGAGGGCTGGTCCCGTCGGTCGGGAGCAACGGGGTTACTTCTTGTAGATCGTCGGGACGAGCCGGGCGCGACCCTTGCGCCGACGATTGTTGATGACCTTGCGGCCACCAGCGGTGGACATCTTCGAACGGAAGCCGTGCGTGCGAACACGACGCGTGTTGTGGGGCTGGTACGTGCGCTTCATCGGTAAAACCCTTGATTCTTCGGGGCGCGGAAAGAAAGCACAGGACCATCTTCAGGTCAACCGAAAGCGCGATCTCGCTCGCGATCACTTGGTTCCGACCCACAAACCATCTGCTTTGGCTGTTGCTTCGACCCCGTGCGGCCTGGGTTCCATCACGGTGATCGGATGGTGTAGCCTCGTCGCCCATGACGAGCGGGAAAAAAAACTTCCCCTCCGTCAAATTGCCGACGTCGCCGACATCCACGCGGAGCGCACCGGGATCGCTGTACCAACTTGCCCATCGAGCGCTTGGATCTGCCGAGGAGATGCCGAAACATCATGGATTACGTTGACCATCGCCGACCACGACCGAGTGCGGACAAACCCTCGGATTCGTCGTCAGGCCCGCAAGAAAACGCGCGCCCCCGAACGTCGAAACATCGAAGCCTCCTTGCTCTGGCTTCGGTAGCCATCGCTTCGGCGCTCCTTCTCGCTCCGACGAAGGCTGAAGCTCAGTCCACCACGCTGTACCTAGACCGTCTCTTCATTGGCGGTGCTCCCGAGGATGCGATTGGTTTGTGGCGACCATACTGGCATCCCAAAACTCGCTTCTTCGGACAACTCGGAATGGGTTTTTCCCTCAACCCGTTTCGCGTTCAAAACCATCAAGACAATCCCGCATACGCCGCGATTTTGACGCGTGACGAGGGGGCGCCCGTCGCGGCGCAAGTCATCACGTACATCGGCGTCGGCGCAGAAATTCTCGATCGCGTTTCCATCCAAGCGAACCTGCCGATCATCCTGTTTCAATCGACAAACCAGACGACGTTGCCGAATGCGCCAGGCCCCTCAACCGTTGCGCCCGAAGCTGCTGCACCCATGGACATGCGCATCGATGCGCGCGTGAAAATTTTCCAATCCGCGTCCCGCAACTTCACGCTCGGTCTTCAAGGTGGCGTCTGGGTTCCCACCGGAAATCAGTATTCCTACGGCGGAGATTCAGGCACCGCCGGCATCGTTGGTCTCGCTGCGGAGTACCAAACCAAGAGCCTCTTTTTCGTGTTCAACACGGGTTATCAATTTCGATCACCTGGTGGAATCAACGACTTCAAGTACGACGACGAGTTGCGCTGGGGCGTTGGCGCGTTCTTGCCTTTGCGTGGAGGCGCGTTGCGTCTCGGCGCGCAGATCTTCGGCTCCACCGGCCTCAAAGCCGACATCGACAACACGCCGATCGAGTGGCTCGCCGAAGGTCGATTCGCACTCGATCGCAAGCGTCGCGCGTGGCTAGGCGCTGGTGCAGGCACACGTCTCACGCCTGGATACGCACCCGACCTACGCGTCGTGGCGACCGTTGGTTATGCGTTTGGCATCTCCGACGTAAATCCTCCGTCGCCGTCGAAACGCTTCAAGTTCAAGTACGAGGGCCAAGCCGACACAGACAAAGACGGCTTGCCGGATGACATCGATCTTTGCCCGACCGAGCCCGAAGACAACAAGCCGCCGAATCCGAGCGATGGTTGTCCGGGTTTGCCTGATCGTGATGGCGACGGAATTCCGGATTCGAAGGATCAGTGCCCGGACGAACCCGAAGACTTCGACAAGGTCGATGATAAAGACGGCTGCCCCGAAGACGATCCCGACAAAGACGGCATTGGCGATGCAACCGACGCTTGTCCGAAAGAACCCGGTGACAAGAACGCCGACGCCGCCAAGAACGGATGTCCAAACTTCATTCGAAGAATTTCGGGCTCAAACGAAATTCAGATCTTGAAGAAGGTCGAGTTCGCGACGGGCAAGTCGACGATCTTGCAACAGAGCTATCCGATCCTCGAAGAAGTCAGCCGCCTCTTGAAGGTCAACCCCGACATCAAGCTGCTCTCGATCGAAGGTCACACCGACAATCGCGGCTCGGACGAACTCAATGAGAAGCTCTCCGCCGATCGTGCCAAAGCTGTGCTCGACTATCTCGTGAGCAAGGGTGGAATCGAGGCGTCGCGACTGGCTTCTGCTGGTTTCGGTCCGCAACGTCCCATCGCCGACAACGCCACGAACGATGGACGACAACGCAATCGTCGCGTCGAGTTCATCATCAAAGAGCGCTCTGGTCCCGGCAAC
>DAOMZH010000868.1:0-4904 GCA_035437985.1 Polyangium sp. (in: bacteria) | reverse complement strand
AAGCTAGGGCGACGGAGCGAGGAATACTTCAGTATTTCGAGCGATGTCGACCGACAATTTCGGGTGTGAGCAGGTAAGTCAGCGGCTGCTAGGCGGGTCCTGTCTACCCGTTCAGGAGGTCCAGATCATGACGACGAGCACCGGCATTCCGATGAACACGTTGATCGAACGGCTCGAAAAAAAATATCCCGATGCCCGCTACGAACTCGATTGGACCACGCCACTCGAATTGCTCGTGGCGACCATTCTCGCCGCACAATGCACCGACGTGCGCGTCAACAAAGTCACGAAGACGCTGTTTCCCAAGTACCGAACTGCTCGAGACTACGTCGACGCCAACACCGAAGAGCTCGAAGAAATTCTCAAGCCCACGGGCACGTACAAGCAGAAAGCCAAAGCGATTCAGGAAGCTTGCAAGCAGCTCGTGGACAAACACGGCGGCGAAGTGCCGAACACGATGGAAGAGCTCGTCAAGCTGCGGGGTGTGGCGAGAAAAACGGCCAACGTGGTGCTGAACAACGCCTGGGACATTCCGTCGGGGATCATCGTGGACACCCACGTCGCGCGCGTGAGCCAACGCATGAGCCTCACGGACAACGACAAACCCGAGGTCATCGAGCAGGATTTGATGCGGATCGTGCCGAAAAACAAATGGACGAAATTCGGTCCGGCGATGGTTCTGCTGGGACGTTACGTGTGTACGGCCAAAGTCGCCCATTGTGACGATTGTCCGTTTAACGATGTTTGTCCGAAACGGGGGATTTGACCGCACACAGCGGAGCAACCACACCGTTCACTTGGCCCACCTCCCAAAAACCAACTAACCTGCACCCCAATGCGTTCGCCGTTCGTCGCCGCCCTGATTTTCTCGGCCCTCGGCTGCCAAAAAGCCGAATCCAAGCCGCATGAGCAGCCTTCGGCTGCCACATCGAGCTCGACGACCCCACCTCCTGCCGCTCCTGCTCCCTCACCGTCGGCAACAGGACAAACTCCGCCTGCGCCCTCCGGACCTTGTGACGGCAAAAGTGAAGGAGCGACTGCATGCGACGGAGAACGAGTCGTTCGCTGCAAGGGCGCTGGACAAACCCCAGAGGTCGTGCGCACTTGTTTCAACATTGAACATTGCGACGCTGGCGCGTGCGTCGGAGCATGTCCCTCCGGCGAAGTCTACATTCCCCCAACCAGCCCCGAAGGATTCAACATGGGCAAAGGCGCCGAACCTTTTGCATTTGGATCCCGCGCGTCGGGAAATGGCGGACACGGCGTGGCCGATGCCCCCCACAAGGTTGTCTTGACAAAACCGTTTTGCATGGACGAAACGGAAGTGACTGCCGGCGCTTATCGAAAATGCGCGGAAGAAAAAGCGTGTCCGGTCGCGGTCAAACCCGATGTCTGGGCGACCTACAAAGACAAACCCGATTATCCCATCAATATGGTCGATTGGAGCATGGGCAAGACCTATTGCGAGCATGTTGAAAAATCATTGCCGACCGAAGCCCAATGGGAATGGGCCGCGACGGGAGGCGATGGTCGGACGTGGCCTTGGGGTAATGAAGACCCGTCGTGCGAGCGCGCCGATTTCACGCAAGCCATTTTGATTTCACCCGGCGGCGATAGCGGTTGTCACGGTGGTGGGCCATCGAAAGTGGGCACACACCAAAAAGGCGATAAAATCTGGCCTTCTGGAGCGATTCACGACCTCGCCGGAAATGTTTGGGAATGGACGCTCGACAGTTATGAACCTTATCGGGGCGTACCCGAAACGGATCCCCTGCACGACAACAAGAATCTCGGCAATCGCGTCATTCGCGGCGGAGGCTGGAATCGCAGCGGAAAAGGCATTACGACGTCGTTTCGTGGGGGCGCAATATTCACTTACAAAGTCCCGGGGCTCGGATTCCGATGCGTTCGTAATGCGCGACAGCGATCGGCGCCGTGAGCAGAATACCGCTGTGCCGCTCGTAAATTCAATCATCCAACGTGCAAGTCGTCCAGTTCTACTTGCCAAGGAAGAAGCGGAAATCACCCAGCGCATCTATGCAGATTATCGCAACGTGCGCAAAAAACTATTTCAGGATCTTTGCCGCCGCCATTCCAATCGCGCCCCCACAGACATTCTCCAATACACCCAAACGATTCTCAATCGTATTCTCTTCATTACCTTCGCCGAAGATCGGGGACTTTTGCCGCGCCAAACCCTGATCGATACCTGCGATTACCGTAACGAGTTTCGTCCAGCGCCCACATGGACCAACTTCTGCCTCTTGTTTGAACGAATATACAATGGCAACGAAGACGAAGGCTTTATCACCTACGACGGCAGCCTCTTCGAACCCAATACCGAAATCGACGAACTCGAAGTCGCCGACGAATTGTGCGCCGAGTTCAAAGTATTCGCCAAATACGATTACTGCAAGGATGTCTCTGTCGACGTGCTCGGGCATATCTTCGAGCAATCGATCTCGGACCTGGATGAACTCCGCGGCAGTTCGGGCATTGCCGTGCCCAGTGACGAAAAGGTTTCCCCACGCAAAGCCGACGGGATTTTTTATACGCCCGTGTTCGTCACGCGGTACGTCGTCGACCAAACGCTGGGCCGCCTATTCGAAGATCGTTGGCAAACCATCGTCAATACCCTTGGACCTCCCGTCACCCGAAAAGAAGGGTCGCCCGCGTGGGTCTCCGCATGGATAGCGGTAAGCGAAGCCTATCTCGAAGAGCTCAAAAAGATCCGCGTACTCGACTTGTCCTGCGGTGCCGGTGCATTTTTGATGGCCGCTTTCGATGCCTTTTCCAGTGAATACGATCGCGTCAATGGCCTCTTGGCGGAGCTCGGCAAGGGACAAACCACCATTTTCGACCGCTCGAAGACCATATTCGAGAACAACTTATTCGGAGTCGACGTGAATGCCGAGTCCGTAGAAATAACAAAATTGTCGTTATGGCTGAAGACGGCGGAGCGCGGGCGAAAACTGACGTACCTGGATAGCAACATCAAGTGGGGCAACAGCATCGTTGGGGATCCCATGGTGCATTCGTTGGCCTTCGATTGGGCGACAGGTGCGCACGTGCGGGCCATTTTCGATCCCCCGACGGCGCCGGAAGCGGCCGAAATCAATGCCCGATGGCGGGAAGGTTTCGACGTGGTGATTGGCAATCCGCCCTATGTGCGCCATGAATTGCTCGGAACGATCAAACCGCATCTGGAAACGGCGTATCGGGCCCATCACGGTATGGCGGATCTATTCGTGTATTTTTTCGAGCGAGGGATTTCGGTCTTGAAGCCCGGGGGGCGTTTGGGCTTCGTTGTGGCGAATAAATGGCTGCGAGGTGGATATGCCGAGCCTTTGCGGAAGCTGTTGGCCTCGGAGACGACGCTGGAGACGCTGGTGGATTTTGGGCATGCGCCCATTTTCCCGGATGCCGATGCGTTTCCGTGCATTTTGACGCTCGTCAAACGCATGCCGAATGCCGAGGCGCCGCATGACGTGCAGGTGACCATGTTCCCACGCGAAGAGCTGCACGCGACGGAGATTCCTGATTATGTGGCGCGGCATGGATATGCGGTGCCGCAAAATCGCCTTGGCGCGACGCCGTGGAGTTTGGAACCTCCAGCGCTGGACATGCTGATGGCCAAGATTCGCGCGGCGGGTGTGCCATTGACACAATATGCGGGGGTGAAACCCTATCGAGGGATTCTGACGGGTTTTAATGACGCATTCATCATAGATACGGCCAAAAGAAATCGTCTGGTGGCGGAGGATCCCAAATCAGCCGAGGTCATCAAAAAGCATTTACGGGGGCAAGACATCGAGCGGTGGGCTCCCAGGTGGAACGACACGTGGCTCATCCAAATCCCGTCGAGTGGCGATCGAGATTGGCCATGGAAAGGACTTGCCGAAGACGCCGCGGAATCGCGATTTGCGTTGGAGTTTCCAGCAATCCATAAGCATTTGAAGGAATACGAAGATGCGCTTCGCAAACGGACGGACCAAGGTCGATATTGGTGGGAGTTGCGGTCGTGTGCTTATTATGAAGTTTTCGAAAAAAACAAAATCATATACCAAGAGATTCAATTTCACCCTGCATATGCCTTCGACGTCTCCGGGCTATTCGTCACGAACAAGGTTTTTATTCTACCCACTGCGGATACATGGTTGCTCACCGTGTGTAATTCTCCCTTGATGTGGTGGTTTTGCTGGCGGTATTTGCCGCACATGAAAACCGAAACGTTATCGCCGACGGGCGTAAAAATGGAGGCCCTACCCATTGCATCCCCCTCGTCCTCCACTCGTGAGCAGGCCGAGGCAGCCGTTACAAAACTCATTGCTTTGAAAAAAGCCGACGATGCTTCGCGCGCCGCGGTTCTCGATTCATTACGCCTGCAATACGACGTGACCGAGGCTGGAAACAAGCTCACGGACTTTGCGCAATTGGATATCGAGGCCTTTGTGAAAGAAGTGCTCAAACGTCGCCCCAAGTCAGCGGGGAAGCTCAAAGCAGCCGATTTGAAGTCGCTTCGGGAGATGTACGGCGACGAGGCATTACCCATGCAGGCGCGTGGGCTCGAGGCGCTCGGATTGGAGCGGCAGGTGGGGCAGTTGGTGAATGATGCGTATGGGTTGACGGCGGAGGACGTGGCGCTCTTGTGGAACACGGCGCCGCCGCGGATGCCATTCAAGGCCGAGGCGTTCAAGGGCGAGTAATCGTCTTATGCATCCGGCGCGAGCGCACTTCCATCGTCGCCTGGCAACCGGTGCTGGATGCGCCCCGGCATTTTCGGCCGGGTCAAGGGCGGGTGCATTGGTGCACCACCCCATTTTCACCACTTCGCCTGAACCTACTTGGTAGGGCAACTCCACTTTGGGCCCATCGAGCCACCCCGCCCTCGTGCACGTCTCCAC
>DAOMZH010000867.1:0-4907 GCA_035437985.1 Polyangium sp. (in: bacteria) | reverse complement strand
CCTCACGGATTGGTTGCTCTCCGGTGACCTTGCACGTCTCGAACAAGAAGCTCTCTCGGCTGTCGAGCGTTACCGTGATGCAGCTCGTCGCGCCTTCGCGCGCAAGCTTGCCGAGTTGCCTGGTCATGCGTTCATCGAGCTTTGCGTGCTCGCACTCGAACGGATGGGCGTAGGTCAATTGCGGGCGATTCGTCGCGCAGGTGCTCCCGGCGCAGAATCGCACTTCTCGGGTGTGCTCAAGACGTCCGGCGAAGACATTCGCTTGGCGATCATCATCCGTCGCGACGGTCGAGAAATCGGCCGTGAGCGAGTGACCGAGCTACGCGGCTCGCTGCACCACTACAACCAGGCAACCGTGGGTTGGATCTTCACGAGTGGCCAGATCTTGTCGGGTGCACGTGATGAAGCCTCGGTGACCGGAACGGCTCCGATCGCCTTGTACGACGGTTTGTCCGTCGCCCGCCTCTGCGAAGACAACGATGTCGCCGTGATTCGTGCTCGCTTGCCGATCGCGATTCCCGACATCGACTTGCTCGAAGCCCTTCGCGCCTCTTGAAGCTTGGACAAACCGCACGTGCTCACCCGAGTACGTGCGGTCCTGTCGAGCTCCCCATCGAGTTGACTCCCCCTACATTTCCTGCGACGGTCCCGGCAGCATGCATGTTGCCTCGTCCTTTGTTCGGATCGGTCTCGTCACCTCTGCACTTGCGATGACCGCATGCGGAAGGAATGCGCCGCCATCGGTTTTCCCCTCCGCAGACGCCGCCCTCGACCGAATGAAAGCAACGTACGCCTGTGTCAACGGCGTGCAAGGCACAGCCAAGATCGACAGGTTCGCTCCGGAAGGACGCATCCGCGGCGAGGTTCTTCTTTTTGCGGTGAATCCAGACCGCGTGCGCTTCGACGTGATCAGCCCGTTTGGCGCGTTGATCTACACGCTCACCGCCGACGGCCAAGGTTTTCAGATGCTCGACACGAAGGAAAAACAGTTCCTTCATGGTCCTGCGAGCCCGTGCAACCTCGCGCGCATGACGCGTGTGCCCATCCCGGGTCACGCGCTCGTTTCCATTTTGCGCGGCGAAGCACCGCTCCTCACGCACGAACCCAACAAGGCCACGATCGCCTGGGATCGCAAGAACGGACACTACCGCGTGATCATCCCGAGCTCGCGGGAGGCGCAGCAAGAAGTGCATTTGGATGTGCGTCCCGACGACTGGGACAAACCTTGGTCCGAACAACGTTTGCGAGTGACCTACGTGCTCGTTTCGCAACGCGGAGCAGATCTCTACACGGCGGAACTGAGCAACCACGCAGCAGCGACAACAGCGCCACCTCGAACGGATCCCGATGGCCTGGACGAACCCATTCCTCCAAGCGGCGGAGCATGTGATGCGGAGTTACCGCGTTCGATTCGCATGCAAGTCCCCTACACGCAGGAAGACGTCATTTTTCAGTACAAAGAAGCGCATTGGAACCCGCCGATCATGCCCGGCGCATTCGAACAGCCCACGCCGGGTGGAGTGCGCTCGCTGTATGTGACGTGTGACGAGCAGTAGATTCAGTCGCTGAAGTTCGCACGGACGAGCCCCGGGACGTCGGTGATGATTCCATCGACACCCATCTCGGCAAGATCCGTTGCTTCGCGCAAATCGTTCACGGTCCAAACGTTCAGCAAGAGCTTTCGACGAAGCAAGCGTTGGATCACCGCGTCCCGCGTGAGCGTGCGTTCGACATGCAGTCCGTCACGCCAAACCTGCCCGGTTTCGAGGGCCAACGTCGACCACTTCGATCGATGCACCAAGAGGGCTCGCGGCACGCGCGGCAACAGCGTCGCAAACGTCGCGAGAATCAAGGGATCGAAACTCGAAACGATGATGGGCAGGAACGGGTCCACGGCATCCAACTGGCGCGCTGTTGCATGAGCCAACGGCAAGCGTTGCGGAACGCCATGCTTCATCTCGACGTTGACGCGCATGTGCCTCGCTCGCGCCCAGCGCAACACTTCACTGAGGCGCGGGGCGACTTGGCCGTCTCCGAGATCGATGCGTCGAATTTCTTCGTACGGAAGTTCAGCGACATGTCGATGATCGCGTCCAGCCGTCACCCGTTCGAACGTCGCGTCGTGCATGACGACGAGTTCACCATCGGCACTGAGACGAACGTCGAGTTCGATTCCATCGGCACCATCACGCGCGGCTTTCTCGAACGCGGCGAGCGTATTTTCGGGTGCCCCCGAGCTACCACGATGTCCGTACACCCAGGGCCTTCGACCAGCCCGGCGACGAAAAACGTCGAGGCCGAGGCCGAGTCGACTCATGAGTCGAGCTCACGGGCAATCGTTGCTGCAACTTCGCGCGCTCGGGCCACATCGGATGCAGGAAACGTTGCTGCTCCAACGACTGGATGTCCACCGCCGTCGTAGCGCCGACAGATCGAAGCAATGTCGTGTCGTCGTTGCACACCAGACCAAGGGTTGTACCCGACAGACACCTTGCAATGATTCTTTGCCCTCAAAACAGTTACGGAATACGCGCATCGCGGATAGAGGGCATACGCGATGAACTTGAGACTCGCGTCCATCACGGAGTCTGCAAGGTCCACGAGCACGACGGAGCCCATGACGACGCCGCTTTCTTTCACGCGGGCGGCAAACGCATCTTGCGCCACGGAAATCGGGCGAAACAGATGCGCCACCTGCGGATCACGCGCGACACTTTCGATCGGCCGTTCGAGTAGCTTCGGCACGATGTTTTGGAGAAATGTCCCATCGCCGTGATGCTCGATCACGGCCGCGAGTTGCAAGACGGGCTCACTGCGATCGACGGCTTGTTCCGCGGAGGTGAACTGTGCGGAGTCGATGACGTCGGCCCACTTGATCAAGGGCTGGAGTTCGTTGCAGCTCACATCGAAATGTTTCTTCGCAATGTCAGCGATGAGCTTGGTGCACGAGCTGTAGGTGGGTTCGTAAAACACCCGAGTGGGGCCATCGAGCTGATGCAGTTCGAGTGCGTCGTCGCGTTCCTGGACAGACCCAAAGCCGGTGACGTGATGATCGAAAAACCACGTGAGTCGGTTGCTCTTGGTGTAGCGGAAGTCGAGGATCGCGTTCTCGTCACCGTCGAGCCAAGCTTCGGGAATCATCGACATTCCCGGGCCATAACCGCAGGAGCGATAACGAAAGTTACGTTGCTCCTTCGGGGCGATGCTGCGCACGAGGTGATTAAAAACAGCAGCGCTCGCCATGCCGTCAAAGCAGTGTCCGTGCGTGGCGACAACGACGTTTTTCGGCTTTTGCACGTCCAAAGCGGTAGCACGTCAGGAGCACGGAGGCATTTTCTTGGATCATCTCGGGACGAGCGTGTCGATCGGTCGTCCAAGATCATGGAACGCGCCGTCCACGTTTTCGCAAAATCCCGTGATTTCTAGGCGTTCGCGAAACGTTGCAGCGCCCGAACATGAGCTGGCCCGAGACCGCAACACGCTCCAACAAACGTTGCACCAAGACGAACCCACTCGGCAGCAAGCTCCGCGTAACGCTCGGGGCCATCGGAGAATTCGTTCCACCCCAAACGATCTTCGGAAGGTCCAGCATTCGCATAGACCCCGAACGGCACACCCACATGCGCCAATCGCTCGACGTAGGGCAGTGATTTCGTGGCGCGTGTGCAATTGAAGAGCACGACCTGGGCACCACGAGTCACAGCTTCGCGTGCACCTCGTTCGACTTCACCGGGCGTCAAGAGTTCCGCCTCAGGTCCCGCGGTAAACGCGATCCACGTGGGCAAACCCGTGGCGACAGCTTCTTCGGTGGCTACGAGCGCTTCACCGAGATGGGGAAATGTTTCACAAAGCAGAAGATCGACGCCGGCATCGGCCAGCGCGCGGCAAACTTCACGGTGTTCGGGGCGAGGATCCGCGGGCGACAGATCCGGGCGATAACAGTCTTCGAGCGGCGCGATGCTTCCAGCGACGCGATGATTCGCGGGCACGGACAAACGGGCCAATTCCACGGATTTCCGAGCCAGTTTTTCCCATGTCGGACCCGCACTTCGCCGCTTCGTTCGAAACGTGTTCGTCGTATGCACCGTGGCCCCAGCAAGCGCATACTCTCGATGAATGGCAGCGATGACGTCGGGGGCCGTTTCGATCGCTCGGGCACTCCACAAAGGTTCCGGAATCGAAACGCCACGCGCGATCAATTCCGTACCAAGAGGCCCATCAAGGATAGTCACCATCGTGCCGTTGCACCTCGGTAGCATGATCGCACAGCGCTCGATCGAGAGAGAAGGTTCGTCGCCATGAGCAAACGCGCACGCTCGAAGCTGAATCGGAAGGATCGGCTCGGCACGCCCAAGGGCCACAACGGGTTATCGACGACGCCAAAGCATGCGACGCATCGCTACCACACGGCGCTCATCGCGGTGGGTCTAGTGATGGCGGCCATCGGTGTGTTTGGCTTGACAATCAGCGCCGATCTGGAGAGCACAACCGCGCTTCTGCCACAAGTGCTGGTCTTGGCCTTCGGTTCGACACTTACCGGCTTGGGGTTCAACGGTCGACGTGCAGGCGTAGGTGTTCAGCTCGTAAACACGTCCTTCGATCTCGTCGCGCGTGGTCACCTCAGCGAAGCCGAGAAGACGCTCGACATTTTGGACGAGACAAACCACTCGAACTACATCAAGTGTGTTGCGGCAGTGCAACGCGGACTCATCGCCATGCGGCGGGGCGATGCGAAGACGGGTCTGGAACATCTCGATCGAGCGATCAACACGAAGGCGAGTCCGCTCTATCGGCATGCGATTCGCGTTCAAACGACCAACGCGATGGGCATCCGCGCATTCCTGCGGGCAGCATCTGGCGATCGTGAAGGCGCGCGAGCCGATATTCGTCACGTACGAACCAGCCCC
>DAOMZH010000866.1:0-4909 GCA_035437985.1 Polyangium sp. (in: bacteria) | reverse complement strand
CGTTCCGATCACGTTCCTCGAAAGCGGTTTCTTGGGCTGGGAAGCTGAAGGATTGCCGATCGAACGCCCCGACTGATCGGTCTGGTAAAGACAAACTTCCCCTTTTCACGTGCGATTCGAGCCTTCTTTCGAGGGCTCGAGCATTCTTTTGTAGTCAAATCAATTGCCCGGCTCGGGCTGTCGCCCTCGGGGTTGCTGCCCCAGGATCCGGTGCGAGCTCGAGTGTTGCGATCTGCACGATCTTGGAGGGATGAAAACCCAAGCTCGCGAACGAAAAATAAGAGGCCAAAACTTTTGAACTTCGGAAGCGCGAGTGCAACTAACGGTGACTCGAGCCGGGCCAACGGGTGTACTTGGCCGGATACCGATATGAAGCATTATCGATCATCGATGATGCTTTTGCGTGAATGCTCAATTTTTCTCGAAGTGGAGAAAAAGTGTTTCTGAATGCATTTCATTTGCAGATCTGGTTCGGGATGCTGCTATAGGTAGTTGCCATGCGCGAGAGTATCTTTTCGATTGATGTCGAGGACTGGTTCAATCTTTCGGGCACGGGTTTCGAGCCGCCGCCTGCGCAATGGGACAACTTCGAGAGTCGAATCGAGAAGAATTTTTTCGGGCTCCTCGACATCGTATCGAAGTCAGGTGCCACGGTGACCTGCTTCTTCGTTGGATACTTTGCCAAACGTTTTCCCGAGATTGTGCGCGAAGCGGCGCGGCGCGGGCACGAAATTGGCTCGCATAGTTATCATCATCGGCTTGTTTACGAGCTCGGTCCGGATGAATTCCGCGACGACGTGCAACGGACGCGTGAGCTTTTGGAAGATATTTCGGGCACGCCTGTGCGGGGATTCCGGGCGCCGGCTTTTTCGGTGACCGCCAAGACGCCGTGGTTCTTCGACAAACTGCTCGAAGCCGGCTACAGCTATGATTCTTCAGTTTTTCCTGCTCCGCATCAGACGGGGGGTTTGTCGACGTCGACATTGACGCCGCACACGATATCGCGCGACAAGGGCGAGCTCGTTGAATTTCCAATTACCGCCGTGCGTATTCTCGGCAAACCGATGTGTTTTTTTGGTGGTGGATATTTGCGTCTTTTCCCGTATCCGGTGATTCGCGAGGCGAGCCGTTGGGCTTTGAGCGAAGATCGGCCGGTCATCTTTTATATTCATCCCCGCGAAATCGACCTCGATCAGCCGCGGATGCCGCTTAGTGCACGACGTCGATTCACGTGTTACGTGAATCTCGCTTCGACCAAACCCAAAATTGAACGAATCCTCGAAGATTTCCCCGTAACGTCTTTCGAGAAATACCTCGCGCGTTACGGGAACCCAGCAAAGGCAGCGCTCACATGACTCATTCGCCGACAGAGAGCCGCGCGTCGCAATTCTTCGATCGTTATGCGATTGATTTCGACGCGATTTACGGAAACGCGAACAACACATTGTTCGAGAAGGTGACGAACCATCTTTTCCGGCGGTCTATGGTCACGCGTTATGAAAAGACCATCGCCGGCTGCGAACCCATTGCGGGCCGCTCCGTCATCGATATTGGATGCGGTCCTGGTCATTATGGAGTAACTCTCGCCAAACGCGGAGCATCGAAGGTCGTCGGGCTCGATTTTGCCCCCGCAATGCTCGATATTGCCAAAAGGCGAGCAGAATCAGAAGGCGTCGGAAGCAAGTGCGAATTCGAATTCGGTGATTTCCTCACGCATCCGCTGCCGCAGAAATTCGACTACGCAATCGTGATGGGCTTCATGGATTACGTAAAGGAGCCGGAGAAAGTCATTGATCGCGTCCTCGACGTGATTTCGAGCCGGGCATTCTTTAGTTTTCCGGCCGAAGGCGGCGTGCTCGCGTGGCAGCGAAAACTTCGCTACAAGAGCCGCTGTGATCTTTACCTTTACGACGAAGATCAGATTCGCCGAATCTTCTCGCGCACCAAAACGCCTTTCTCCGTCGAACGAATCGATCGTGACTTCTTCGTCACCCTCAATGCTCGAATTTCGACCTGAAGAATTCTCTGCCCTCGGCCACGACACATCCGCTCCCCTCGAATAACTCATCACACACCGTCGCAACCGCTTGACATCTGGAGCGATCCCTGGTGTCATTCGGATTTCCTTGAATACTGCAGTAAATTCGACATTGGTCACTGATTTGACGGACTTCGACACTTTGGATGTGCTCGAAGCCGCTGGCGAAACTGAATTCGTACGCGTCCAGTCGCGAACGCACGAAGACGACAAATACGTGCTTCATCGATTGACAGGCGATTCGAGTCGCGCCGCTGGCGTACGAGCGCTCCGGCAAACGCGACGTATCGTCGAAAAATATCGATTACGTTGCATGCTGCGCATCGTACGTTTTTTCAATTCCACGACGAATGCGGGCGTCTTGTACGATGACGTAACGTTTCGTCGTATCGAATATCGTCCGCAAGTCGACATCTGTCGGCTCCTGGAATTGGCCATTCAAATGGTCGAGGCAGTGCGCGAGGTGCATGCTGCGGGCTTGATTTTGCATTGCCTTCAACCTTCGAGTTTCGTGTTTACGGATTCGGGCGCCAAAATTTTGGATTTTGGTCAAGCCACGGCATTGCCAGTAGAATTTCGAAACATATCCAGTCCCTGGCAATTCAATGGCGATCTTCGCTATGTTGCGCCGGAACAAACCGGGCGCCTCAATCGCAGTATCGACTATCGAACGGATTATTATTCGCTTGGAATCATACTTTACGAGATGTTCACCGGCATGACGCCATTCCATTCGGGCGATCCGGTCGAATTGGTGCACGAGCATCTGACCAAAACACCAACACCGGCCCATAAGTGCGACACGGCTGTCTCTAATTTCCTCTCCGCGGTCATTCAGAAGCTCCTGTCGAAGGATCCGAATCGACGATATCAAAGCGCCGAGGGACTTTTGGCCGATTTGGAGATCGAGCGCAAGAATCAGGATGATGGCAAACAAAGCGCGCGCGTCCCAGGAAATCTCGATATTGCCTATAACTTGACCATCTCGGCGAAAATTTATGGACGCACAAAAGAACGGGCAACGTTGATTTCCGCGTACGAACGCGCTTGCTCGGGTGCGCGAGAGCTGGTTTCGCTGACGGGATATGCTGGAATCGGCAAAACCGCGCTGATTCGAGAAGTCTACATCCCCATTACCCGCCAAGGCTCCTATTTCATCTCCGGCAAATTCGAGCAACTCGAGCGACGAATTCCCTATTCTGCATGGCTTGCGGCGTTCGATGGGCTTTTGATCCAGATCCTGTCGGAATCAGAAAGGCGCCTCGAGGAAACTCGAAAACTTCTCGACGAAGGTTTGGGGGCCAATGCCAGCGTCCTGGCGGAAGTGCTTCCCAATCTTCAAGTCCTGATTGGCCGACGTCCTCCGCCAATTACGCTTTCACCTCGCGAGACGCAAGAAAGATTTGCGCAAACGATTTGTCGATTCACAAGCGCATTTTGTGACCTGGGTCGACCATTGACGATTTTTTTGGACGATTGGCAATGGGCGGATGCTGCTTCATTGAATCTTCTCGAACAAGTCGCGAATGAACCCACGTATCGCCACGTTTTTATCATTGTCGCCACCCGCAATAACGAATTGTCGCCCGAGCACCCATTCGTTCAGGGCCTCGAGCGAATTCGGGATCAAAAAATCTCGAATGTCGTAGCTGTCGAACTTTCGCCCTTGAGCCGAGGCGATTTGACCCAGCTCGTTGCCGATACATTCCGAGTTCCCCCGACCGAAGCTGCTCCGCTAGCCGCAGTATTGGCGGCGAAATCTGGAGGAAACCCATTTTTCGCCTGGCAATTCTTGCGCCTCGCCCGGGCCCAACAACTCGTGCGCTTTTCGACCGAGCGCATGCGTTGGACGTGGGATTTGGCGGAAATCAGTGCAGTCGGAGATTCTGAAAACGTCGTCGAATTGATGCTGCAACGATTGCACCTGCTCCCCGAAGCCACCCGCACCGCGCTTTCATGGGCTGCGTGCCTCGGGACCAATTTTACACTTGCCCGCCTGCAACAACTCCTGGACGCAATGGCCAAGGAGCGTCCGGAATCTGCGGAAATGCTCGACGACGCCACGGCCATCATCGATCCGGCTTTGAGCGAAGAACTGTTGATTGCCATGAGTCCCGCCAACCTGGTCGATAGCACGCAGATCATGCTGAAATTGCGTTTTTCGCATGATCGCGTCCAGGAAGCGGCATACAAACTTCTCGCTCCGTATAACGTCACTTCCATACGTCACCATATCGCGCGTATATTGCTCGACGGGGCACACGACGACGAAATCAACGAGAACATATTCGAGATAGCCGACAATCTGCATGCAGCCCGAACGTTGCTGCTCACGCGCGAAGAAAAAGTCGAAAGCGCTGAGATTCATTTGCGGGCGGTACGCCGCGCCGCCAAATCTGCAGCTTTCGACGCGGCCCTCCATTATGTGACCGCCGCAATGGATAATTTGCCCGATGGTTTGTCCGCGACGCATCCCGATCTGACCCGCTCACTCTATTGCGCTCGCGGCGAATATGAATACTTGCAAGGGAATTTTGCCGCGGCCGAACATTACGTCCGTCAAGCCATCGCTTTCGAGACGGATGTGCACATGAAGGCAGAATTGCACCAAATGCTCGTCACGCATTATACATTGCGTGCCGCATACCCCGAAGCCATTGCCGCAGGCCGCGCTGGTCTCGCCTTGTTGTCCGTTTTTTTGCCCGAGGACGATCTCATTACCGCCCGAAACGAGGCGCTAGCCCATATCGATCGTTTTTGGGGCAATCGCCACCTTGATTCGCTCGGCGTATTTCCGCAAATGTCCGATCGCACCCATCTCGTGGTGATGAAATTACTCATTGCGATGGGCCCACCAGGATATCGATCGCA
>DAOMZH010000865.1:0-4922 GCA_035437985.1 Polyangium sp. (in: bacteria) | reverse complement strand
GTCCACTGGATCGTAATAAACTTCCCCCGTCAAAGCATTCACTTCCTGTTCCGCGAGCACCTGGATGGGACGCTTTCGGTCAATGGCGTAAATGCGCCCACCTCGACGCTCGCCAGGAAGAACCAAACCCCAATTGGCCACGAAAAACCTATCGAGGTTTGGAGCTTCGGTAATGCCTTGCGCCGTACCAATACCCACACACGCAGGAGAATCGGAACCATCCACGGGAACTGTGCAAACCGGCCCCGAAAATTGTTGGGATTCGTCTTTCCGGTTATCCATTGAGCGATTACGAAGCTGGGTCGTAATGACATACGCCGAGCCGTCCGCCGTTTCGGCAATATGCCGAGGAAATCGCGCAACGGGAATGCGGTCGTCGCCAGCGCAGGTATGCGGCACCGTGGGAACGATGATGCGCACGCCAGTTTGTTCCGTGACCGCACGCCAATCTTCGCAGCGAACTCGGCCTTCTTCGGATTTCCAGCCCAAGAGGGACGCCACGACAACCACGCCCATTGGCAATACGGGCGGGATTTCGAGGTATTTCCATTTTGGGCGATGCGTGAAAAACACGCCAACGACGAGTCCGAAAATCAAAAGCCAAATGGGCCAAGAAATCGTCCAGGCAAGTTCCCCGCCAAACGCAATTGATTCGTATGTCCACAAAGCATATGCGCTACAAATCATCGCGAACGCGATCATCCGCATCCAGCGCCGCACGTCGCTCCTCGACACGGCAAATGCCGTCGTGAAGACGAGTGCACCCATCACCGGGACTGAAAAATCCGCATCCGTCAGCACGAATGTGAAGCTGCCCAGAGCGCCCAGGAAAAATGTTAGGACCGTACCGAGCAGGTGGGCCTGCTGTTTAGGGAGCGGCCGCATCAGCCACGCGCCAAATCGCCGAACGAGAGACTTCATGGAAAGCCGCGAAATAAGGCTCGAAACAACGACCCGCGAAGACTGCGCATCATGACTGTTTCGGTGATCCTAGCGGCGTTCAACGAAAGCGGCACCATCGAACAAGTCGTGCAGGGATGTCGCGAGCACACGCCGAATCTGCACGAAATTATCGTCGTTGATGATGGGTCGCATGACGACACCGCCCAACTCGCCAAAAAAGCCGGCGCGCGGGTCATTCGTTTGTCACGGAACGGGGGTAAAGGCGTCGCGATTCGTCGAGGAATTGCGGATGCATCGGGCGATGTCTTGTTATTCATGGATGCCGATGGTCAGGACGAACCTCGCGAAATTCCGCTGCTGATCAATGCTTTTGGGCCCAACATCGACATGGTCGTCGGGTCGAGATTTCTCGGAACGTTCGGCGAAGGGGCGATCACGCCGCTCAATCGTCTTGGAAATCGCGCGCTGACGGAAATCGTGAACGTTCTTTTCGGCGCGCGACTGACTGACACACAAGCCGGTTTTCGCGCGGTGCGTCGCGAGGCCGCGCTACGCGCGCGTTTGTCCGCGCGCAGGTACGACATCGAAGTCGACCTCCTGCTGTCGGTGCTGCGTTCGGGCGCGCGGGTCGTGGAAGTGCCGGTGACGAGGCTGCGTCGAGATCACGGACAAACGCACCTCGATTCGTTTCGCGACGGAACGCGGATACTCGTACGCATCGTACGCAAACGCTTTGACCTCTAACGATCACCGCACGATGACGCGCGAGAGCACGAAAAATGCCTCCGCAGAACGCTCACGGACCTGCGATCCACGCAGTGTTGCCAACGCCCGAACAACGTTTTCATCCAAGTACGGACGACCTCCGAACCGCTGCGAGGCGTAGCTCGACACAAGGTGAACCTTCGCTTCGACGTCTTCCGGTTCCAGAGGGACGTACACTTCGAGGCGCCCATCGCCAAGGTCGTTGTTCGGAAATTCGCCAGCAATCACCGTCGAATGCGCCTTGAACACCCGCGCTACTTCTTGCGCAACTTGTTGATGGTCTTGGTTCGTATCGTGAAACGGGTGCGTCACGACAAGCGCGTAGTCGCTGCGCAATCGTTCGAGTGCGGAATAAATTCGCCCCCGCTCGGCCTCGAAAGCGCCGCTGCACGCAGGCAGAAGCAAGTCCGTGTGATCGGTGATCGCGTGGTTCGTGCGCGTTGCAAGCCACGCGATGTTCGCGCGAAATTCCGCCCGAGCCTGCGCTGCTGCGTCGGGCGTTATCACCCCACGATGATCGCTGAACACGAGCACACCCACCCGCATACCACTGCGACAAACCCGCGACAGCAAACCACCGGCAAGCAGTTCGATGTCGTCACAATGCGCTCCGACAAACAGAACACTACTCGGCAGCTTCATGACGGCTTACGCCTGACAAACCCCTGTTCATGCAGCCATGCCGCCGTACCGGGAAGCGTCTCGTCGATGTTTGTCGAACACGAACCGGGAAAACACGCCTGGAGCGCCGTCACATCCGCCACGCGCCGAACGACCGTATCCCAATTGCGCGCTGGTTTGACGCGGATGTTCGACTCGTCCAAACCAAACAGCGCCACGATTCGTCGCGCTAGCAGATCAATTGGCGTCTCTTTTCCCGTGCCGACGTTGAGGGTTTTTCCCGCCGCACGCTCCGCGTCGAGCAGCACGTTGACCACATCGTCCACATAGGTGAAGTCGCGCGTCGCACCATCACCCAGCACATCGATCCGTGCTTCGGGACGATCGAGCGCCGCGATCATGTTGGGAATCGCGTTGCGATAAATCCCGGGTGGATCGCCTGGTCCGTACACGTTGAAGAGCCGAAAGATCACCGCGGACAAACCGCTCGCTTGCACGTATTGCTCGCCCAATCGTTTCGTCGTCGCGTACGGGGTGCTCGGCAAAAGAGGACCATCTTCGCGAAATGGAATCGGCGCAGGACCATACGAAGAGGACGAACCGGTGTACACGAACAACCCGCATCCGACATGCCGCGCAAATGCCAGGGTATTGAGCGTTCCTTCAGCGTTTGTCCGGACGTCTAGGGTTGGTTGCGCCAAAGAACGCGCATTCGCGAACGATGCGGCGAGGTGATAAATTCGGTCGTAAGGCCCAGCCGGCAACGCGTCGAAGTCCTCCCGCATGCGAATGTCGCAGTGGAAAAACTGCACACGTGAGAGGATCGGGCCGAGGAGTGCCGTCGAATGATGCATCGACAAGTTGTCGGCGATCACGACTTCATGACCTTGGTCGACGAGTGCACGCGCGAGGTTCGATCCGATGAAACCCGCACCGCCGGTGATGAGAACTCGCACGCGATTTCGCCCTCGGTCGCGATTCTAAAACCGCTCCTCCTCTGGCATCTTACAAGCTTCGATCCACACGGTGCAACAGAGGCACAGTCGAGGTCATGCCGCTCGTTTCGCTGATTCGTCCACCATGCGCCGTTGGTCGGCTCGCACTCACGCTCAACGTGACCCCACCGCTGTCCGTTGCGTGTCTTGCAGGCAGTCTGACGAGTGCTGGTTTCGAGGTCGAAATCATCGATGCCATCGGCGAAGGCGTGCAGGTGATGCATCCGGGCTACCACGAGAACGTTCTCGTGAATGGCCTCGCGACAAACTCGATCGTCGAGCGCATCGATCCGAACACGTCACTCGTCGCCATCTCGTGCATGTTCTCGACCGATTGGCCCATCGTGCGCGACATCATCGCGGCCATCGATCGCAAGTTCCCCGGCATGCCGATTCTTTGCGGCGGTGAGCATCCAACAGCTGCGCCAGATCAGTCCTTACGTTCAGCGCCAGCGCTTCTTGCGTGCGCGCTTGGTGAAGGCGAAGAGACGATCGTCGATGCGGCACGAGCGATCACGTCGGGCAAAAGCCTCGTGAACGTTGCAGGCCTCGTGGTGCGGACTCGCGCGGGCTTCGTGCGCACGGGAGCACGCGCGCGCATCCGCGATGTGGATGCGATTCCTCTGCCGCGTTGGGATCTCACGCCAATCGAAACGTATCTCGTTGGTGGTCATAGTTTTGGTGTGGACCGCGGGCGAACCATCCCGATCGTCGCGACGCGCGGTTGCCCCTACCAATGCACGTTTTGTTCGAGCCCCAAGATGTGGACGACGCGGTACGTGACGCGCACACCTTCGCGCGTGGTGGACGAGATCGAGTCGTATGTGCGCGAGTTTGGCGTGGAAAACATCGACTTTTACGACCTCACCGCGATCATCAAGAAAGACTGGATCGTGGCTTTTTGCGAAGAATTGTTACGGCGCCGAATCAACATCACGTGGCAGCTCCCGAGCGGCACACGGAGCGAGGCGATCGACGGAGACGTGGCGCGGCTGCTCTACAAGTCGGGTTGTCGCAACGTCTCGTACGCTCCGGAGAGCGGGTCGAAACACACGCTGAAAGCCATCAAGAAGAAGGTGAACCTCGACCGCATGGAGGCATCGATGCGTTCTTCGGTGGTCGAGGGGCTCAACGTGAAGGCGAACATCCTGGTGGGTTTTCCCGAAGAAACCCACGCGGAAATCGTCGAAAGTTTGCGGTTTGTCGCGCAGATGGCCGTCGCCGGCGTGCACGATGTTTCGATCTGGACGTTCTCGCCCTACCCCGGTTCCGAGCTCTTCGATTCGTTGGTGGCCCAAGGAAAAATTGGCGAGATGGACGATGAGTACTTCGCGGCGTTGCTCTCGTACTCGGACCTTGCTGGAGCTGTTTCTTGGAGCTCCAACGTTTCTTCGGACGCGCTGCGCGTGTATCGGCTGCTCGGAATGACGCTGTTTTACGCGCTGAGTTTCGGGATGCGACCGTGGCGGGCCGTGCAGCTGGCGAAAAATGCCGTCACGGGTTCCTACGAATCGCGACTTGAAATGTCGCTCGCGAACCTGGGGCGCAAGTCGTCGCTGACATGGGGTTGGTCGTGAAGCGAAGCATTCCGCCGCTGTGCATCGCCATCGTGGCGCTGGTCATTGCAGTACAAAGCAT
>DAOMZH010000864.1:0-4930 GCA_035437985.1 Polyangium sp. (in: bacteria) | reverse complement strand
GGTTCGTGTGCCAGCAATGCCGAGCGTTGATCCAATCGAAGAACTTGGAGCGGGAAAAGCATCGTTATGTGCACCGCTGTTCGAATACGCAGAGCGGGTATAACGTGCCGGTGCGTTTCGTGGCCGCTTGTCGACGTGGACACTTGCAAGAATTCCCATGGAATTGGTTTGTGCATCCATCGGCCGAGACGCGGTGTTCGGCGCCGGATTTGTATTTGGAAGAAGATGCAACCGGTGATTTCGCGGGGATTCGAGTGGTTTGTCGAAGTTGTGAACAATTCCGCAAGTTATCCGAGGCCCGGGAGCCGAAGATTTTACCGCAGTGCCACGGGGAACGTCCGTGGCTGGGTCCGGAGGGAAATGAGGAAAAGGGGTGCGAGGAAAAAATGTCGTTGCTGGTGCGTACGGCGAGCAGCGGATATTTCTCGCAATGGATGAGCGCATTGTCGATTCCGGACAAATCGCGGGAGGTATTGGACAAGGTATCGCAGGCGGATGTGTGGAGCATATTGCAGGAGGTAGAGCGCGCGGATTTGACGACGTTTCGGAAGATCGCCGCGGTGAAGAACACGCTGCGCGACTACGACGACGAGCAGATCTGGGTGGCGATCGAAACGATTCGCAAAGGAAAATCGCCCGCGCGCGACGAATTGCGGACCGCCGAGTACAAGGTATTTCTCGAAGCGAAGGACGAAGTGGAGGGGCAGCTTCCGCCGGGGGAATCGATATTCTTTGCGTGTCGCTTGCCGGAAAAACGGTATCCGTTGCCGCCAAAGGTGAGTCGCATCGTGCTGGCGAAAAAGGTTCGTCAGGTACGGGCGCAGGTGGGATTGACGCGCCTGTCGGCGACAGCGCAGGATCTGCAGGGAACACCGGGAGATACGTCGAATTTGCAGCCGCTGGGTTTGATGCAACCGTGGTTGCCGGCGGTCGAGATCTTCGGCGAGGGGGTATTGATTTGTCTCGATGAACAAGCGGTGCAGGAATGGGAATCACGCCAAGCGGTCAAGGATCGAGCTGAAGAATTGGCCGAGGGGTATGCGCTAGAATTCGGCGCATCGAGTCGGGGGCCGGGATTTTTGGGCGCGCGGTTTTACCTCTTGCATTCACTGGCGCATTTGCTGATGTCGAGCATTTCGTTGCAATGCGGGTATTCGGCAAGCGCGCTTTCCGAGCGGATCTATTGCGCGCCAGCGAGCGATGTTTTGCCGATGGCGGCCATATTCATCATGACGGGGACGAGCGGTGCGGAAGGGACGCTGGGGGGCCTGGTCGAACAAGGGCGGTATGTGCAGCGGCATTTGCGGCGAGCGTGGGACATGGCGGCGCTTTGCTCGAGCGATCCGGTATGTGCGCACCATTCGCCGAAGGATCCGTCGGGAAGGTATTTGGAAGGGGCGGCGTGTCATGGGTGCTTGTTCGTCGCCGAGCCGGCGTGCGAACGATTTAATCGGTACCTCGATCGGGCATTGGTGGTACCCGCAATGGGGCATGCTGCGGATCTGGCTTATTTCAACGAGCGGCCATGAGCAAATTCGGGCTGTCGAACGTCACCGAAGAAGACCTCGGCGCGCTTTGGGCAGCGCTCGAGCGGGGGGTATTCCGGGCACCGATGAATGCAACGAGCTTGCGCGCGCAAGGATTCGGGCATTTGGCCGAAGTCTTGGGGCCGTATTTGGATTTGGGTCCGGCGGGGATTCGAGCGCTGGTGGAGGTAGCGCTTGCGGAACGCGAGCGCCGAAAGGTGCCGAAATTGACGTTGGTATGGACGGGGGACGATCCGGGGGTGGGCCATTCTCGACATACGCGGATTTTGGTGCCGGAATTGTTTACGCGCGCGCGGGAGCACGTGCTCGTGGCGGGATATGCGATTGATCATGGGGCGGAGTTATTCGGGTCGCTGTATCGGACGATGCTGCATCATGGGGTAACGGCGCAGTTTTTCGTGGACGTGGGGCAATTGGCGGAGCGATTGCGACAAACTGCGCGGCAATCGGGGCAGAATTGGGCAGCGCTATCGGCGAAAATGGATGCGGCGTCGGGGAACATCGAGCGGGGGCGGGCGATCGTGGAGCTATTTCATCGGCTGATGTGGCCGTTTGGCGATCCGAAACCCGTCGTGTATTTCGACCCGCGAACGGCCGACGAGCGCAGCGCGGTGAGTTTGCACGCGAAATGCGTGGTGATCGACCATGAATATGCGCTGATTACCTCGGCAAACTTTACCGATCGCGGACAAACGCGAAACTTGGAAGCGGGGGTAGCCATCGAGGATCGAGCGTTTGCGGGGAGTCTGGAGCGGCAATGGTTGAATTTGGTGGAGGCCGGGGTGGTGGTGCAAGGGTGATGGTTCGCATGTGGGCGCGGACCTGACCGAGCCTTTTGAATTAGCGATCAGAAATCACGGTATCCCCCGGCAGGGCAATCATCATGCACGATCATTGCGTGCGTCGTTTGAATGGTTTTTCTCGAGCGGCCGGGGTTGATGCCGCGCTTCGACCAGGAAATCCCCAATGGCCAACGCGTCGATGTGCGTGCTCTTGAACGTGGCGACCGCGTCCGCTGGTGTACACACGATGGGCTCGTTATCGTTGAACGAGGTATTCAACACCATGGGCACTCCAGTGAGCGCATGAAACGCCGAAATCAGCTCGTGATAACGTGGGTTTGTCGAAGAACGGACGGTTTGTACTCGACTCGTCCCGTCGACGTGCACGACGGCGGGAATCAGTTCCTTGCGCTCGGGCCGCGCGGGATAAGCGAGGAGCATGAAGTCGGAGGTGGGCGTGCTTTTTTCGACGCAAAACCACTTTTCGACCTCTTCGGCAAGTACGCTCGGAGCGAAGGGGCGAAAGTCTTCCCGGTGTTTGACGCGGTCGTTGAGGGTCTTTTTCATCGTGGGGCTACGCGGATCCGCGAGCAAGCTTCGATTCCCGAGTGCTCGTGGGCCAAACTCGAGTGCTCCTTGAAACCAGCCGACAATCTCCCCACGTGCAAGAAGCTCCGCGGTGCGGCTCGCAATGTTGGGAACACGTTCGTACACGACGTTTGCGGCTTTGAGCGTTCGTTCGATGGCGGCATTGTCGAAGGCTGGACCTGCATAAGGATGCGTCATCGACGCGCGATCTTGATGACCGAGCATCGCGTGCCAAACGTAAAGCGCTGCGCCAAGAGCCGTACCTGCGTCGTGCGCCGCGGGCTGTACATAAAGCCCCTCGAACGAGCTTGCCTCGAAGGCAATACGATTGGCCACGCAATTGAGCGCGACACCGCCCGCCATACACAAATTTTTTGATTTTGTTTGCTGAGCCAAGTGCCGAACCATATGGGTCAGGGTCCGATTGGTCATTTCTTGCAATGCCGAAGCAATGTGCTGATGCACGGGTAGCAATGGATCTCCCTTCTTACGTCGAGGAATCCCAAAACGGGCTTCGAGCGGGCCATAATCTTCGACGCGAAACCTCAACTCGTCGCCATCGAGCGCAAACCGTCCTTGGGGTTCGAGCGTGACCATTTTCTCGAAATGGCTCAGGAAACGTGTCGGATCACCATACGACGCCAAACCCATGACCTTGCACGCGTCGTAATCGGAAAATCCCAAGAACTTCGACATTTTTTCCCACAAAAACCCCATCGACGACGGGTAGGAGATCTCGTCGAGCACCTCCATTTTCGCGCCGATTCCCCGAGCAAAAAGTGTCGAACCCGTTTCTCCAATGCCGTCGACGCATAGGATTGCAGCTTGTGGGAATGACGAGGGGTAAAACGCGGATGCTGCATGGGCGAGGTGATGACCGACCCATTTGAATTCGCCCTTCATTCCCATGGCGCGCAGTTCAGTCGGCGCTCGTTGAACTTGCTCGAAAAAGATTTGCTCGCCGGCGGCGCTTCCCCAACCGCCAGGAGTTACCAGATCGACGAATTGATTATTTTGGAGACGCATTCGCGGCTCGAGCGAATACGCAATCCATGCGACTTCACCCAACGAAATGCCGCCCGTGTCTAGGCAATGGCGAATGGCCAAGCGGGGCAATTCGCTGCCATTCGCTGGTTCAGCGGCTTTGCCGTGCTTGTGGCGCGACAAACGCTCCTCTTCGATTGCGGCAACGATTTGGCCATCGCGAAGGAGACACGCGGCCGATTCATGGTATGCAGAATTAATGCCTAGTATGTACATCGCGAATCTCCACGGCAACAGGACTTACTCTGGGCGATAATCATCGTTCGTTGGCAACGTTCACGCGCAAATTTTCCCCTCGAAAACCGCTCAAACATCATCATCGGTCGTACGTGACAACTGCCCCTCGAAAAACTCCGCGACGCCTTTATCCAACTCGGACGACCAAAACGCGAGGACATCGCGTCGCGGTTCGCTTGGAAAAGTCGCCACAAGTGTGCGCGAAAACCGCGGTTCTTCGCCGTTTGTTCGGTACATGTAGGGCGCAGCTTACTGCATGTATGCTCGGCACTGCAAGAAAAAAAGTGCCGTGTCAAGCCGTTGGTGGTCGCCCATGAGGTACAAATGCCCGTCGGGGAGAGCAAAGCGATGAAAAACATCGACGTTACGTTTGTCGCGGCAACGAATCGGCCGCTCGATGTCATGGTCGAAGCGGGGACATTTCGACTGGATTTGCAGTCTCGGTTCGCGCCGCGCCTATACATTCCGCCGCTGCGTGAACGCCCCGAGGATATTTTCGCCATTCTGCAAACGCTTTATAAACGCCGTGGGCAGACACTGGACCCGGAGGGCATCGACATCGAGGCGCTCGAGAGGCTGCTGCTATTTCCGTGGAAAGGCAATGTGCGGGAGCTCGAATTGCTGGTGACGCATCTTGCGCCGTCGCGAGAATTGCGGCTGCAGGCAATCGGCGAGGTGCTGGGGCCGAGCGCCGATGAATTGGGTAAACGTCCGCTGACGCGCGAGCAGGTG
>DAOMZH010000863.1:0-4937 GCA_035437985.1 Polyangium sp. (in: bacteria) | reverse complement strand
GCTCCCGCCAAAGAAGCTGCTCCAGCCCGTCCCACCGAGGTTGTTTACGAAGCGCCGGCGGGTTGGCAGAAAGCCGAAAATCCGAACCCGATGCGCAAAGCGACCTACAAGATCCCGCACGCTGAAGGAGACACCGAGGATGCGGAACTGAGCGTGTCGCAAGCGGGAGGTACGGTCGATGCCAACGTGCAGCGTTGGGCCGGACAATTCGAACGCGGCAAAGACGAACCGGTGAACCGCAAGCAGATGAAGGTCGGGGATCTCGACGTGACGATCGTCGAACTGCACGGCACATTTGCAGGTGGCGGTATGCCTGGCGCACCGGCTGCAGGTCCAAAGCCGAGCTGGGCGCTGCTTGGAGCCATCGTCGAGACCCAAGGATCGCTCACGTTCTTCAAGTTGACGGGTCCCGAGAAGACGGTTCAATCCGCCAAACCTGCCTTCGACAAGTTCGTCGAAGGGTTCCGCGCCAAGTAATTCAACGAGCCTACCTCCACGTCAGCAGTAGACTTGCTCGTCCACTCGACACTTACACTTTCGTTCGTGGGCGAAAGGAGTCTTATGAACAAGCGACGAAATCTTGGATTATTCGTCATGGTGGGGCTGGGTTTGTCCGCGGGTGCAGCCATCGGTCCTGGTTGCTCCGCGGGAAGCTCGGGTACGCCTACGGGAAGCGGAAGCGATACCGGAAGCACCAGCAGCTCGACAGGTTCGTCCTCGGGTGAAGGTGGTGAAGGCGGCGGAGGTATTTTCATTCCCGATGGCGGCAAAGACGCGCTCGACGACGTGCAGATGAATCCCTGCGGCACGGGGTGCGGTCCAACCGAGTTATGCGACGACTTCCACGTCGGCCTCGATGACGATTGCGATGGCGAAGCCGACGAAGGTTGCTCGTGCTCGGCAGGACAAGTTCATTTCTGCTTCCTCGGTGACCCAGCATATCGCGGCAATCCCGGATGTTTCGACGGCACCGAGAAGTGCTCGGAGAACGGGGTGTGGGGACCATGCACGGGTGGAGTGCACGCAACACCAGCGGATCAGTGCTTCATGAACGACCTGCAAGGTTGTCACGCGATCCAGAGTCCACCGTTTCTCAAGACAGACCTCATCACCGGTACCGGAACATTCAGCGCGGATGCTGTGCCAGGTTCGGAGTCATGGACCGTGCAATGTCCGGTCGGCGTGAGTGTTTGTCCGGCGGTTGACGGCACCAACCCCCCGGATGATTTCAAACCCGTGCAATCGGGCGAATACACGGTCACGTATCGCAAGAGTTTGGCCAACGGAACCATGGACGAATGCACGTATCCCCTGTTCGTCGGCGCTCGGGGACTGCGGGTCGAGCTGTCTTGGGAACACAATCTCGGCGGCGGCGGCGTCGATCTCGATTTGCACGTGCACCAACCGAAAAACACGATGCCTTGGGGCATTGGTGGCAACGGTGCCGCTCAAGATTGCAGTTTTGCGAACTGCACGATCGATGGACTCACGAACGCCCAATCCGTCAAACCGGAATGGTTCCCGATGGCCGCACTTCCGCCGGATCCCATCAGTTGGTGGGTTGATCCGGTGTACGAGAAAAACAACTGCTACTTCGCGCCACGCGGAGGCGGCCAAAAGTGGGTCAACAACAACATGGGGTGCCACAACCCACGACTCGATCAGGATGCGGTCACCTGCGACCCGAACATCATGAATCCGGACAACAGCAGGTTCTGCGCACCGGAGAACATCAACATCGACTTTCCGCCGCGAAACGAATGGTTCCGCATCGGCGTGCACTACTACAGCGACAACGGGCTGACCTACGACGTACACCCGGTCGTGAAAGTATTCTGCGATGGAGCCCTCGCCGCCGAGCTTGGATCCACGGGCTACTACACGCCCGAAACACCCATCACGTTCGTCTCGGGTGAAGGCTCGAAGCTTCCGACAGGCAATCGGTTTTGGATGGTCGCGGACGTCGCGTTCCGCACGCGCGTAGGCGAATGCGATACGACCGGATGCGTGGTCAAACCTTTGTACGCCGATCCCAAAGTGCGCACGCCCTTGCTGACCTACGACAAAATTGCCGCTACTGCGTTCGGCCCCCCCTACCCGGCTCCTCCGTGATGTTCGTCTCGTCAAACCTCGATGGATCCCTCGAAAAAACGCTGAAATTCAAGGGGAAGCTCGTTTGACTTCACGGTTGGAACGGGCCAAACCGACGACAACGTATTCCACAGAAGGATGGTTTTTCCTGGATGCGCCTGACAAACTTGGCGCAATCCCACGAGTGCCTTGCCGCTGTACGTGATCTCGCCCGGAACACCAATGAGCCGTTCGACTTGGGGACAAGCGGCGATCGCGTCGTTGGTTGGATAGCCATACCCTCTCCCCGCACTGCCATGATCCATCTGAATTCGTGACGAACTCGTTGTTCGTCGTGGCAAACCACCGGCATGTTTGGCCAAGAACGCCTTCGTGATCTCGACGAGGGCTCCGAGCGTGGCTTGGTTGCAAACGATCCGTTCGGTGATCCGTACGGCAACGATGGTCGTATCCCAACCGAGAAGCTTCATCCCAAGACACAAGGCCGCAGCCGTACCTCCACTTCCCGCAGGCACGACGATCACGTCCGGACGCGGCATATCGCCACGACGAACCTGGTCGGCAAGTTCGAACGCGGCCCCGACGTACCCGAGATTGGCCAAAGCTCCCGAGGCTCCTGGAGGTACGAAGTAGGCGGATTTGCGGGTCTGCCAGAGCTTCCGCAGGGTGAGGAACGTGGTGCGGGCGTAGTTGCCGCCGTAGATCAGACAACCTCCGCCCGACACTTGCGTGAGCAGAGATTGCCGCGCAAATGCGGTGATGGGTTGGTCGAAAAGAACGCTCGTGACGTTGAAGCCCAGGGTTTTACCGAGGAGGATCGTGGCGGTGACTTGGGTCGACGCCAGGCCGCCGACAGTGATGATTTCGCGTGCTTCGCGGCGCTTTGCGTCGGCGAAGATGTGTTCGAAGCGGCGGATCTTGTTGCCCCCGAACACAGGGTGAATCGCGTCGTCACGTTTCATCCACACGTCGTCGCGTCCCAGATACGCGGCGATGCGCGAGCAGCTCTCGACGGGTGTTGGTCCCGAACCGAGTGCGATCCACGGAATGGTCTTACGCAAACGCGGAAACTCGGCTGCGAGGCGAGATTCTGCGGGACGTTCGTTGCTAGTCGCGAGCCGGTCCGCTGCGGACATGGGCTCACGATACCGACTTCGGATGCGTCCTGCATGCACCTGCCGAGCATCATCCTGCTTGAACATTTGGGGCTTCAGATCGCCTACGGCGTCATTCGCCCCAAACCTCAGTCGTGCTATAGGGCCGTTGAAATCGAGGAGACCCTATGGCTCGCGTGCACAACTTCAATGCTGGTCCCGCTGCACTCCCCCTCGCCGCGCTCGAACGTGCGCAACGAGAATTGCTCGACTTCGAGGGCACGGGGATGTCCATCATCGAGCACAGCCATCGCGGCAAGGCGTATGAGCGCGTGCATGATGAAGCGATCTCGCTTCTGCGCGAGCTTCTGGGGATTTCGAACGACTACGACGTCCTATTTTTGACCGGCGGTGCGAGTCAGCAGTTCGCGATGATTCCGATGAATTTTCTCGGAGCTGGGCGACGAGGTGATTACGTCATCACGGGCGGTTGGTCGGAGAAGGCGTACGAAGAGGCGCAACGAATCGGCGATGTGCGCATCGCGGCGACCACTGTCCAAGACAAACGTTACTTGCGTGTACCTCGCCAGGACGAACTCGCGATTGATCCGAATGCGGCGTACGTCCACATGACGACGAACAACACGCTGTTTGGAACGCAATGGCATTACTTTCCGGAAACAGCGGGCGTGCAGCTGTTTGCGGACATGTCGAGCGACTTTCTGTGGCGTCCGATTGACGTGAACCGCTTTGCGCTGATCTACGCGGGCGCGCAGAAAAACATTGGGCCTTCGGGGGTGACGGTCGTCGTTCTGCGCAAGGATCTCGTGGCTGCGGGGCGCAAAGACATCCCGAAGATATTTCAATATCGTACGTTCGCGGAAAACAACTCGCTGTACAACACGCCCCCGACGCTCGCGATCTACCTTGTTCGTAACGTGCTTGCAGTGACGAAAGAGCAAGGCGGTTTGGCGGAGGTCGAGCGGAAAAATCGTCAAAAAGGCGGGGTTTTGTACGACACGTTGGATGCGATGGCCGACTTTTATCGTGCTCCGGTGGAGCGCGAGAGTCGCAGCTACATGAACGTCGTGTTCCGTTTGCCCTCGGAGGATCTGGAGAAGCGTTTCGTAGCTGAAGCGACGAAACAAGGCATGGTGGGCCTTGCGGGGCATCGAAGCACGGGCGGGATTCGCGTATCGCTCTACAACGCAATTGAATTGGCGTCTGTCGAGGGTCTTGTTGCCTTTATGAAGGACTTCGCCGCCCGAGCTGGCTGAATCTCCACCCACCACGCCGTCAATTTCTTGCCAAATTGCAGGTTCGATTAGCGGAATTGGCAACTTTGCTTGCGATCTCGCAGCGCGTCTTGTCGTGACGTGCCATGCAACCCGACTCTTTTTCGCATGAAGCTTTCTTTATGCCGGCATTTTGGGTTAAGCTCGAAGGCGTATGAGTAGCTTCGGTCCCGGAGCGGTCATCGCCGGGAAATACCGGTTGGTCAGTCTGCTCGGCAAAGGAGCAATGGGCGAGGTGTGGCGTGCAGAGCACACGACGCTCGGCGCGACCATTGCCATCAAGCTGATTGATATCGACCTGCTTGGACCGGGCAACATCAACAACAGTGAAGTCGTGCAGCGGTTTTTCCGCGAGGCCAAGGCGGCTGCGGCGTTGCGAAGCCCGCATGTCGTGCAGATCCTGGATCATGGCTACGACGGGCGACTTCCCTACATCGCGATGGAAATGCTCGAGGGA
>DAOMZH010000862.1:0-4942 GCA_035437985.1 Polyangium sp. (in: bacteria) | reverse complement strand
AGGTCTACATCCGTTCCTTGGCGAGACCGACATCGTGACGATGAAGAACATCATCTCGCGACCGGTTCTTCCGCCGCGCATGAAAAACCCTAGTTTTCCCGCCGAACTCGAACGCGTTTTGCTCACGTGTCTCAAGAAAGATGCGAACGAGCGGTATCAAACGATGCTCGAGCTCGATGCCGCGATCGAACGAGTTCTCGCGATTGCGGGAGCGTCGGTCGTCGACGATGACATCGGTGCGTTTGTCCGGTCCGTCATGGGTGATCGCGGGCAAAAGCGGCGCGGTGCTTTGCGCGATGCAGTGCGTGCTGCTGACGAACGCGCAGCGGGTATTGCGGCGGCTCCTGGGGCATCCCCGCTCATGCACGAGGGCGTGACGGACATTGCGCTCACGCGCATGAACACAGCGCTGACGTCTGTCCCGTCAAACGTGATGACCATGCCGCCGCAATCCATGATTCCCCCCTCCCCCGAAGGGATGGAGCGAACCGGTGGCGCGCTCGTGCAAGGTTTGTCAGGGTCCATGGCCCCTGGTGATCCCTACGCGATCCCTCGAGATCGCGGACGTGCCGGCGTGCTCCTGGCGATTGGGGCCATTGGGGCATTGGCTATTGGTGGAACGATCATGGCCCTGCAAAGCCCAGCGACACCACCCGCACCGGCTGCACAGCGTGACCCAGTGACGAGTGCGGCAACTTTACCGCCGCCCGCACCAACACCAACACCTACGCCAGCACCGTCACCCGTTGAAACGACGCCTCCTCCCGTTGCCGATCAAGCTGCATCGACGGGTGCGATCAACATCAATGATCTCCCGTCGGCCGACACGAAGACAGACACGAAAAAAACGGCCAGCGCCGGGACGAAAACGCCGAATACGGGCGGCGGTGGAACGACCCCGCCGGCTACGACGACTGCCGCGACGACCACGAAAAAGAGCGGCGTGCCGAGCGTAATGGATCCAGGGTTCTAGCGGACAGGTTGCATGACGAAATCCGTCGCGGACCTCGGGATCGTGCTTCTCTGCGGCGCGTTTGTCATGGCCGCTGCCGCGCAAACTTCTGGTTCGCGACCACCTCCAGCGCAAGTGGCGTCGCAGGTCACCCCCACCGCACTGGCGATGGCTGAGCTCCCCGCTGGCGCCACGGAAAAACCTTTTGTGGTCGAAACGATTCCCACCGGAGGTTGCGACTTTCCGGAGACGAACTCCACCGACTACCTCGAAACCCGCACGTTGCCCATCGGCAAGGTCTTGATTCCCGCACAGCTCGATCTCCCTCCCGACGGTGGCTACGACTTGCTCGTACATTTTCATGGCGCCGAGCCGATTCGAAAAATGCTCACACCCTTGGGCCTGGGACTGGTCATCGCCACGTTCGACATTGGAACGTTGTCTGGCGGTTATGACCGCGCTTTTTCAGCCCCGGGCACGTTCGACGCGATGCTCTCGTCGATCAGTCGCGAAATGTCGATCGTTAAAAACCATCCTGCTGCACGTCCGCGCAGCATCGTCCTCACGTCATGGAGCGCCGGGTATGGCGCCATTCGTCGGATCATGGCTGCCGATCGAGACGACATTGAAGCCATCGTGCTCCTCGACTCGCTTTATGCGGGCTTCGCTCCTGGAGCCGAAACGCCAGATCCTGCGGAGCTTGCATCGTTTGCCGCGCTGGCTCGATCTGCCGCACGTGGTGGGCCAATCCTCGTCGTGACGCACTCGTCTGTCCCGACGTACGGGTATTCATCGACCGTCGACACGGCTACCTATCTTCTGCGAGACGTTGGTCTCGACGAAACACTCATGGCGCCGCCGCAAGGCGATCCCTTCGGCTTGATTCGCGCTCGGGATCGCAACCATTTCTTCGTCCGTGGTTACGCCGGCCGAGATGCTGCGGCACATTGTGCGCAACTTCGTCTGTTGCCGGATATTCTCCAGCGCCGTGTTCTTCCGTCGCTCAATCCCTAGGGGATCTTTTCGAGTCGTGGCTACGCCCCGTTCCATCGAGCTTTATCACGATGACTCGCTCTTGCTTTCGTTTCGAGCCCGCGTCGTCGAACACGCCGAGCTCGGCGACAAACCCAGCGTCATCCTCGACCGCACCGCGTTTTATCCGGAATCCGGCGGGCAGATGTCCGATCGCGGAACGCTCGGCGCAGCGAAGGTGATCGATGTCGTCATCGACGAGTCTGGACGCATCCATCACGTGCTCGAAGGACCACTGCCCACGCTCGATGAGTTCGTCGAAGGCTCGATCGACAAGGTTCGTCGGCGGATCCACATGGCGCAACACACGGGGCAACACATGCTCTCGCGCGCGCTGGCAGACATTGCGCGTGGAGAAACGGTCTCGTCGCGGCTTGGCGAAAGCGCCTGCACGATTGACCTCGACCTGCCCATGCTGGACGAACGTGATGCCGCCCGCGCGGAAGACTTGGTCAATTCTCTGATCGACGACGACGTTCCAGTGCGCGCGTTTTTCCCCTCCCCTGATGAACTTCGCGCGTTGCCTTTGCGGCGCCAGCCCAAGGTCACGGACAACGTGCGCGTCGTGGCGATTGGCGACTTCGACGTCTCGCCTTGTGGCGGGACGCATTGCACGCACGCGGCGCAGATTGGGTTTGTCCGGATTGAATCCGTCGAGCGTTACAAGGGCAATGCGCGCGTGACATTTTCGGCCGGTCCGCGCGCGCGCCACAACGTGGGACGCGAAGCAGCCATTACTCGCGCGCTTGCGCGTGAGTTCACCTGCGGGACCGATGATGTGCCGGCAGGTCTGGACAAACTCCGGCGCGAACTCGCCGAAGCTCGCGAAACGTTGGGACGAGTGCGTATTCGAGTAGCTTCGGCGTTGGCGGATGATCTCGTACGAGCCGCGGCAACTCGCTTCGTCGTGGGGGTCGTGGACGATGCTTCGCTCGATCTGGTGCGGGCTGTTGCCGCACGCATCACAACTCGCGGCGATCGCGTGGCGATGATTGCTGGAGCGGCAGACGGCGGCACGATTGTACTTGTGGCGCGAGGTCCGGAGAGCACGTTCGAGTGCGGCGCGTTCCTAAAAAAGGTTGCGGCGTTGGGTGGAGGTCGAGGGGGCGGACGTCCCGAGCGAGCGGAAGGTCGATTGCCGCTTGGGGTCGATTGGCCCGCATTGGTGACGCGCGCTCTTGCGGACGTTGCGTCGTAAAACCCCTCCGTCATTTTGCGGATGCTTTTCGTCTGGCACCATGCGCCGCCATCAGCTACGCCCGCTCCATGCGTCGATTCGAACGGGTTCTTGTTCCGCTCATGTTTGTCTTTACTGCACTTGGTTGCGAGACGAGTTCGTCATCGTCGTCCACGAGCACGAGCGCCGCGGCGATCACGAGCATCTTGGTCGACCCGGCATTCTTCATGGGCGACATGCCCTGCGCGAAGACCGACGGAGCCATGCAGAGCTACGTGGCGCAGATTTTCGATGTCACCGACCCGGACAAGATCTTCACGCTCGCCGCTTCGCCTCCAACGCCCTGCGCTGCGGCAGTGACCTTTCGCCAGGTCGTCGTCGATCACAAATACCAGGTGACGATCGCTGGATATGACCTCGCCGCGGACAAACTCAGTCCGCTTGGCGGTGGAGCATCGGGCGGCGCCACGATGTACCTCAAGGAGGAGGTCAAGAACGGCACAGCGACGAATCCGGTTTTGCCCAAGTGGTCGACCAAATGCGACGACGTGACAGCGGTCGAGGACACCCGGATCGGCGTTCAGGATTGCGACCCGTTCAAGGACATCCCCACGACGACGGGCGTTGTTGTGGATCCCCGCGACGCGATGGTGTCGGCGAATCCCGCGCTCACGTGTGCCGACGTGTTTGCCTTCCACGTGCGTCCGGACGATCCGAGTCTCCCTGCCCTGTTGAACTTCCCGTGCACAGCGGATGGGCCACCGCCACCAGCGTTTGCCCAATCCACGATTACGGCGGGACAAACCTACACGTTTCGCATCGAAGCGATTGCCACCGATGGTGGACCTGTGGTTTGGGGGAGTTCTTGTTCAGCGACGACGCGTAAGGGACTCGTGATTGACGCGGCGTGCGATCCTTTCCGAACCGACGGCGCGTTGGAGATCGTGCTCGACGCGCAGAAGTGCATGGACACGAGCACCGCGACCTTCGACGCGACTTATCCCGGCCCGCCCGAGGAATCGATTACGCAAGTGATTTGCGGAAGATCCGTACGATTTTCACCGCTCGAACCCGGGATGCACGCAGCCGCTGTCGTTGGACACGATGCGACTTCTGGCAAGAGTCTCGAGGCGAGTTGTTCGGGGCTTGTCGAGCCGGGAAAAGTAACCACCGCTACGTGTATGTTCTTTTGAAGAATGGCTCGGTCCGCCCTCGACGGGTGGACTGAACATTTGGTTTTTTTGCCCTTCAAACCCTTTGCAGAATGGCTGTCGCTGGACTACCTGAGAGCGTCCTACAGGCGGCGCGGATGACACCTCGTTTCCGGTATCTCCGGCGCCGAATTTGGTTTGAAGAGCGGTATGGAAGACGTTTCGACGGTCCAGCAGAAAATCCCCGTCAGCATTCAAGACGAATTGCGCAATAGCTATCTCGATTACGCGATGAGCGTGATCATTGGCCGCGCGATTCCGGACGTGCGCGACGGCTTGAAACCAGTGCATCGGCGCATTCTGTTCTCGATGCACGAGCAAAAGATCGGCCCGGGCGGTTCGCACAAGAAATGCGCGCGCGTCGTCGGTGATGTGCTCGGTAAATATCACCCACACGGAGATCTTGCGGTTTATGACGCGCTCGTGCGTATGGCGCAGTCGTTCAGCCTGCGTAATCCGCTCATCGACGGCCAAGGCAACTACGGTTCGGTCGATGGCGATTCACCGGCCGCTATGCGTTACACGGAAGCTCGGCTTTCACGCATCGCCACCGAACTGCTGAGCGACATC
>DAOMZH010000861.1:0-4947 GCA_035437985.1 Polyangium sp. (in: bacteria) | reverse complement strand
CGAGCTTTCCTGGGTCCGCGCTTTTCATGCCGCTCATTACGGCCCAAACACAGCCGTCCTGGCCTTGTCCGGCGATTTCGATCCCGATACGGCCTTGACCCTCGTCCACAAATACTTCGACGACATTCCGCGTATCCAAGCCAAACCATTCGTCGAGCCAACCCTGACCGATCAAAAGGCCGAACGACGCGAAATTATCGATGACCCACTCGCTCGAGTTCCGGCCCTGACCTATGGGTTCGTCATTCCCAAACCGCTCACGCGCGAGCACGACGCCCTGCGTTTCGCGGCCATCATTCTCGGTGATGGAGAACGGGCCCGCCGTCCGGCTTTGCTCGTCCGCGAAAAATCTCTGGCTTCGCTGGCCAATGCGAGTATCGACGAATTCAACTTTTATCGCGGACCCGGGCTCCTCCGTATGGAAGTGCGGTTGTTGCCCAATACGGCGCTAGCCGATGTGGAAAAACACGTGGACGCCGTCATGACCGACTTGGCTACGCGTCCTCCAACGCCTGACGAAATGCTGCGAGCACGCCGAAGACTCGAAACTTCGTTGGCAAACCGTCTGGCTTGGACCCGAGATCGCGCCATTGACCTCGGCAAATACGAACTCGGGTTTGGCGATGCGAAACTCTTGACCCGCGCATTCGATCGTCTGGCTGCCGTCACAGCCGACGACGTACAAAAAGCAGTGGCCAAATATTTGGATAAAAATCATCGCTCCACGATCGAATCTCGCCCCGTCGTCAAAGAAAATGCCGCCACAGCATTGGTAGGTGCAAAGTGAATAAAATTTACGGAGCATTGCTGTTTGCGAGCGCATGCAGCTTGGGTTGTGGCGGAGCGACGTCGTCCAAGACTTCAACCTCGGTCCCCAAAGACAAACCTGCCCCGAGCGCTTCGATTGCCGAGCCTTCGCCGCCCAGAGAACCTCCCCCCGAATCACTTCCGCCGCGACAAGTTACCGCGACTCCGCCAACATGGGCCGAACTCGCCAATGGTTTGAAGATCGTGAGCCGTCGCAATCGTACGATTCCGGCGGTGCAGCTACGCGTGGTCGTTCTCGCAGGCTCGTCCACCGATGGCGAACACACGGGTTTGTCAGCAATGTGCGCGCAAGCCGTGGCTTCGTCGGGCGCGGCAAACATGAACGATACCGAGCTCCAAGGAAAACTGGAAGCATTGGGAGCAACCCTCGACGTCGATGTGGATCCGGACCGAGTGGTTTATGGCTTGTCCGTCGTCAGTGATCGTTTGCCCGATGCATTTGAATTGCTTACCCAAGTCGTAAACAAGCCGGGGCTCAAAGATGCGGACGTGACGCGCATTCAAAAACAATTGACCGAGGAGGCCGCCGAAAGTGCGCGCTCGGATGGAAGATGGGGCGTCATGATGATGCTTTACCGCGATTTATTCGAATTGCCGACGGATCATCACCCTTATGCCTCTTATGCAGCAACGGTCGACGATCTCGCCAAACTCCAGCCCAAAGATTGCAAGGAATGGCATCGCAAGCATTTCGTCCCCAGCAACATGTTGATTGCCGCTGCCGGAGACGTCGATCCTGAGCGATTACGAAGTTTGGCCACGAAGGGTTTTGGCAATCTGCCGAAAAAAGTCGCCCCGGTCGTGTCATTTACGGATCCAATGCCGCCAGCAGCCACGAAAATCACTTTGGTCGAGCGCCCCGGAAGCACGCAAAGCGAAATCGCCGTCGGCACCCTGGCGCCGAAAGAAACCGATCCGAGTTATCCGCCATTTGCTGTCGCCGAACAAATCCTCGGGGGAGCATTTTCCGGTCGACTCTGGGAGGATGTCCGGGAAAAACAAGGTTTGGCGTACCTAACCTTTTCGAGTACCGACGTGTACGCCAATGGGCCATCCGTGTTTTACGCGTACGCACAAACGCAAAATGAATCGACGGGCAAAGCGCTCGGGGCCCTTCTCGAACACCTGCAGAAACTGGCAGCAGCAGCAGCGCCGACGAACGAGGAAATCGAAACAGCTTCACGATTTCTCGTGGGTATTCGCTCCATAAGCCGTGGTCGTCCACGTGCTGCCGCCGATGAGCTGAGCGACAACTGGGCGCATAAACAATCCGATGATGCCGCCGAGGAACTCGATAAAGCCACGCGGCGCGTGACTGCGGATCAGGCGCGTAAAGAATTCGCCGAACATGTGCGCGAGGGGCACATGATCATTGTTGTTACCGGGGACTCGAGGAGTATTGGCGCCGCATTACAAACATTCGGAGAAGTCAAAGTCGTCGATCCAACGCGAAATTTCACGCGTATCAAAACATTACCGTTCACGGCGTTATGAACGTTGCTCGACGATGACCCGTCAGATCGCGGGATCGAAATGGTTTTCCCGTCCGCATTTCATCTATGCAAGATGACGCGAACTTGGACATTCGATAATTGCGTGATTTGGGGGTTCTTGGGGTTGGCCCGACTCTTGCCAATCCTTCGAGCGGCGCCATGCACGGGGTAAAGCGGCATGGCCCTCGGGGGAGCGTGGTGGCTCGCTCCCCCGAGGGCTGCGCCGCTTTGATCATTTGGTCTCGGACACCGCGATGGCAGAAGATTTTGCGCCGTCGTCTGCCTTGGGTTTGTCAGATTTTTCCGAGACGACATGCACGTCGCGTTGCGGAAACGGAATCGTGATTCCCCGCTCGCGAAACGCGGCCAATATCGACAAACGCAGATCCGATGCAACCTCGTCATCGACCAGCGCATCGGGAACCCAGCACAAGAGTGCAAAATCGAGGCTCGAGTCGCCAAACCCTTCCAAACGCACCGAAGGCTCGGGGGTTTCGAGCACCTGCTCATGCTCATTGGCGACTTCGAGAAGCGTCTCCCGCACCAGCTCAACGTCACTCTCGTACGCCACACCCACCCGCACGTGCATGCGCATCCGCGGACTCGGCACCGATTGATTCACCACGCGGCCCGTAATGAGTTCCATATTCGGAATCAGCAGCGTGACTTCGTCGCGCGTGATGATCCGCGTCGCGCGTAACCCGATCTCGACCACCGTTCCATTCACATCCCCGATCTGAATGGCGTCTCCTTTCTTCACAGGTCGTTCGATGAGAACGATGATGCCCGAGACGAAGTTCGACGTGACGTTCTGCAAACCAAGACCGACACCAACGAGCAACCCTGCGGAACCCGCGATGAGGGCGTTGACGTTGACGCCAATTGTGTTGAGCGAGATCGCCAGACCCAGAAAAACAAGAATGTAGCGAGTGATCTGCGCAATCGCCGCGGCAACACCATCAGCTTGACCGTGGCGCTTGAGCCCCTCGCGAATCGCATAACCGAGGATCTGAGCTCCCGACCGGAACGCGAGAAAAATGAGGAGCGCGATGAAGATCGCCGCGAGCGTCACCGGCGTGCCCGAGAGCGTCACCAGCGGGAAGTAGATAATTTTTTGCACCTGGGCAGCGAAGTCCACGACGTGAAAGGCACCACGTTTTCCCCGTTGAACACAAGCGACTTGTGCACTTCCGAGACCTGAACAAGTTCGCTGAACAAAATGATCCAAAAACTATGCACTCGTTCAGTAGATGGTGTAGGGTCGCGACATGATGACACCGCAACATATCGCTCCGTACATTCTCCGCGCGTTGGCTCGAGCACAAACCGAAGGTCGCTGCATGGACCTCGAATCTTTGTCGCGCGAAATCGAAGTTCGTAAGGCCGATGTGCGCAAAACCGTGAGTGCGCTGCATCAAGAAGGGCTCGTCGATGCTTTGCGCATGCGCCTTTCTTTGCGCGGTTTTGTGATGGGTCGTACGCTTATGGCCGCGAACCTCCCCGAGATTCAACGCCCGAAGAATGCAAGCCAAACACCTGAACAAAATCGCGAGCGTGTCGAAGCCGCGTGAGGTGGACGAGCAGCACGTCCGACGAGCATAGGAGCTTGGCCGTCGCCGATTCTGGGAGTATGGGGATGAGCCATGACCAAACGGCTAGCCCTGTCCTCTTTGCGTATGGCTCGTGTGTTGACAATCGTTGGGGCTGCAACGGTTGTTTTGGGACTTGGATGTAGCAAGAGTTCGTCCGAAGCAACCCCGGCGGCTTCGACGAGCACGCCGGAAGCCAAGCCCGATGTGAAGGGGATCGAGGCGGCAAGCAACGATCCGATGCTTGTCGACATGGCGAAGAAGGCGCTCGGGTGCAAGTGGGCTGCGTATGGTTTCGATGCGAAGTGCCCCGAGCTGAAAACGTTGGTCGAGAGTGACGGAGTACGCGACGGAAAAGGCGATACGACGCTCGTGAACTTCCTCGAGGATCCGAACGAGCATGTACGTTGGCTCGGATCTCGTACGCTCACGCAACGGGGCAAACGGTTCCGTACGGACAAACCTTTGGCCGAGCGGATCGTGGCGGTTGCCGAAGCTGAAAAAGACAAGGCCGTTGCACAGGAGCTCGGAGGGGTCGTGGGGGCGATCAAGCATGCCGAGACGGGTTTGGGCGAGCGCATCAAGACGATGGCCAAGAGCCACGAAGTGCAGCAGATGCGGACGAGTCTTTTGGCGCGGATGCTGTTTTCGAACGGCGAACCGCTTTACGATTTCATCAAAGACATCGCGATGAACGACAAGGACGTGATCGTTCGCAAGGCGGCGATTTCCGCGTTCTGGACGGGTACACCTCCGGCACGCGCCGCCGATACTTGCAAGATGTGGCTGGGGTTCATGCAGGATCCCTCCGACGACGTCGCTGGAGAAGCGGCGTATCTTTGTTCGTTTTACCCTCAAAACGGCGGCTGCAAGACCGAATGGGACGCGGTGCTCGACGCTGTCGAGAAACGCGCCAAGGAGGGCACGATCAAGTCGACGCAAATGGCTCAGTCGATGGCGTATTTGCACAAGCAACCCGGAGCTTCCGAGGCGCAGAAAAAACGAGCCCTCAGTGTCGCGAGACTCGTTGCGGAGAA
>DAOMZH010000860.1:0-4956 GCA_035437985.1 Polyangium sp. (in: bacteria) | reverse complement strand
TGGTCCTCCCATCCACCGGACCATCGAGCGGCGGACGTTGCATAAAGCCCAATCGACTCCAGCGCGCCCAGGGAACCTTTTCTTTCAACATTCGCGACAAACCACTTTCGCCATCGAGCCCAATCGCCGTCACATATCGAATCCACGGGTCGAGTAAATTGTCCATATTCGCGACATTCGCCGGCACGACGTGCGCGATTCTCGCAGCGGGCGGTAATAAAAGCGCTCGCGGAGCCGGATCGAATCCGACCGCATACGACGAACCCTGCCAATACGACCCAATCGCCTCCATCGTCGCTTGATACCGCGCTATTTCGGCTTGCAATCCTGCATCCAGCACACCCCCACCAAAACAAAATGAAAAATCCCACATTGTTTTCTCGAGCTCGACGCAAAATCGCTCCGCCCGGTCTTCGCCTCCTTCCACGAAAACAAATCGCGGCGACAAACATCCCCGTTGATCGAATACCCCAACGTCTTGCGCGAGCGCTTCGGCCGCAGCTATCAAATCAATGTTTTCCCCGACGATCGCTAGGCCAATACCCGTCCCATGTGCGCGCACGAGCACGCCCGCGGGCAAACCATTTACAATGGCCGCAATGCTTTCGTCGGATCCATAAATATGCAATTCATGCCCGGGCCCGACATGAAGTTTTTCGTGCATGTCGATGACCCCGTCGAACGCCGCAAATTGCCGATCCGAGGCCAACATGCGAATCAATAGGTCCGTCATCACCGGATCACGGCGTGACGCGCGGACGAACACCCGTGGCGATGTTGCCACAGCCAAAGCCAGGGCCCGCAATGGCGCAGTAAATACGTTCGCCGACATGATGACGTGACAAACCGGTGCAGACGTGACCGACTTGATCAATTTATCGAGTTCTTCAGCCGTCGGCTCGGTCTCGAAATGCTGGGACAACGCCAATTCAATGGATGCTTGGGTCAAACCCGTAACCTCGGGCAAACGCTGCCGGGCTTCCTGGCCGATTTCGTCGCGCTCGTCTTGGATTCGTCGCGCCAAACGCACGAGACATTCCACACGCCCGCGCGCCAATTCGACATTCACGACGAACCCTGCATGAACAGCTCTTCCACCGCCAACGAACAACCCCGCACCATCGCCCCAGGCGCACGACCCAGCAATTCCACACCGTCCCGGGTCACCCGACCCAAATCCATCGTTTGAATCGCCACAGCCGAATCGACATTCGCCAAATCCACAAATCGCAAAATGCCTGTTTCTCCAGCCGGTAATGCTTCGAGCGTCACGGGATCCGCAGCCGCAACCGATAACCACGGCGGAGCGAGATATACGCCATGTTTTCCCGGCTCCCCGAATCCCAAAGCGCCCGCCAATGTACTTTCGTAAAGCTGACTCGAAAGTTCCGTCATGCCGTATTCGCTCACGACATGCGTTTCGGGCAAACCAAAAATGGTCACCATCTGTCGGCGCAGTTCTTCCGGACTAACCTCGCGCGAACGCCCCTTGAAACCGCCAGTTTGCATGAGCCGACTGCCCGGTGGAAGGCGCAGGTGACGACCCCCGCCGCGATCAATCAAATGTACGAACGCAAAAGAAGTTCCCAGCACGAGCACCGAACGCCCCAAAAATTCCGCATCTCCAATCGCTCGCTCCAAACCATCCACGTCGAGACCATTTTTGCCAAAGAGGTATTTGCCCTGTTCACCCACTTTCTGGACAAACTCTTCGATCATGAATGACAACGAAGAATCCGGGACTTCCGAGGCACTCGGAGCAAGCACGAGCACATCGAAACGCCGATGGTCCGGCCAAAGCATGTGCTGACCCCAACCGACTGCTGCCAATGCATAGGTGTCCGTCGTGCGCATGGGATGTTCACCTCGCGCCTCATTGCCTTGCGATGTGCCGCTCGTCCGAAAGATGCGCTGATCCTCGCTCGGTTCGTGCGCCGCAACTCGCGCCAAACGAAAGACGTCACAAGGCAATGCTGGAATGGCGTGCGGATGCTCGATGCGTTCGATGTCGACCTTTCGCGCCCGTACGTAACGCGCAAATGCAGGCACGTGCGCGACTTGAAAACGAGCAATGTCGCGCGCGAGATCGGCAAATGGTTCGGTAGGTACGAGGTCGATGGAAGCTTCGATGAATCGGCGCACTCGAAGATGCAGCGATTCGCTGATTTGCCGCGGAGTCACGAGGCGATTCGTAGCAGGAGGGAACGCAGACGCACGTCAGGTGAGCACAGTCTTCATGGCGTTTGCAGCCGCAGTGAGCTGCTCTTCGGCAATCGTGAGCGCCGGAGTCCACACAATGACTTCCCCTTGAAGCCCACCGGTCGTCACAACGAAACCAAGCTCGAGCATACGCTGCATGACGCGAAGAGCGAGTGCGCCACTTTCGAGGGCGATGCCGAGCATGAGCCCTGCTCCGCGCACTTCGACGACACCTGGGACACCCGTCAAGATGCTCTGCAGGTACGATTTCGTTCGAGCACCAACTTCTGTAGCGTTCGGAATCAGCCGGCGAAAACGCAGTGAATCGAGAACGGCGATCGCGACGGCGCACGGCAGTGGAGCTCCCGCGTGCGTGGAGGTGTGCACGACCTGACCTCCCTGAGCCCACGCTTGCATGATCGCATCCGGCGCGATGCACGCAGAGATCGACAAACCTCCACCCAAACCTTTTCCCACGACGAGAACATCGATTGGAGCACCAACGACCGTCGAGCGAAGAAGGGCACCGCATCGACCAAGTCCAGTCCAGATTTCGTCGGCAATGATCAGGGCACCATGACGATGGGCTAGCTCGGACAAACGCGGCAAGAAGGCATCTGGAGGAACGATGACCCCGCCACGACCAAGGATCGGTTCGACGATAACGGCGCCGACGTCACCACGTTCGAGGGCTTTTTCGACAGCTGCCAACGAGCGTTCGAGATCCGTGTCGTTTGTCGGGTACGGCGCGAAGCTGACATGGGGATTGAGCTGGGCAGCGAACGGGGCGCGATAACTTTCGCGCAAACCACACGCGGCAAGCGGCCCGTATCCAAGACCGTGATATGCGCCTTCGAAAGCGATGATGCCGGGTTTTCCCGTGGAAAGAGCGCAAGTCTTGAGCGCCGCAGAGACCGCGTCGCTACCGCTTTGGCAGAGCAGAACTCGAGGCGATTGTCCGGGATGAATAGAGGCCAAACGTTCGAGCAGCGCGACCTTGATATCGGCGGAGTAGAGATCACCGAGGGCCTGCAACATGCGATCGGATTGCGCTTCGATGGCCCGAGCAACGGACGCCGATCCATGGCCAAGCAAAACCGAGCCAAACCCAGCCGCGAGATCGACATAACGATTGCCGTCGACGTCGAAGAGATTTGCGCCTTTGCCCGAGGTGAAAAACACCGGGGTCATGCTCGTGCCGCTGGTCTCTTCACGAGCTTCACGGCGTTGTGCGAACGCTGGACACTCGACACGCTCGAGACGATCAAACGCGCTGCGCGATGCTGGTCCTGGAGGCGTGATGCGAATGTCGGGGAGATCGTTTCCTGACGCTTCTTCCGCAGGCTGCGGGAACTCGCTGAGCGGCATGAAATCGGTGGTAGCACGGTTGCGCGTCGAATTGATCACTCGCGAGCAACTGCTTCAGATGCGAACGAACGATGTACGCACGCCGTCAAGAGCACACGCGATTACGACCCGTGCGCTTTGCTTGATAAAGCTTTTCGTCCGCACGTTTGATGACGTCCGATGCAGTGCGATCACTCTCTTCCATCAACGCTGCTCCGAGACTGATCGTCACCTTGATGCTGTCGGCTTGAAATACGAACGCATGGTCCGCCACCTTCTGACGAAGTGATTCGGCAAGCGCTACTGCCCCACTGAGCGGTGTTTCGGGCAGGATGATCGTGAACTCTTCGCCGCCGTAGCGACCAAAAACTTCGTCGCGACGAATGCGCCCCTGAACGACGCGCGCGACTTCCTTGAGCACGTAGTCGCCCGCGAGATGTCCGTGCACGTCATTGATGCGTTTGAAGTGATCGATGTCGAACATGAGGATGCAGAGTTCACGTTCGTGCCGACGACCGCGGACGATCTCACGCTCGAGCGCCTCGTAGAGGTAACGCTTGTTGTAGATCTGCGTGAGACCATCGATGATGGTCATGCGATAGATTTCTTCGTGGTACTGGGCTTCGACGTCCGCGCCGGAGAAGTACTTGAAGATTGTCGGGCCAATCTTCACGCGGTCGCCGTTTTTCAAGACAACCTCGCGCTGGATCTGTTCGTCGTTGCAGTACGTACCGTTGGTGCTCCCATCATCGACGATGACCCAAACGTCGCCTTTTTGGCGGAACTGAGCGTGGCGGCGGGAGACACTATCGCCGTCGAGGACGATCTGGTTGTCGCCACCGCGGCCAACGCGGGTGGGACTGTTGTCGAGCACGAAGCGTTTGCCCAAGAGCGTTGGCTCTTTCGTATAAATGACGACGAGGCAATCGGTCGCGTTCTTCGCCCCGGGACTGTCGGGAGCCGCGGGCTGCACGACCGTCGTAACGTGAGTCTTTTCGTCGAAGTCGTTCACGCGTGTTCAGCCCGGTGTGCCTGCGTCATGGTTCGGATCTTCGAGCACTCGCGGCTCTGCCCCTGGTGGAACATTTGGGGCTGCGAGTCGCCTTCGGCGCTCTTCGCCCCAAACCCCTTTGGACAATCGGCGGCCCATGAAGCGTATCCCTGATTCCGGATCAACCTCCGGATCCAAGCGTATCTAGGCTGATGCTCAGACGTCAAGCCGCATTGCATATCCTGCTCTCTCCCAGGCAAACGATGGGCAGCGATCGCGCACATCACTACCGTTGAACGTACGTTCGAGCAGATCGGTGCAAACAGACTGCCACTCACGATTTCCGCACCTGTTCGACAGGAAACGTCCGGCCTTTCCTCACGCGGCTCGAGAGCTCAAATCGTTCAGGCTCGAAGCAC
>DAOMZH010000859.1:0-4963 GCA_035437985.1 Polyangium sp. (in: bacteria) | reverse complement strand
AATTCCCCGTCCAACGTCGTTTCTCCGTGCCGATCGTGGCTCACTAGCGCTTTCGTACTACAAGACGGCGCATGTGCGGCGTATTCGGTATCTACGGCCATCCCGAAGCAGCAAACATCGCGTACCTGGGTTTGCATGCGCTCCAGCATCGCGGACAAGAATCTGCGGGCATCGTAGCGAGCGATGGAAAACGGCTGACGCCGCATCGCGCGATGGGCCTCGTACAAGCGTGTTTCTCACCCGCGGACCTGACAAACCTGCCCGGAGATGCCGCCATCGGACACGTGCGGTACTCGACGGCCGGAGGTTCGCACATCCGCAACGCGCAACCGTTCGCGGTGGATTATGCCCACGGATCGATCGCCGTCGCGCACAACGGAAACCTGACAAACCACGAACATCTCCGAGAAAAACTCGAAGATCGAGGGTCGATTTTCCAAAGCGCCAGTGACACGGAAGTCATCGTGCACCTCATCGCCGCAAGCTTGGGCAAGGATCTGCAAAGCCGGATCAGCGATGCGCTCGGGCAAGTGGAAGGTGCTTACTCGATCCTGTTCTTGGGACAGGAAGAGATGGTGGCCGCACGGGATCCGATGGGATTTCGTCCACTGTGTATCGGGCGTTTGGATCATGCTGGTGGCAGTGCAACGGTAGTGGCGAGTGAACCAACGTCGTTCGACTTGATCGGCGCTACCTACGTTCGCGACGTCGAACCTGGGGAGATGGTGATCGTTGGTCCGAATGGAACGCGATCGGTTTTTCCTTTTGAACGCAAGGCGCGGAAGCTGTGCATCTTCGAGCATGTGTACTTCGCGCGCCCGGATTCGCGGATCGAAGGGGCAAACGTGTACGAAGTGCGCAAAGCGCTCGGTCGAAGGCTCGCGGTGGAGCAGCCGCTTGCGGATATGCAAGACCCAAGCGACATCGTGGTGATTCCGGTACCCGACTCGGGTTTGCCCGCGGCGATCGGGTTTGCCCAACATGCCGGTCTGGCCTTCGACATGGGGCTGATTCGGAGTCACTACGTAGGACGAACCTTCATCGAACCGCAGCAGTCGATTCGGCATTTCGGCGTGCGTTTGAAGCTGTCGCCCAATCGCGCGGTCATCGAGGACAAACGCGTCGTGGTCGTGGACGATTCGCTCGTGCGGGGAACGACGAGCCGCAAGATCGTGAAGATGGTGCGCGACGCAGGGGCCCGCGAAGTGCACTTGCGCATCTCGAGTCCACCCACGCTTTGGCCTTGTTTTTATGGGATCGATACGCCAACGCGGGCCGAGCTCATCGCCGCGACGCACAACATCGACGAGATCTGCAAGTACGTCACGGCTGATTCCCTCGGGTATTTGTCGATCTCCGGTCTGGTTACCGCGGTGCGCGACATCGAGCAGCGGGCGAAAGGCGGCCGCGAAGTCCTCGACGACAGTTATTGCCTGGCTTGTTTCAGCGGCGCCTACCCGGTTCCGTTCGTGACGGGCCAGAAGTCACGGCATTTGCGCGTGGTTCCAGGGTGAACGTGCATGTTTCGATCGGCTGACGTTGACGCCGCGTTAGCTTGCCGAAGAATGGATGACGCACATGACGGACAGCCTTTCGACGTCGCCCAAGTCTCGAACTGATCTGTTTGCCCACACGGCAGATCGCGTTTCGATTTACGAAGTGAGCCCGCGCGACGGTTTGCAAAACGAACCGAACGTGGTGTCGCTCGATGCGAAAAAGCAGCTCATCGAAAAGCTGGTCGAATCAGGGCTGAAACGTATCGAGATCACGAGTTTCGTGTCGCCCAAGTGGGTGCCGCAGCTGGCCGACGCCGAAGAACTCGCCGCGACGATGAGGGCGCCGGAAGGCGTGACCTTCAGCGCGCTTTGTCCGAACGCAAAAGGTCTGGAACGCGCGATCGCGACAGGAATGACCGAGATCGCCGTGTTCATGAGTGCGAGCGAAACGCACAACATGAAGAACATCAACAAGACGATCGACCGCACGTTAGGCGTGTTTTCGGAGATCATTCCTCCAGCGCTCGAAGCGGGTTTGCGAGTGCGCGGGTACTTGTCGACGATGTGGGGATGTCCGTACGAGGGTCCAGTAGCGGCGGCATCGTCGGTGAACATTGCGCGGCGACTGCTGGATTTGGGCTGTTATCAGATCGCGTTGAGCGACACGATCGGGACGGGTACGCCAAGACAAACGCAGGACATCGTGGCGCGAGCAATGGACGTGATGGAGGTCGATCAGATCTCGCTCCACATGCACGACACGCGAGGCACGGCGCTCTCCAATATCTTGGTGGGGCTCGAGATGGGTGTGCGGCATTTCGATGCGTCGGTCGGGGGCCTAGGAGGCTGTCCGTATGCCCCAGGGGCGGCAGGAAATGTGGCGACCGAGGATTTGGTCTTTCTGCTGCATGGGATGGGCATCGAGACGGGCGTTGATTTGGACAAGCTGATCGAAGCGGGGAATGTGGCGGAGCGGGTGCTCGGGCGGCCATTGCCTGGAAAAGTACACAAGGCCGGGCCATTTCGATTGCGCAAGTCCTGATTCATTTCCCGACCCTCTTGACGATTCTTTTTTTCTCTCTACGAGACGCGCGCCGACAATTGATTCGGCGGGCACGCGTATGAAGCGCGCATACGCATTGCTGTATTTTTCCGCGTGTTTAGAGGCTCGAATGCGCATGAAGCGATCTTGGCTTGGGGCGTTTGGGGGCTTGACACTCGTTGCTGCGGTTGCCGCATCGGCTGGTGCTGGTTGCGTCGTCGTCGTGGATGGACCACGAGATACTCCATCAAACACCGAAGCTGAATTGCCCTTGCAAGCTTCGAAGCGATTTCCCGTAGGCGCAACGTTTTACCTAAAAAACAACTCGGGCGGAGCATGGGGGCTCGAATCAGCCCCGTCATCGAATGCCAATGTGCTCATGGCGGGCAATGATGGATATTATCGGTTCACGCCGGTCGTGCCTGGACAATACTCATTCCGCATTCAAGGGACGACGGAAACGCAAACGTTGACGGTCGTGGACAAAGTTCCCTACGAGCATTTCAATTATTACCAAACGTCGTCACTGGCCGAGGTCAATGGCGAGATCTGGGTGGCGAACCTATTCGATCCGCACATCAGTCGGATCGATCCGCAAACGGGAATGGTCACGGGCAAACTCTTGACGGGGCCTTGGCCTTCGGCGCTCGCGTATGTCGAATCGCGCGGGCTGGTGCTCGTGACGCATAAAGCAGGCGATACGCTCGGGTTTGTCGACGTCGCCAAGGGACAACTCATTGACGCATTGTGGGTTGGGGACGAACCAGCGGATGTCGTGGTTTCTCCGGATGGAACCAAAGCGTATGTTTCTTTGGCCACGGAAGATGGAATCGTGGTCGTGGACCTGGCCAAACGCGAAGTCACGGGGCGACTCGCAACGAATAAAAATGCGACGAAATTGGCGCTCAGTGAAGATGGTTCGACGTTGTTCGTCGCGTCGTATTGTTCGGGGGTGAGCGAACGACTGCAATTCCCGGTCGAAAAGCGTAACGATTTGTATGACATCGCGGTGGTCGACACGCAATCGCTGAGCGTGAAAGGGTATATCGAATCGGTTGGTTCGACGCTTGGGGGCCTGCTGGCGGTCAACGGCAAACTGTATGTGTCGACGACGCGGGTCGTCCCGTCGGAACTATCCAACACCGTCGGGATGACGGCATTTCGGCATTCGGTCGTGATTTATGACCCGGCAACGCGAAAAGAAATCGTGGGCGTGGATGTCGGTCGCCAAGCCGGATCGACGGGGTTGGCGGTACGTCCTTTTGGCCTAGCTTTGGCGAACGATACTTTGTGGGTGACGTTCGAGGGAAGCGATGCCGTCGTCGGGCTCGATCCCGCGACCTTGGCCGAGAAAAACCGTTTTGCAGCTGAAGGCCGTCCGCGGACGATTCTCGCGACGGCGGACAAACTTTACGTGCATGGCGCGCAAGCATATACGGTGACGATGGCGAATACGGACGGCTCGGCGCCTGCGGCCGTGAAGCTCGAAGGCGATCCGCGAAATGCCAGCGCCAAGCTCGGTCAAACATTGTACACGGGCACGGGCGCAGGTGGAGGAGTCAATCATAGTTGTGCCGATTGTCACGTCGATGCGATTACGGATGGAAACGTATGGTCGGCGGGAGGTTTTTCGGAATCGGCGAGTCGTCCGATGTTTTGGATGGAGCGTGAATCCATGATTGGATGGGAAGGCGATGCGTACGACTTTTTCTCGTACCTTTTTGCCAGCCCCGGTCCCACAGTTGGGCTCACCATCGACACGGAAAAACATCAAGCATTCTACGATTATCTCAGTGCGGTCGTTCCTCCGCCGCATGCCAATGGTCGCACGCTGCGCGATGGCAGCATGACGGAAGTCGCAAAACGAGGAGAAGCGATTTTCCGCGGGAAAGGCAATTGCGCTGGTTGTCATGCCGGACCTTTGACGACAGACGGATTGCGGCTCGAAAAAGGCGGCACGCAATCGGCGCATCCCATTGTGGTCCCAAGCCTGGTCGGCGCATATCGTCATGGCAGCTGGCTCGTTAATGGCGCCGCATGGACGCTGGATGAAGCAGTCGAAGCGATGACGAAATTGGCGGCGACCACGCTGACGAGCGACGAAAAGAAAGACGTGGTGCATTACCTGCAAGAGCTCACGTCGCGAGAATTCTTCGTTCTCAGTTCGTCTCCGCGAAATGGGGCGACGAACGTACGGAGCGAAGGCGAAATCACGGTGACTTTGTCGCATCCGGTATTCGAGGCCCTTGATAACCTGGCGCATGTCGAATTGCGGGATGCAACGGGGGCGAAGGTCGCCGGATCGGTCAAAGGCTCGGGGCGGTATGTAACGATTACCCCCAGCAAACCGCTCGCGTTTGGCGGAGAATACGATATCGTCATTACGAAAGGTTTCGAGGCGTTCAACGAACGGCAATTGCCTGAA
>DAOMZH010000858.1:0-4970 GCA_035437985.1 Polyangium sp. (in: bacteria) | reverse complement strand
AAGATTGACACTCGTAAGGACATCCATCGCGACGGTAAATCGATCGAGGGGCTGGCCCACGACATTCGCCAACGACTCGATATCCTTGGCACGAGGGACTGGGCGCGAGATTGGATCGACGGCAAGGACTTCGACAGCTTCGTGAGCAAAGAACTCGATGCGATCATGACCGCGAGGTACATCGATCCAGCCAAGCAGCTTGTGGACGCGTGCAAGTAAGATCATGCAGAACAAACCACTCTTCCACCTGAACCTCACGCTTCGCGCCTGCATGGCGCGTATCAGTCTGAATGGCTTCATGCTCGCGGCCGTGAACGCGCGGGCGCCCATCAGCGTGGCGCCGCCCATCAATGTGTTCCTCGTCGGCAAAGGCAATACGCTGAAAATCGAGGCGCTGCCGACCATGACCCGCGAGGGGATGAGTTCACCGCTCGACATCGATATCAAAGGGAGCATCTCGGCCTACGTAAAAGGGGATATCGTTGCCCCAGACGTGAGTGGCGACATCGTACTCGACGTCGATCTACGCCGGGATTTGGCCGGACAAACCCCTTCCGTCCCCTTGCTGGCCACGCTCGAATTCGACAACGACGGCCCCGCATTCCCACAGCTTTTTCTGGAGGCGGAGGTCATCGAGGATCCCAAGCCGCTGCTCGCGTATGCGCTGCGCCTCAGGGATCTCTTTGCGGCGGGCGACGTGGCGGGGCTCGTGAAGGAATTCGCGCCCAAGCTCCGCGATTATGCAGCAGGGTTTTACGTAACGGAGGCGGCCATACGCGACGAATTCGTGGCCTTCGTGCAAAGCACGCTGCTCCCAGGCCCCATGGATCTGAAGTTCAAGGAGACCGACATCCTTCCTGTATCGATGTGCGACGGCCGGATCTGGGAGCTATCTCGAAAGCCCATGCTTCCGCTGCTTTCGACGATGCCGGACAAGAATGGCGGTCAATTTCAGATTCCGGTGTACGTGGCGCGGGTGAACGGCGAGCTGAAGGTCGTGCGCTGAACAGTCCGACAAACCATTGCCGGAAAAAACTCACATCGAAAACACCCACGGCTTTAGCTCTGGTTTATCGGCTGTTTCTTCCGCTTTCTTTTTCGCCGAATTCTCTTCGGGCGCGGTCTGGTTGTTCGTGGCCATGTCCGTGACGGGATTGCTGAACCGCCGCTCTGTGCTCACAAAGGCCAACGGAGTGATCAAATCGATGATCGCCTTTGCTGCGGGCTTTGGTCCTGCCGCCATCTCCGCCGCTGCGGCAATGTACGCATCCTTCACCTGCGGATCTTTCTTCGGAACTTCGCCTTGTGGATGCAGTTGCGTGGCGAGCACAGCGTCCATCGCGTTACGCATCTTGTTTGTCGCGCCAGACTGCTCCGCGGCCATCAGGACGAGCTCGCGACCAAGGGTCGTGCCGCGTTTTTCATGACCGAACGTCGAGAACATCAACGCCGTGAGTTTGGCGACCAGGCCCAGGGTCGAGTCGATGATTTGATCCGACTCTTGGCGTGCCAGCACTGGATATTCGGGCGGAATTTCGGGCGCGGGTTTCAGTTCGCCCGCTTCGTTTTTCTGATCCGTGAGGACGATGGCGCCGTCGCCTTCCACGGTAAAACCTTCGAGCGAGATGTCGAAGGGCCGCACGAAGACGAGGGAAAACGAGCCCCGCACGTAACGATCGGCGAGTTGTTCGATCACCGTTTCGTCACGCATGCGAAAGATCGCGGAGCGGGACATTTCTTCCGCCAACAACCTTCGCAGCTCGAGCATCGTGCCGCGGTCTACCGCAATGGAACGGAGAAACGCGAGGATGCCCTGCCGATCGAGGCGTCGGGGGCGTCCCAGCAAGACGTGACCAAAGCCCGTCGTTTCGGCGCTCATTGGCAAAAAAATCCCGTTAAAGCTTGATCATGCCAGCATGCTCTCGTCATTGTGTCAACGCGTGCTGTCACGCTTGCGTTCCAAATCGGAAATCTTGTAAGATGAGCTGAGTTTCCATGCCGTATCCGCAAGACAACCTCGGCATCGCGATTTCGACGCCGTTTGGTGCAGATGCCGTCTTGCTCGTCGATTTGCACGGCGAAGAGCGAGTGTCGGGCTTGTTTCGGTTCGAAGTCGAACTGGTCTCGCCTGAAAAAGCCCTCGACTTCAAGGCAATCGTGGGCAAGGGCGTGACCCTCACCGTGCGCGGTATGGCCAAGGAAAAACCGCGCTATATCCACGGGATTTGTACCCGTTTCATTCAAGCTGGCCGCGTGGGCAAACAAACGCGCTACCGCGCCGAATTGAGTCCTTGGCTTTGGATGCTGGGAAAAACTGCCGACTGCCGCATCTTCCAAGAGAAGAGCACCCCCGACATCATCAAGGAAATCTTCAAGGACCTCGGGTTTTCCGCGGGTGAACATTTCAAAGACTCGCTCAAAAATTCCTACGAAAAGCGTCCCTATTGCGTGCAGTACCAAGAGACCGCCCTCGATTTCGTTTCGCGGCTCATGGAAAATGAAGGCATTTTCTACTTCTTCACGCACGAAGACGGCAAACACGTGATGGTCCTGTCCGATGACAGCGCCTCGGCACCCAAGTGTCCAAACTTCGAGAAAGCCCGCTACGTCGAACAATTCTCTACTTCGACCGATGAAGACGCCATCGTCGAATGCACCGTCGAAGAAGAGATCGTAGCCGGTAAGTTTGCCACGACAGACTACAACTTCGAGATGCCGAGCACGTCGCTTTTGGCCAAGGTCGATGGGAAATCAGCAAAACTCGAGATTTTCGATTATCCCGGCGGACATTCGGAAAAAAGTCCGGGCGACACGATTGCAAAGGTGCGCATCGAGGCGGAGGAAGTCCTCGCGTCACGTTTGTCGGGTACATCCAATTGTCGCGCCTTCACCGCCGGTCATGTGTTCACCCTCGACGAACACGATCGTGACGATGCGAATACCGATTGGGTTCTGCTCTCGGTCACCCATCGCGGCAATCAGGAGAATTATTCGAACCAGTTCGAGTGTTTTCCCAAGAAGACTCCGTTTCGTCCTCCATGCATCACCCCGAAGCCCGCGATCTTTGGTACTCAAACGGCTGTCGTCGTGGGCAAGAGCGGCGAGGAGCAATGGACCGACAAGTACGGTCGCGTGAAACTGCACTTTCATTGGGATCGCAAAGGCAAGAAAGACGATAAGAGCTCTTGCTTCGTGCGCGTGGCGCAGATGTGGGCGGGCAAGAGCTGGGGCGCGTGGTTTCTCCCGAGAATGGGCCAAGAAGTCGTCGTCAGTTTCCTCGATGGTGACCCGGACAGACCCCTGGTGACGGGTTCGGTTTACAATGCCGAACAAACCGTTCCGTACGAACTGCCCGGCGAACAAACGAAAAGCACGATCCTGAGTCGCTCCACGAAAAAAGGCGACGCGGGAAATGAGATGCGTTTCGAGGACAAGAAAGACAGCGAAGAGTGGTATGCGCACGCGCAGAAAGACATGCTCTTCGAGGTCGAGAATGATTGGACGATCAAGATTCTTCACGACAACACGGTGAACGTGAAGAACGAGCGCAAGGTGACGATCGAAGAGGGCAATGAATCGCTCACGGTCACCAAAGGCAATCGCACGATCAAGGTCGACAAAGGCGACGAGACGCACGAGGTCAAGGGCAAACGCACGCTCACGGTGCACAAGGACGAAGCGCACACGAGCAAAGCGAACCTCGATTTCAAGGTCACGAAAAACTACACGATCAAAGTCGATGGCGACTTGGTGATCGAAGCGAAGAGCGTGACGATCAAGGCGAAGCAAGGGGTCACGATGAAGGCCGGGACAGAGTTCAAGGCTGAAGCCGGCACAGCAATGGATCTGAAGGCGGGAACTGATTTCAAAGCCAAAGGTGGCGTCAACATGGCGCTCGAAGGCGGCGTTGGCTTGAAAGCAAAGGGTGGCGCGACAGCTGCCGTCGAAGGTGGGGGCATGCTGACGCTCAAGGGCGGCCTGGTGAAGATCAACTAACGCGGAGGGACGCGTGCCTACCGAACACGAAGAGCGCGATGACCAAGGCAAGCTGACTTCTCGCTTCCAGATGGAAGAAGGCCAGCTTCATGGCGAGTTTGTCCAGTACGGCGATACTGAAGAACAGATCATCCGTCGCGCCACGTACAAAGAAGGCAAGCTCCATGGTTTGTCAATGACGTACGATGAAACGGGACGCGAGGTCGAGCGATCCTTGTTCGTCGATGGCCAACTCAATGGCGAAACGAAGATCCACGACGAGAATGGCAAACTCTCACAAGTCGTCACGTTCCTGAAGGGACAGCAACACGGGCCGACGCGTTTGTACGACGAGGGCAAACTGCGCACCGTGATCATGTTCGAAAAGGGCAAACAAAACGGACCGTTTGTCTCGTACGATGACGAGGGCCAAGAGACGGTCAAGAGCTTTTACAAAAATGGAAAGCTCGAAGGCGAGTGTCTGGTCATGGACGGCAAGGGCAAGACGCTTCGCAAAGCAACGTATAAGGCGGACAAACTGCACGGCGAAGTCCTCGAGTACCATTTGAATGGCGAGGTCCGGGAACGCGCAACGTATGAAAATGGCCAGAAACAAGGCGAAGTATTTACATACGACGAGAACGGGAAACTGCGTTCCAAAGCGACGTACCGCGATGGTCAATTACGCGGTGAGCCTATCGAATACGACGAGAACGGCGCAGTGAAAGTGAAGGACGAAAAGAAGGGTTCGTTCTTCGACAAAGTCGTGACCAAAATCGCCGGAGGCTGACCACGCGTCCGCACGTGGGCCTCGGCCCGATGATGCAGCCGAGATCGTTGGTGCTCCAATGGTTTTTCTCGGGCAATACATCCGCAACCGCGCGTTGGGTTAAAACCCAACGCTCCACATGACAAAGTCCTCCACTACCGTTCCGGACTATCGTCGTTCATGCACCGTGAGAAATGGTTTTTTCTGCGATTTCGACGGCAAATCT
>DAOMZH010000857.1:0-4974 GCA_035437985.1 Polyangium sp. (in: bacteria) | reverse complement strand
TTCCGACCGCTTGAGCACGGCCCAAAAGCTCAACACGAAAAACGACGTCATGAGCAGAAAGCAGAAGGCAACGAGCACTGCAAAGGTCGAGGTCCCGGAACTTGAGCCGTGTTGTGCAGGAAAAGGCGCGTTTGATGGCGGATGGCGGCCCAAATCGGCTTGACTCATTTCGTTCGTACACGTATGAGACACCCTTGTCTTGATTTTTGTCAAGACCTCATCCTCACAAGGCTCACAAAAGTTCGCACGACCAACCGTTTGTCGTGTAGGGTAGCGACGTGCAGCCTGTTCATCAAGCGTCCGTACAATGCCCTCGTTGCGGCCAAATGCTCGTTGTTCCCACGTTCGATTTGCACGCGACGGTGCAGTGTCCCCGTTGTACGTGGGTTCATGGTGTCGGACATCTTTTGCCAACGACGACGCCCATCGCTGCTGTTCCCGTCAACATGCGGGCGAGTGCGCCTTCATATAACGCACTGCCTCCGGCGCCTGCATCGCCCGCGGCATCACCGGCCATTGCGACTCCAACGCCACCGCCAGCTGTCGAAAGTGCGCCTTCGAGAAGGACTCCGAATCCCGCGGCATATGCCCCAACGCCGGCGCCGTATGGTGCCACGACGCCATTGCCGCCGTCGTCTCGGGCGGCTGATGCGGCTGGACGAGCCATTTCGCAAGCGGTTGCCGTAGGCGCGCAAGGGACGCAGCAGATTGGTAGCCTTGGCCAAAAGTTTCTGGACTTTGCCGACGATATCGATGCCGCGCTTTATGGAAAACGCGCCTACGTCATTACGGCAGTCGCTTTCTTGACCGTTGTCGCAACGAAATATGATCAATCGGAAAATCCAAACGCGCCTATCGTCACGACCATCATGACGGCGCTGTTTTCATTTCTGCTTTTCTTCTTGTTCGTCGCTCGAATGGGGTCGTTTCGCGATGACCAGGGAAAATGGTCCTTGGACCTCGTTGCCAATCGAATAGGCAATACGATAACGTCCGTGGGCGAGGGATTGTCGGCCTTTTTCGACTTGTCTGGGCCGCAACGAGCAAGCGCCCTTGGAAAAAGCCTCATTGCCATTGCGCTCGTCGGGCTTGCCTTGCGAAACGTCGTCGTTCTGTTCGCCATCATTTCCGAAGAATTGTTCGGCGCCACCATTGGTGAAGCAAAGTCGCTCGATGCAAGCATGATGTCGCTCGGGGTTGGCGCATTGATCATTGGGACCATTTTATGGGTGATCGGCTGGTGGTTCGTGAGCTCGTCGGAAGAAGCGCACGAGCTTTTGCCCGACGAATCAGCTCGGGCCGAATTGGTCTCGGCGGTTCGAGATTTACCCTTCGTCATCGATTGCACCGATAAAAAGAGAGCCTTGGCATTAGCAGAAAAATCGGGTCACCCCGTGCTCGAGGCCGTCATCAAAGTGCTCATTTCGTGGCAACCTCGGGGGGCTGAGACCGAGGCGGATTATCAAGCATCATTGCATCGCAAGTTGCGTCGGGATTTACCGGGAGCGAATCCGGAGCGCGAAAGACCGATTGGCGATCGTGCTGCGGGCACCCGCGGGCGGGCCGATTTGGTGGTCAGTGATGCGGTATTGATTGAAATGAAAAAAGGAATGACCACGACGTCAGCCCAACGAGCCATTGGGCAAATTAGAATGTACCTGCGGGCGTGGGATCGTGGTCCCGTCATGTTGCTCGTATGCGAAGCCGATCCGGCTATGGCGCAACGTTTTCTGGGCCCGGAGATCGAAGAGCTTCGAAAACGACAAGCGCCCGTGATGATGGTATTTGCAGGTCCGCGGTGATCCGAGCTTTGCGACGTCCGAGCCCGTAATGGCCTCTTGAATATAGATGGCTTGGTGCACTTGGCTCGAGGACCTTTGGAATGCGAAACGTCCCGCGCTCGAGGCGTTTGTAAAAGACGCAATAGCTGCTCCTGTCCCACCGGATGATTTTCATTTTATCGGCGCCCTTGTTGAAAAACATGAACGATGCGCCCGAGAGTGGGTCTTGGCGCAGAATTTCCTTGCTGATTCCTGCAAGTCCATCGAATGACCGACGCAGCTCGGAGCTCTCGGTGGCGACGAAAATGGCCGTACGCGCTGGAATCATTGCCACTCCTTGCGCAAATCGCGACGATTTGAGTGGCTTGCTGCATATTGCTACCGCTCGGAATACAAATCACATCGCCGGAAGTTAGATGCACGTCGATGGTCTCGGGCTCGAGCACACCTGTTTTCCCGCGCTCAATGACCTCGATAGGTAAAAGCCGTGGCCGAACAATCTCGTTGTTGGCCTCGAGCTCTGCATCGATCCGATTCAGCTTGCTGCTCCAGGCATGCAGAGGCTTGTAACTTTTGAGCCCTTTCGTTTTACAGAATTCCAAGGCGGTCAAACCGCTGTCGCCCCATTCGGCGATAAATATCCTCCACTTGCGAACCACTCGTGTCGATGGATCCTTGGCCCGCCATGCCCTGAAAAACCTCCGGCACCAAGGATGGACCACGAAAAGTCATGCGCGGAAGAATGGCGGTTATGGAATGGATATCAAATATCTGCCTGCGCGAGTTTATCGGAGGAAGCGCTTGGTGCTCTCCTCTTGAATCTCATTTTGCCCTAAAGGCATCAAAAACCTCGCTTGTTGACATTCCGAAAACGCCGGGGCGAAGCCCATGATCTCGATACGCTTGCCGGACTTCGCGATCAATCAAAGCCGGAACAATCAGCCCCAAGCAAGGTACGAGGCTCACGAATGTCAAGAGTGCAGCATGACCCGAGCTACGCAACTTTTTGGTAATCGAAGACACCGCCTCAAAGTATGCGAGAAACCCAACTACCAGGAGAATGTCAGCGATAATTTGGACAACGCCTTCGCCTTTGATCCCCATGAATGTGAGTGACCATGCGGGGAAAAATAGCGGCAAACAAATCAACATTCGGCGATGCGGGGCAGCCAATTCAGCCAAATAGAACGCGTCAATGGGCATTTCGGGGGAGCTTGACTTGGATACCGCAGAGCCACCTCGTTCTGCGAGAACTGAATCGATGCTTGTGCGGGCTAACGTGGGTTCAACTCCTGCGGCGACGAGTTGGTCAAACACCTCGGTTACGGTTTTGTCTTCCGCGAGAAGGTCAATGACAGCTTCTCGAACCTCATTGATGGTGGGTTGCTCGGCATCGGACGCAACCGAATCATTGGCAATCTCGTTATGTTTGTTCTCAGGCTCGTGCACCGCCAAACTCCTTATGCGAAGATTCGAAGCTACAGCGCTCTGCGGAATTAAGCAACGTGATCGTTTCGACACACGTAGCTCGTAACGCGACGTGGAATGATCGTCAAAAAGCATTGGTTCTTCTCGGTGAGCTGGGTCCGCTCGAAAACCTATTCCTCCGGCTGCACTGCACCCCGCAGCATCTGCCGAAGCTTGTCGGCAGGTCCCGCCACCTTCGGGACCGCAAGAAAATCGTAAATCGGACAATTTTTCGCCTGCCGCGGACAAAGCAGACTCCGTTCCATTTCGTCTGGGGTTTCCCGCGAATACACCGGCTCGCCCACTGCAAGCTCTCCGTATGCCTCGAGAAGCGAGATCTCTGCCGCACTGACATATGTCTCGTTCCCTTCTCGTTTCGCCGCCACCCATGCGAGCAACCTGGCCCGAAGCTTTTGCTTTGCCTCTGCGCTACCCATCGCCTTTAAGTCCGCAGCCGTCTTTCTTGCGAGTTCATCTCCCGCGATGTCTTTGAATCGATGCAACCGCGAAGCGACAAGACCCAGCAGGTGCTCGGTGTTCCTCGACGTCCGAAAAGCCCGTTCGTAATCGCGCTCGGCACGTTTCCAGTCTGTCGCTTGAGCCCAGTATCGCGCACGCTCACTTATCGCAAATGCACAAAACATGCATTGGCCCTCAATTGCCGCGCAAGCTGAAGACTCGCAATCCGGCTCGGGTTTGTCCGCACGGAGTTCGAGTGCCGTCTTTTCTTCGCTCGATAGGTCGCTCCCGTGTGCGATTATGCATGCTGCGATCTCTGATGCCGTGATGCGGTAAAATGGGTTGGGAACGGCATCGAGTCGATTGAGCCAGCTTTGTGCACTTTTCTTTTCGGTGGTCTCGCAGGAATCAACAGCTTGCTTGCGCATGCATGCCAATTGCTTGGCCGCATCGGACTCATTGTCACAATCGTCGGGTGCAGGCACGGATTTCGGGACCAGCAGGGCCAGAATCTGACATTCTTCGCCGTGACATCGAGGTCGCAAAGCGTCGATGTCTGTGTCTATCGACAAACAGTTTGGCACGTAAAGCCGTAACACCATGATCGCCAGCGCCACCCCGAAAGGCTCTTCTACGACCGATTCACCGCAACGCAGCCGAGATTTGTCAAAAGCCCCGTCGTTCGCGCCATCGGCCGCTCGCGCGAGTTCGTGCAGCACGGGTGCGAGCGAATCCGTCGCGCCTGATTTCGACAGGTCCACGCGCGGCCACCCATGGGCAAGGCGATCATGCCCGGCCAAACTCCCAAGCAGCTCGACTTGCGATACGCCGATATCGTCGACAACTACGAGCACCGACGCTTTTGCCTGAAGCGCCTTGTCGCGAACCGTTTTTTCGTTATCGCCGAATCCCCGATTGTGACAAATAGCCCGCGGCTCGTCATCATGGGCGTTGCGATCCAGGGCATTGCAAAGATTTTCGGCAATGCCTCGACCTGCAAAGCGAAAGCCTCCTGGCCCAACGACGACGATACTGCGGTTACCTGGAGACATGCTTGGGAGGTGCAATGGCCATGCAATGAATATGCTTAGCACTACGAACGCGGCCAATAAAAATCCCAGCAATCCACGGACGTAGAATCTTGGGTTTGGGCTTTGGGGTTTGGGTATTGGTTGGGCCTGGATACTCTCGGGCTGAGCCGGCTGTGTTTCGGCTGTTTGTACGAATCGCACCGCATCGGCATCGATCCCCTCTTTGGTGAAGAGCT
>DAOMZH010000856.1:0-4978 GCA_035437985.1 Polyangium sp. (in: bacteria) | reverse complement strand
GCAGAATGTTCGAACGGCTGGTTACGCCCGAACGAACGCGGGCCATTGCGAGCGAAGCGGATTTGCAAGAATTGGCTGCGGATCCAGCCGAAGCGGACCGGGTATTGGCGCGTTTGGTGGAGGCGCGGCTTTTGGTGGCGGAAAAGGACGAAACAACGGGAGGAGTTTCCGTGGAAATCGTTCACGAATCGCTCATCGTGCGTTGGCCCATGCTTTCCCGGTGGCTCGATGAAAATAAAGAAGATGCCGATTTTCTGGCGCGATTGCGCATTGCTTCGCGACAGTGGCGCGAAAGTGGCAAAGCGCGCGGGCTTTTGTGGCGCGAGGAGGCAATGCTCGAAGCACGGCGCTTTCGAGAACGTTCACGTGTCGAAATAACCCGCACCGAACAAGAATTCTTGGACGCTGTATTTTCCCTGGGAGAACTGGCGGCCAAGAGGCGACGTTTGGTGGTTTTGTCGATTGTGGCGGCGAGCTTCATTGTCGCCATATCAATGGCCACGCTGGCGTGGAAAGAGCGAGAAGCTCATGAAGAAGCCACTGAGCAAGCAGCGCGCACCGAGGAATTTGCAAGACGAACCCGCGTTGAAGCGGCCCGCGCACGTGACGCGGCGCGCGCTGCGTCGGCGCGCGATCACGACCGTGATCCCACGTTTGCCCTTTCTCTTTTGCGCGAAGTTGAATTGCCGGAGGATTTGCATCAATTCTCGTGGCTTGCGCCGCGGGCGGCTCGTAGAATCGTCGCAGAATCGGTTTTCCCGGGTCACGATGGTCAGGTTTGGACAGCCGAACTGTCTCCAGATGGCCACTACGCGCTGACCGCAGCGCTCGATTTTGCGTATATATGGGATGTTCGTGGAGCCTTGCCGCCCAAGGTTTTACGTGGTCATACAGGACCGGTGTGGCGGGCGACGTACAGCCCTGATGGTTCCAAAATCCTCACCGCATCGTGGGACAAAACTGCGCGCATTTGGCCGGTTGATGGTGGCGATCCCGTGGTCCTCCAACATGCCGCGAAAGTCTCGTGGGCCGCGTGGAGTCCTGACGGACAACGCGTCGTCACTGCTGGGTGGGATCCCGCAGCGTATGTATTTCGTGCAGATGGCAAGGGTGAGCCAATGGTTCTTCGCGGCCATACCGAACGATTGCGGCGCGCCTCTTTCAGCCCCGATGGTCGTCATATCGTAACGGCTTCTTTCGACGATACAGCCCGCGTTTGGGACCTGGATGGCGGACGAGAGCCCATTGTCTTGGGCGGTCACGGAGGCAATGTCACCGATGCCGTATTCAGCCCGGATGGCGCTTATGTGGCCACGATTTCGAGTGATGAGATAACCCGTGTATTTCCAGCGGCCGGCACGGACAAACCCAAGCTTTTCGGCAGGGCCACCACGGTCCAGCGGGCAAGCCAATTAAATGGTGTCGCCTGGAGCCCTGACGGAAAACGCATTGCAACGGCCGGTAATGACGGCATTGCTGCGGTTTGGCGCGTGGACGATGAATCCATCGCTCCAGTCGCTCTGGGTAAAGGCATCGACCTACGATCGGTCGCTTTCAGCCCTGATGGTCAGTATGTTTTGACAACCGCAATGGATAACATCGCGCGCCTTTGGCGGGTCGGTGCTATTGATTCGATGGCCCATTTCGTTGGCCACGAGTTAGGCGTTGAACAGGCAAGCTTCAGCCGCGACGGGAAACATTTCATTACCGCCAGCGGAGACGGAAGTGCGCGAATATGGTCCACGGAGCAGAAAAATGCGCCGCGTGTTTTTGCGGCCGGTCATAACGGATTTCCCGACGTCGATCTCGCCCCCGATGGCCAACGGATGCTCGTCATCATGCCCGCAGACAAGGTTGCTCGAATTTGGGACATCGATGGAATAAACCCGCCGCGTGAACTGCGCGTCGATGGTGGAGTCTTCATTCAGGGGGCATGGAGTTTCGATGGTCAATTCGTCCTTACCGCGACGGAAAATGTCCCGGCGCGGCTGTGGTCGACGACTGATTTGCAAAAAAGCATCACGATTCCTCTCAAAAATAAGCGTCAAGAGCGCGGTGCTTTTTCAACGGATAGCCAACATGTCGCCATAGGCAATTCAGACGGCTCCTTGGCGGTCGTGCGCATCGATGGTCAAGAAGAGCCGCTCGTATTGACGAATAGCGGCAATCGCATCGTCCAGCTGGAATTTGCGTTGCACGACAAACTTCTCTTGACGTTAGGGAAAGACGAACCATTCGTACGAATATGGAATGTTCCGAGCGGTGCGGTTTCGGTGCTCGAAGGCCACACCAGTGATGTGCTCGAATTCGCGCTGAGTCCCGATCGCGAACGTGTGCTCACGGTATCCACCGACAATACTGCACGAGTGTCCAATCTTAGCGGAAATGGGGAGGCGGTAGTTTTACGCGGCCATACACACAAAATAACCAGTGGAGCTTTCAGTCCCGATGGCCGACGGGTCGCGACTGCTTCTGCCGACGGTACAATCCGAGTTTGGAATGCCGACGGTATGGGCGAGCCCCTCGTCTTGCGACAAACCCAAGATCCTCCGCGCCACGTGGTCTGGAGTCCGGATGGGAGTCGTATCGCCGCGGCTTCGGAGCGCGTGATTTATGTGTGGAATGCTGATGGCTCGGGTATTCCGCTTTTTCTCGAAGGACACACGGATCGAATTCACCAACTTCATTGGTGTCCGGATGGCAAGTGTATCGTGAGTTCGGCATACGATGGCACGGTTCGAGTCTGGAGCAATGTGAGCAATGTGCCGAGTTTTGAACAATTGAACAATGAATTATGGAGTGCGAGCACATTTTGTTTGTCGCTCGAGCAGCGGCGTGATGTGTTGGGCGTGGCCGATGATGTCGCGCGACGCGGCCTCGACACATGCCGTAAAAAAAACGCGGGAATATTTGGTTTCTGAAGGCGATGATTGTTCACCCTCAGGAAACGGTCCGTGTCCTCGGACGTGGCTTCTCAACGAGGCATTTTCGTCGCAAGTTCTAGCTCATCCTCGGGCCACGATTCGCCTTGGGGGGACTCCATTACGAGAAAGTGAGCTACACATGAAGCGCCATATTTTTTCCGCCGCCCTGTTCCTCGCCTTGCCCATTGTTGGATGCGAAGACGAGCCGTCGACGAATCCTCCGCCCGATTCGACGATACAATCGTTTCCCGCCTGTGAGAATCGCTCATTCACGATCACCGAGCCCAATCCAGCTCTTCTCTGGACGCCGAAGGCCATCAAATTGGTCTCGAAATCGCTCGCTCCTGGCGTATTTGCCGTTTACGATTCCAATGCGGACGTCAATGCGCCCGCGGGAATTCCCCTGGCTACCAGCGGCGGATTCGTGATTGGTGACGACGGCGTTTTGCTTGTCGAGTCCATGATCAATCGCCAACTCTTCTGCCAAATGATTTCGCTCGTCCGCGAGCAGACGGACAAACCCATTACGCACGTGGTCAACACGAGCAGCCATGGCGACCATAGTTTTGGCAATGCATTCCTGCCCGAGGGCGTGCATGTCGTGCAACATGAAACGACGGTGGCGTACATTGCGGCGCATTTTGCGGACGACGTCACCTTCATGGAGAACAATTTCGGCAAAGACCAGGGCCTGGACGAAATCACTCCCGTGACGGCGGATATCGTGGTCGCTGCCGAACCATTTACCGTCGACCTCGGGGGAATCACCGTCAAAGCGCAATATCATGGTTTTGCGCAAACGGGAGGTGATTTGTTCGTCGAGGTTCCGAGCGCCAAAGTGCTGTGGACCGGTAATGCCCTCGTCGCGGAAAAACCCGCTGTGCCTTGGTTATTGGACGGACATGCCCAAGAAACGGCCGTGACGCTGGCCGCAGTGCGGGCGGGAGCCGCAGCCGGTACGATTGTAATTCCCGGGCATAGTCATCCCGTAGGAGCCGACGGATTCGACTTTTCGGTCGACTATTTGCAAACGATGATTGGGGAAGTCCAAACGGCGGTCGATATGGGTTTGTCCGAGCAGGATACCGTGACCCAAGTTCAAATGTCGTCGTATCAAGGGTACAAGATTTGGGGTTGGGTACATTCGGTCGTGAACGTCCCGGCTACGTACAAAGAATTGAAGCCCTGAGCGCCCATGGATTCATGTGGACCATGCGGGAATGCGAAAATGGTCGACCATGTGATCAATGAAGACCCGCGTTTTGGCGGGCACATGGCGGGTTGTCGGGAAAACCGCGTGAATGGGCACGAGGGTCGGGCGTTGCCATTCGGGCAATACGCGGCGAAGACGACCGTCTCGAAGATACGGCGCAGAATGAAAATGCGGTAGATAGCAGATCCCCAAGCCCCGACATGCAGCCTCGAGCAGCATTTGCGCATGATTGGCGACGAGGTACGCTTTGATCGGAACAGCTACTTCGCGTTTACCGTCGTGCAAGAGCCATGTCGCCAGAACATCCTGATACGCATACACCAAGCAATCGTGATTTACTAGATCCTCGGGCTCGGTTGGTTCGCCCCGACGCGCCAAATATTTGGGGCTGGCAATCGGAAATATGGGCGCCGTGGCCAGACGCCGGGCCGAAACGTTTTCCTCATGCAATAGGCCGGCCCGAATCGCCACGTCGTATCCTTCGGCAAGAATATCGACGCGCCGATCGAAGAAATGGATTTCCAAGAAAATGTCGGGGAACTTCTTATTGAAGGCGACAATCGGCTCGAATAGGTGATTCGTGCCAAAAACAGCTGGCGCGGTCATTCGCAGTCGCCCACGCGGCTTGGCCTGGAGCTCGCTCGCCGCCATTTCTGCGTCCTCCAATGCGGATAACACGGCGCTGCATCGTTCGTGATATGCTTGTCCAGCTTCGGTGGCGATGAGTTTGCGGGTCGTGCGCGTGAGCAATCGGACGCCTAGGCGATCTTCGAGTCGGGAGACGAGCTTGCTGGCATAAGACTTGGTTATGCCGAGTTTGTCGGCTGCCGCCGTAAAACTC
>DAOMZH010000855.1:0-4988 GCA_035437985.1 Polyangium sp. (in: bacteria) | reverse complement strand
AAAAAGTTTCGGGATTTGACCCCGGTGGCACCCTATGGGGTAGAGGCCCCGGAGTTCCCCCGTCGGACCGTCGTCAAAAAAGTCCGTCCGGTTTTTGGACGTGCGGGCAATAGAGGAGCGGGGTCATGATGGCCGCATGCGCTGTGCCGGCGCGCTGGTTGCGATGACTAGGAACCTAGGAAGATAGGTTGCTAGGACAGCCCAACGCCGATCGTTTGGCAGCTCTGCTGCGCGAGGCAGTGCCCGTCTCATCCACGTGGATCCACTTGGGTGACCCGCATCGGATCCGATTGGCCGACCCATGACACGCTGGTCAATGGTTGGAACACGACCGCCGCGCCTGCCAAGACGATCTCGATCACGAGTATCGCGCATAACTCGACCCGGACAGGCGGATGGAGTCCCGTGGACACATTAGTGCAGCAAGATCCAGTACCCCCTTATACAATTGTGCTCGACGGCAACGAGTACCAGCCTCTCACCAAGATTCTGCTCTACCCCGCCGTGGGTTGGCACACGCTGGCTGTCTATCTGCGCGACTACCCCAACATTCGCCACACCATCCGATTCCGCCAGCAGTAGGTGGCTAGTAGCAGCGCGTACCCACTCGCTGTGAGGGCAACGAGTTCTCGATTCGTGATTGTCGATTTGGTCATTCACGACGGGTTTCGATAACCAGGACCGCCATGTACGCGTCTCGACGCAAGACCAGAATCTGGTGACGACGATGATCGAAAATATGGAAAGGGTCAAGGCGGCAGAGAAGTAGCCAACTGGTGTGTGTCCGTTCGACCCACCAGACTCGGGTATGGACGTTGCGAGCTGTTCCGGACATGAAACCGATGAGCTCACGCAAGGTTTTCTCCGCTGTCAATTTCGCAGCCATTTCCCTTGCGGTAGACGTGAATGCGTAGGTCATGGGGGGCCTCATTTCGCGTGGTGGAACGACATCATCTTCAAGGTTTGGCGATGCCCACAGCCGTGATGGGGATCAACTGCTGCAGCCTACGGGCGAGGAGAAGGAGACGGATATGAAACCAGCATCGTTTGCCGTCGTGGCGTCGATTGCTTGTCTATCCTTTGCGTCTATGGCCGAGGCTCGGGATCGGCTCGGGCCAAACGAGACCCTGACGCGAGGTGGCTCGCTGACGTCGAACAATGGCGTCCATTCCTTGATTTGTCAGGATGATGGAAATTTGGTCCTCTATCTCCGCGGAGCAAGTAATGCACGTTGGGCTTCCAATACCTGGGGACGTGCCATTACTGGATGTTTTATGCAGGGCGACGGAAACCTCGTGCTTTACGCGCACAATGGGTCACCCGTTTGGGCTTCGGGCACAGATGGTCACCCAGGGGCCTATCTGATTGTGCAGGACGACGGAAATGTCGTTATCTACTCGGCCGAAGGGCGTGCACTTTGGTCGACGAATACGTGGTTGTGATGTTTGGCTAGGAGTGCGCGGTGCCAACTTCTGAGTGCCCCGCCGGCACCGACGAACGCGACTTCTGCCTCTTGAAGCCGTCGAGCCGCCGTTCCACCGACTCCGGATCCGTCCGCAGCGCCTCGAGCACCCAACCCAAGTCGTTTGTCTGGGTGTCGTGATTCAAATTTCGGGTGTCCCACGACACTCCCGTCGAGCGCCATGCACACACCAGGAAGCTCGACAGAGTAGCCATCACTACACATTCTCGTTCTGACAAGAACCTAGCTCCCTAGCTTTCTAGGCATGCCGACCCGTCCCCCGGTCAAACGTCGCGAGCCGCTCCTGGAGTCATCCGCCGCATCCCAATAACCTAGGAACCTAGCTACCTAGGTCGTCAAGCCCCCGGTTTTACGCGGGACCACCGTGCCGCGCTTTCGTGTCGAATGAGCGCATTTTGTTCTTGACGAGCAGCTTGAAACCTAGGAAGACAGCTTCCTAGATGACGATCACCATTGCTGTTCTCAATCAAAAAGGCGGAGTAGGGAAGACCACTCTTGCCGTCAATCTTGCCGCCGCCGCACACCTCGATGGACAAAAGACCCTGCTCGTGGACCTCGACCGACAAGGTAGTGCTCTCGACTGGGGTGCCCAACGTCGTGAAGGATCGAAGCTTCAGGGCTTGGGCGTCGTGAAGGTGGACAAGGCGTTGCGGGCACCACATTTTCGCGAGCTGACCGATGGGCGCGATGTGGTGATCCTCGATGGCCCTCCGCGGCTGGGCGAGTTCATCCGGGCAGCGGCGGTGCTGACCGATGTTGTCGTGATGCCGATTCAGCCGGGTGCATTCGATTTGTGGGCGGCGAGTGAAACCATCGCCGACTTGGATCATGCCGACGAGATTCGGGCCGAGTTCGGGCGCGAAAAGGTTCGGCGGCTTTTCGTGATGAATCGTGTCGTCAAAGGGACCTTGTTTTCGGTCGAAGCTCCGAAGGCCCTCGAAGAAACGGGCACGCTTGCCAAAACCGTCATTCATCAGCGCGCGGCGTACGTGCGCACCGTGGCTGAAGGCGAATCGGTTTTGACCCAACGCCTCGACCCGCACGCTGTCGATGAGATCCTTGCGCTGTATCGCGAGATATTTGGCAAAGAGGCGCCCGCCAAACCCGCACCTGCCAAAACCAAGGCCCCCGCAAAAGCCAAAGCCCCCAGCACATCGCGAAAGAAGGCTCGAACATGACGACGAAGCTGAGTTTGCGGCGTCCGAGCACCGAGCAGGCCGAAAGCCCTCGACCATCGCGTGAAGTCGTGGCGCTCTCGCGCGAGGCGGAACGGATCGCGAAAGAACCCGAGGCCGATTTTTTCGTGAGCATCCCGAAGTCGAAAAAAACCGCCCTCAAGACGTATTGTGTGCAAAACGGCATCTCGATGCGCGACTGGCTCTTGCAAATGATGCAGGAGAAAGGAATCGGGGTCGATGGCGAAGCGGAACCTCTTCGGGCAAAACGAGGGAAATCCTCGGGGGAATAGCGTAACTAGGTTGCTAGGTACCTAGATAGCTAGGAAGCAAGGGCGACGTGTCGCACATCTTGACGAAGCCTTGAAATCTAGGTTGCTAGGTCGTATCGACGTCTAGAAACCTAGTTATCTAGGTACGATTTCCACTCGCCAGACATCGTTCCCGAAGTGGATACTCACGTTGTACGCAATGTGGTCGAAGGCGATGACGATGGGGTCCGATTCATCCCAACCGCAATTGTACTTGATACACGCGACGGCTGCAGCTGTTGCAGGGCTTTGATGTTGGGCCAAGACTCGGGCAAATCCAACACGGTCGTCGTCGATGAAAGATATCATCGCTTCGGGAAAACGGCGCTCCAGGGCTGTTTGTAGCCGATGTAGCGGTTCCTCTTGGGGATCGAGGCGTTGCCCGTGCAAGCTGAGCACCAAATGCGTCTGCTTTGCAGCCGTGTCGTCAATCACCACACGGAAAAAAAGAATCCCAGTAGCAGGCGCCCCCTCCAGCGGATGCCAGAACGCCGCGGCGTCGTGTTCGACGGGGCCGCCATCGCCCGGCGGATGGAAGAATCCGTGTTCAATTTGGGACCGACAAAAAACGCGTACTGAAGTCATGATGGTGTGCCAGTCAACGGATGCTTCGACGCAGCTCGATGCTGGCGGGCATAGTGTCGTTGGTCTCTTTCTCGAGCGCAATGGAAAACGTCGACGTGCATGGGTTTGGTGGAGGCGAATGCAGACGCGTTCCCTAGGTTTCAAGGAACCTAGGAAAGTATTGGCGCTGGTGCGAGCAGGTGTAACGACCGAAGCGCGCGTAATACGCACGATTTCCCCGGCAAAATCAATCGTCCTAGAAATACAGGAACCTAGATTTCTAGAAACGTGAGATCGAACCAGCTCACGGCAATTCGTAGGGCAATGTGTTCCAAAGTCCCACAAATTGTGGCGTCCGATGATTTTTGTTTTCGGTTTTGGCCCTCGGACTGCCCTTTCGTTTTGTGAAGGGAGCGAAGCGGTAGCCAGTAGACAAGCGAGCTCATCTAGTCGTAACGTCGAGCGGTTACGATGCGCACAACGTTGAATTTTGCTCCACACCTCGTGTCACTGCTCGTGTTGGTTGGCTGTGCGACGGCGCCTGCTGGAAACTGGGCTCCGAACGAATGGAAGCCTGCGGACGCTCCGGTGGCAAAGGCAAGCGAGCCAGCACCTCCGACGAAGACAGTCGAAGCGCCGCCGCTCAACGAGCCTTCGCGAACGGTGCCGGTGGTCTCTCCGACGGAACCCCCTCCGTCGCCAGTTGCAACGTTGCCTGCATCGCCAACGGCTGAAGACAAACCGGCGCCCGAGGCGAAGCCGGTCGTGGACGAGGGACAACTGTCGCGCGAGCGAGCGCAAGCGGCGATCACGTTGCTCGACAATATGTCGGGCGGAGTTCGCGCGGCGGTGTGCAGTGCGCGGAGTCTTCTTGCGCAAGTGCCAACGGCGTATCGCCAAGAGCCGCGTGTGGTGGAGGCGCAAAAGAAGCTGAAATCGAAGGAGCCGGCGGCGTTGCGAGAAGAGGTGGCCGCGTTCGAGGAAAACCGGATGTATCTGTGTCGCGATGGCGAACCGTCGCCGTCATGTCATTGCAATGGTCCGAAACGCGGATGCTGCTCGCATCACGGTGGCGTTGCTGGCTGCGAGCCTCTGCCGACGGAGATTACGTGTCCGTGATGATCACAGGACCTAGAAACCTTGGTACCTAGGCGACCGTTGACCGAACCTAGGTACCTAGAGAACTAGGAAATGCAAAAGCTCGGCCCAGATCGCATGTAACTCGAATCTACTTACAATTATCGGTCCCATCGGGGCATAAACCCATTTCGCCGTACCACTCCTCCCGCGTTGGACATTCATTGCCGCGCCGATGCTCGTTGCGGCACATGAACACATAGGGGTCCGTGCTGTCATCACGCTCTTCCGGTTCCTGCGCTGTTGTATGTCGTTCCGCCCCGGCGCAGGCGAGTTGGGTGACCTCGGGCGCGACCAAAAAAGCGAATGGAACGACGG
>DAOMZH010000854.1:0-4992 GCA_035437985.1 Polyangium sp. (in: bacteria) | reverse complement strand
GAGTGCCGTGACGACGGGATTTCCAGAGAGCACCGAGCCGCATTTGTCGCAGCTCGCGCCTTCCGGAAGCGGCTGGAGCGGCGCGTTCGGGACGTACACTGTGATGTTGTAGAGCGGCGTTTTTCCCGCAGGATCGAGGACCTTGCCCGTCACGGTCGTCTTCGCCCCACCTTCGCACTTCACTTGTTGGCACTCGAGGTTGACGCACGCGGGTCCACTGCCCGCGAAATTCCCTCCGAGGTTCTCACCTCCGATCCCCATGCCGCCCATGCCGTTGCCGCCGTTCGAAGAGCCCGTCGACGACGATGCAGAACCACCACTCGTACGAGTTTCCGTTCCACTGCATCCGCCAAACCAAACCACCGCCGCACTCGCGACGCCGACGATCCCCAATTGAAATGCGCGTCGAGCCTTCATCCGCATCGTCCTTTGGTGCCAAGGAAGAAAATCTGTCCACATGCGCACCTAACGCGAGGCGTGGACGAATCGCATGATGCCTCAGTCGTGAGAGAGGTGCAGCGTCGAGTGCAGACCTGCGTTCGGGTCCTAGTGGCGTTGCGTCTAGCAACGTGGTCGACCCATTTTTGGAACGACGCGAGCGGGGCGGCTCGAAGAATCGTGGTGCCCAGGGCCAGAATCGAACTGGCCACACGCGGATTTTCAGTCCGCTGCTCTACCAACTGAGCTACCTGGGCAGGTAGCGTGACCGTCTGACGGCGACGCGGGGCGGAACGTTACGCAAGGCGGCGACCAAGTCAAGCAGGAGCATCAAGATTCTCTGCCCTGTCCGAATTTTCCGCAGGCAAGCTCGCGACAGGCACCACTGGGGCCTCGACCAGCACCGGGTTTTTCTGGGACGCAGGTGGGTCGTTAGGAACTTCCACGAGGGGTCGATCCACTTCAGGAACCTCGGCCGATTCGGCATCTGACGCGATCACGGGACGCGTGTGATCGAGGTGGCGGATCGCCGCGGCAAACCACGAGGCCTTGAGAAACAGCGCCAGAATGATGGATGCTTGGTACACCAAGAATCCCACGACGACCTTGGCCCCGGAATCGACCCCCAGACGCGAGCCCAACGAAAGCGCCGCGTACATGACGATTCCGCCCAACAGCGCCCGGACAAACCACGCCCCGAAGACGCGAACATGGCCTTTGCGCAGCGTGTTCCAGCCGCGGCGGAGGGCTGGTCGAAAACGCAGGTCCTCGCGCACGACCGCCACCCGCGTGAGGTCCTGCCAAACCCCGAAGAGCGATACGACGCTCAACGCCACGACAAACCCAACGAACTTCACGCCGTCGGCTGTGGGGATTTGAAAGGATGCACGTCGCGAGATCGCTCCGGCGAGCGCCATGAGGAGCGCGAAAACAAGGGCCTGTACGACCGCAAAAGCCCCAAAAAGCAGCGCAAATGTGCCTACCGGGCGAAACGCAAACGCCCCGACATCACGTGCCGACAAACGTCCCTTCACCCCAAGCGCACCAATCAACGCCGCGAGCGGAACGATGCCGAGAAACGACGCAACGGCCAATCCCACGCCCGCTCCCACGAAGAGCGGCGGTAGCGCGGTGTTCGATCGGCGGATCGTCTCGAAGAACAACAAGCCACCGTCATCGAAAAGCAGCGCGTCGGCGCGGGGATATCCACCCACCGAAGAGCCGAACAGGAAGGCAAACGGCGTGGCGACAAGTAGAGCCACCAGGACCCGGTAGGCGTACAGGACAAACACTACACCAGGTCTGCGCCATGCGGCAGGTGCATGTTCGATCGAATCGTCAGGGTGTTGCATGGTCGTCATGGGGCCAAGAATTGCTGGAGAACTTCAGCGGCCATCACTCCGCGCGACAACACTCGAGGCGCAACGCTCCCCGGCGAATTGGCTCGTGCGTTGTCGAGAAGGTTGGAGTCCAAATAAATTCGGTGTTCGGGATCCACGACCGCATAGGCCAGTTTCCGATCCCCTTCGTACGGGATGTCGAACGTCGTTCCACGACCATCCCAGTGCACTCGTTTGACCGAGCCATCATCGCCTATGAGGTCGATATCGACCGGAAACATGAGCGTTCCACGACGACGAACCATCACGCGTCCGTGGTAGAGCTTGTCGACCGCTGGCGCCGTGGCGGGTTTTTCCGGATCCCCAAACACGCCCTTGTACGGATCGAAATCGGTCGAAACGAGATCCCCGATCCCGTAGTCGACCCACGCCCGATCGAAGATGGCCGCCCGAAGGTTCTCCGCAGCTTCGGCGCCGAGTTCGTCACGAAACACGGCGATCATGTCTTTGGGCTTGGGATGCGCAAAACGATACTTGCGCGTGTACACGCCAAGCGCGCGACGAAACTTGTCCTCTCCGTACACCCGCGCGAGCGTGTTGAGGATCGTTGCCGTGCGCGAATACACCAGCGCTCCGTAGTCCCCACCGCTCGCAAATTGCGCTGCTGACTCGGCAACCTCGTCGTTGTGTTGCACTTCGATCGCCGGTGCTCGGACCACCTCGGGCACCGCCACGGCAAAGCTCCCAAACAACCTCGCGCCCGACGCGTGCGGCCACATCAGCTCGCCGACGACACCTTCCGCGTATTGATTGAAACCTTCATCGAGAAACGGATACGCGTTCTCGTTTGTCGCGATCATCCCCTGAAACCACTGGTGACCCAGCTCGTGCAACGTCACGAGCTCGACGTTGTGCGCGCCGAGTTTGTCCGAGTACCACTCGCCGCCCGTCGTGATGAGCGTTGGATATTCCATCCCACCCGCTTCTTCGGCCCCGCGCGGTGGATGCACGAGGGTCAACGTCGCGTGTGGGTACCTTCCATACGCCATCCCAAAGTGCGTCAAGCCAAACTTGGTCGCTGCAACCTGGTTTTCGGCGGCGCGTTCATAACCCGGGGGAAAAAGGCACCGAATCGCCACGCCTTCCGCGGTCGTCGTGATCTCGCGAAACTTGTCCCAAGCCGTGAACGCAAAGTCGTGCACGTTCTCCTGGACGTACCTTTGCTCGACGCGTCCGTTTTCCTTTTTCTCGCTCTCGAGTTTGCCCGTGGCTCCGACGACATACCCTTCGGGCACGTCGATCGTCACGTCGTATTTGCCAAAATCAGCGTAGAACTCCGAGAATCGATAGAACGGAAAATGCGCCCAATCACCGTCGGGTTCGAGTTTCGCAATCTTCGGAAACCACTGCCCCGCCATGTGAAACGAGCCTTCGAATCCCGTGCGCAACGTGACGGTGGGAAGATCGGACAACCACGCGACGTCCATCGTCAGGGTTTCTCCGGGCGCCACTGCACGGGGCAAGGGGATGCGAACCTCCGTCTCGTCGTCGGCATCTCCCGGTGTGTGCTGCTCGATCCCCGTCCACAAATCTTTGTCGAGCTCGCGGGCAAAAAGCTTGGAAACACGAATCCATCCGAAATCGGCCTTGCGCGGATCACCTCGGAACCCGCGCCCCAAGTTGCGCATGTAGATCGTTTTCTCGTTCTTGAACGCGTTCAAGTACAGATGCAGGTACAGCTCGTCCTGAGGCACGTTCGACGGGTTTTTCCAGACGATCGTACCTTCCCCACGGATTTGATGCGTCGTGGGATCGAGGCTCGCCCGCAAAGTGTAATTGGCGATTTGGGGTGCTTTGTCCGGCATGGGGACATCGCTGAAATCCGGCCACGCGTTGTCTACCTTCGGAGCGTCCGCATCGGCGGTAGCAGCTGACGACAACACGAGCGAAGCGGCAATGGTCAAACCCAAACCGCCCAACACGGAAGCGATCGTGTGCTTTGTCGAAGGTCGTGGCGAAGACGAAGACTCTACGTTTTTCGTTTGAGGTGCAATCATCTGCGTCCTCCTGCGACTCCCGGAAATTCCACGAAGCCGTCGTTGATGAGATCGGTGAGCACACGCAAGACATCGAGCGTCGACAAACCGGACACGCCTACGATCTCTTCGACTGTGAGCACTCCGTCAATGGCTTCAACGATCCGCAAATCGCGCCCATCCAAACCCACCCGCGCAATCTCGATCGAAACGTGCTTCAACCGCGGCACTGACGACATGTCACCGATGCGCGCCAAGTACTTCTGCCGCAGCATCTGTCGCGAGCTTTCGGCATAACCAAGCGCGGCGATGTGCCCCGGATGGTCTTGCAAAATCGATTCGGCTAGGCGCAACGCTGCGCGATGATCGCCTGACTCGTAACGCTCGCGAACGTCGAACATCCGATCGCTCGTCGAAGAACCACTCGGCGGACTGACTCGTTCACTCGCCGGCGTCACTTCGACAGCCCGCGTACCCGTTTCGGAAATGCGCCGCCTTGCCGCATTACTTCGGCCTGTAGAACTCGAAGGAGGTGTCACGTCGGCCATTGGACGCATGGTACGTGGCGGTGTGAGTCGCGAAGTGCGCGCGAAACGAAGATTCTCATCCGGAGAGGACTGACGCGACGTCTCGTCGACCTCGGTACGACCCGCGGGTTCGTCAAACGAAACATCCGTCACCGATGATCGTTCGCGGAACAGTTCCACGCCAAACTCTTCGAGGACCGCGCCTGCAGCATTGATCGCCGAGGTTCGCGGCGATGGAGCCGGCGGAGGCTCGGACATCAGCGGACGAAAACCCGGCTCGGTGTCATCGATGATGTTCGAGGGGGGCAACGTGTCGGCATCGTGCGGATACGGAGGCACCGCTGGGACGTCGTCATGCGGCGCGCTCGAAGGCGCAGGAGACATCGGCACGTGTTGCATGTCTGCCATCTTCGTGCGCACTGTGTCGACATCACTGCCGGGCGGATTCGAGTCACCCGAGGTGGTGTGAATGAGCGGCCGAATGTCGGGCGGGGGAGCGCGATCCGAATCGGCGAGCATCATGCGCTCGACGATTTGCTCCATGGGCACGGGCGGCGGCATCGTCGCGCGTTCGTGTACCGAGTTCGCAGACCGCGCATAAGAGACGACCATCGAGGTGAGAGCTGCATCGGCAGCCGCCTCGATGTTGCG
>DAOMZH010000853.1:0-4993 GCA_035437985.1 Polyangium sp. (in: bacteria) | reverse complement strand
CCCAATGGCACGACCTGCATGCTTGCGGGCGAGTGCCAAAGCAATTATTGTGTCGAAGGGTATTGCTGTGGCAGCGCATGCGCCCAGAATTGCAAAGCGTGCAATATCCCCGGCTCGCTCGGCATTTGCACAATTGTTCCGGCGGGATATACCGACGATACCTGTCCGAGCCCGCAATCATGTGATGGTTCGGGAGGTGCTAGCGCTTGTGTAAACAAATTCCCCATTGGACATACCTGCACCGTTGCGACGGATTGCAGCAATAGCCTATGCGTCGATGGTCGATGTTGCAACAGCGCGTGCACGGGAACTTGTCAATCGTGCAATGTCACAGGCTCGGCCGGTACATGCACGAACGTCCCGGCTAGTCAAGACGACGGACTCTGTTCGGGGACAAACTCGTGTGATGGCAATGGCGTCTGCAAAAAGGACAATGGTCAAGCCTGCGTAGCCAACACGGAATGCTTGAGTGCATTTTGCGTGGATGGGGTTTGTTGCAACAGTACGTGCACGACCACGTGTAGAGCCTGCAATATCACCGGAAGCTTGGGAACCTGCTCGAATGTACCCTTGGGTGTCGATGATTCTCCGACGTGTGTAGGCGCCAGTTCTTGTAATGGCAGTGGCCTGTGCAAAAAAGACCTCGGCCAAGGCTGCGCCTTGGGTTCCGATTGTTTGAGCGGTTTCTGCGCCGATGGCGTTTGTTGCAATACCGGATGCTTGGCGAATTGCCAGGCGTGTAATCTGACGGGCAACATCGGGACTTGCCTGAACGTTCCTGCGGGTGCCGACGATTCGCCCAATTGCACAGGAACGAATTCTTGTGACGGTAACGGGTCCTGTAAAAAGGACAATGGTCAAACCTGTGCCACTGGCAGCGAGTGTCTGAGCACGTCCTGCGTCGATGGGGTCTGTTGCTCGACTGCTTGCTTGGGCACGTGTCAAGCATGCAATGTAGCCGGCTCGATCGGATCGTGTGTCAACGTCCCCGTGGGACAAGAAGATCCTGTGGCCACGACCGCGTGCACGGGCGTTTATTCGTGCAATGGAGCAGGCGTATGTTTGCTCGATCCTGGGCAACCGTGCGCGAACAATGCGGAATGCGCGAGCGGCGTTTGCAATGGCGCCACAATGACGTGTCAGTGATTCATGGTGTGATCCAAGCGCTTTCTGGAACGACTCCAGAAAGCGCTTGCTGCACGATTCCGAACGACTGCTTTCTGTACATGTGATAACGGGGATCCGCGTCCCAGGTCTTCCACGTATAGACCGGCGCGCCCATTGCAGGAATTACCCACGCATTGCCCACTTGCTTCGCCCGCGGCAGCGTGTCGGCAATGGCCCCTGCTCCATCGAGTGTCACGACAACGACAGCAAATTCTGGCGTTTGTCGAACTTGGAGTTCCTGGGCGGCATCTTTTTTTCCCGGAACATCATCGTCCACGACCATTCTTTGCGAAGGATCCGTGACGTGCAAGAGCGTCCAAGGAATCCGCAATTCTAGCGCATTTTCAGCGATTGAATACCAAAAATTCGTATTGCTCGTTTTCAATTCCGTACCCGTTCGAAACTGCCCGATGTTTTGATAAATAATCGGCGCCAGCTCTTGGCCCGCATACCAAAACGCATCGTTTGTTACGGTACGCATGAGATCGAATACACCGGCGTCATTGGGCACTGTCCGATAGAGTTGCCAGGGCTCACGAAAACCATGCCAAACTCCAACCAGGTCGTACGGGCGATCCACGGAGTGCGTCACCTCGTTTTCCGAATTGACCCGCAGCAAAAATTCAATTCGGCGTTCCGTTTGCACACGGCAAGACGGCTCAAAACAACGGTCACCACGATCAGGATCGAGCGTATCGATACCCACGAGGTAATCGACATGGTCCCAATCGACGCGGCTGTCACCGTCGGGATCCAATGATTCTACGCGCAGCAACAAATGCAAAAAGCCTTCATCGCTATCGATCGTCAGCGCGCGGAGCGTACGCAATGGGTCGTGTTCATCGAGCGGCGCGAGAAGCTGTGCATCTTGCTCGGCGGAAGGTACGTCCGGAAAATCCATTGATAAGCCGTCGATTTCGTGATGTCGTTCATCGGAGCCGGGGCGCATCGCCAACAAACCAAAATTTTGCTCGGGGCTCAGAGCATTGAACCAAAGCGGACGACGATCTCCTGGAAGCTCGAGTCGTTCGACGACCCAAGCCCGCTTCCACCATTCATCGAGAGCCTCGAAAATGAATGCTCCATTCAGCTGGCTTCGCGTAATCGTACGTAATGAACGCAAAATTGCCGCACCTTGCTCGCGTTCGTCGAGTCCTCCGTGGGACATGCCCGAGGCTGCAAAATGCGCGGAGCCTTGACTCGAGGGCAAACCAATTTCGGCAATAATCAACGTCCTGCCGGCGTATTCCGTCCGAAGTTGGTCGAGATAACCCAAATACGAATTGGGACCGATTTCATCATCGACTTGAAAGCTCGGCTCATGCAGAATGAATTCCGGGTAATACGGATAGGCGTGGTACGAATAGAAGATTCCGGGCGTGAATGTCGGCGACACTATGATTTTCCGCAGATCCAGCACCTCCTGATCGTCGAATCCTAGTTCGACGACATGGTCGATGGGATCGAGCGTGGGCCAATTCGAAAACGCCATTGGATGAGCGGCGTTGTAATGCTCCGCCTCGTATGCCGCGACAAAATCGAGCCAACGGGTTACTGCGACTTCGGATGGTGTGGCCTTGGCGATGGAGAAAAAGTTTCCGTTGAATTCGGCGAAGCACGGCGATCCTCCGCAATGTGCAGCATAATAAAACTCGTTCGTCCCTTGAATCGTGGGCGGTTCCATTTCCCGACCAATGAGCCAACCCAAGAGCCACGGAGACACATCGGCCCCGTAATGACCGTACGCACGGCCATAATTGAGCGGATGGCCGGGACTGCCTGGGGGAATGTCGCGATTGCCGTGCACCACGTCGACGACTTTTTGCATTTCGTCCGTGAACTGCTCCCGGATCCACGGGGAGTCGTAACTCGCCATGCCCGCGAAATCAGCGTCCTCGTTGGGCTCTCTGAGCCACGCCCCTTGCAGCAAGAACAAGGGTTTGTCTGGGTTGCTCTCGTTGTAGCGACGCAATTCGTCATAAAAGAGAGGCGACTGTACGGTATACACGCGGATCGAATTGGCCCCGAGATCTCCAATCGTTTGAATGAATTCAGCAATCTGCTCGCGCGTGGCGGCAAATTCTCCAGCACTCGTTCCGGGAATGTCGTGGCCATAATTGACGCCAATTGGCCAAAACGGACGATATGTCGCTCCGTCGATACTCACCTCGAATCCATTTGCTCCGGTGCGAAATCGATACCCCTCCAAGCCGTCCGCACCGCCGGAACCAGCCACTTCACCCGAACCGCCCGAACTCCCCATTCCTCCAAATCCGCCCGCAGAATCGACCACCCACGCCTCGTCCACCCCTGAACATCCAACAGCAAAACCAACCGAAATTGCCACGCCGTGACAAACCCCGGACTTCAATATCGACATCCTGCCCTCCCCCGAATCGTGGTATTCAATTTTGGTTAGATTAATCACACACAGACGCGTCGCACAAAAATGTGGATATGGGGATCATTTATTGTCGTGACGCGGCGAACGGAGGGCTCGAAATGCTAGCGACGTAACACGCGGACGATTTTGGTTTTGGGCACTTCCCCCGCGAAAGCATTTCTGTTAGAAGCTCCGGCTATGTCAACTTCCTACGAATTGCTCTACTTTCCGCTCCGTGGTCGTGGTGAACCGATTCGCTTGCTTTTCGCGCTCGCAAACGCGCCATATACGAATACGGGGATAACGAATTGGCCGGAGCTCAAACCGAAGACGCCGCTTGGTCAGCTCCCGGTGCTCGTTGAGCGCAGTGAGTCGGGTGAACGACAGATTGCCCAGAGCGGGACGATTCTTCGGCACCTGGCGCGCGTATTCGATTTGTACGGCGCGGACGAATCCACGAGAACGCAAGCTGATTTCATTGCGGACACGACAACCGACTGGCGCAACAAGTTCATTCCGGTGCTTTATGCCGGCGTATTCAAGACGGAACAGTCCACGGTTGACAAGTATTGGGAGGATCTGCCAGCGACATTGGCGATTTTCGATCGATATCTCGGAGATCACGATTTCTTCGCGGGCAAGTCGGCCACATATGCCGACGTATTGGTCTTCGACACGCTCGACGGCAATCTCAGCCTGAAAGCCGATTGTTTGGCGAGTTTCCCGCGCTTGTCGGCGTACGTCGAGCGTTTTCGCGCGCTTCCGCACGTCGCCGATTACCTTGCCAAGCGTACCTGATTCTCCCTTGATTTTCCACGTCAACTGATGCACAACCCGCGCCGTGCACAATACGAGCGTATCGGGAAAAGTCTTGTTGACGGGCGCGAGCGGCTTCATTGGAGGCCGATTGCGGGATGCATTGCTCGCGGCGAACGTCGACGTCATCGCGATTCGCCGCCCCGGTTCACCTCCGGCCAAAAAAGGCCGCTCGATTGAAGCGAGGTACGAGGACAAGGCCGGGATTGAAAAGATCATTCGCTCAGAAAAACCCGATTACGTTTTGCACGTCGCCGGGGCGACAAAAGGCGTCAGCTACGAAGACTTTCGTTTGGCCAACGTCGTTCCCACCCAAAACTTGCTCGATGCTTTGAGCAAAGAGCATCCCCAGGTCAAACGCTTCGTCCACATCAGCTCTCTTGCGAGTTACGGCCCGTCGAGTCCGACGAAACCCCATTCGGAGACGTCGGAGCGGCGCCCTATCGAATTTTACGGGCAAAGCAAACTCGAAGCCGAACGAGCCGTCGAAAATATGGGCAAAGCAGTGCCGTGGACGATCATTCGGCCGTCGGGCGTATTCGGGCCGGGAGATGTCGATTATTTGAATTTGTTTCGCGAAGTGGAACGTGGTCGCAATGTCTATTTTGGCAATCGCCAGCGCTGGTT
>DAOMZH010000852.1:0-4993 GCA_035437985.1 Polyangium sp. (in: bacteria) | reverse complement strand
CTTGACAGTCCCTGATCCAACACTCGTCCAAACGACAGCTGCATATCGTTATGCGAACATGACGAACGACGAAGCAATCGCCGAGCTGAATCGACGCGGTTTGCCGTACATCACCGTGGATCCAGAACCCGGGGTGCGAGCTCCCATTCGTCTGACGGGACGATTGCATGGAGTGCTCATTCATTCAGGGCTTGCTCCGAGCCAACGAGATTCGTCGCCATTTGAAATTCTCGACGCGCGGCTAGCTTTGGCGCTCGACGATTTCACGGCCATTCTCGAAAAACACGACATCGACGAAATTGAACACTTTTCGATGTATCGCCCGAACAAACCCGCCGCGACGACATCGGCAAGAACCCAAAGCCCTCCGGTTGCTCCGGCCAAACCAGTCGTCATTCCAGCCAAACCTGCTCCGGGCAAACCGGCAAATCACAAATTGGCGACCCGCGGTAAACCCAAGCCGGCCGCAAAACCTGCTGCACCCGCCAAACCCCCGGTCACGAAAAAACCGCTGCCCAAGACGACTCAGGCAAGCCTCGGTAAATCGGGACTCGGGGCCAAGACGTCGGAGCTGAAGGGCGAAAAGGGGACGAAGCAAAAAGGCGCTGGCGACATGGAAGAAATGGTGCCGACGGAAAAAGAAGTGGTGCTCGTCCGTGCTCCGGCAGCCACGAATACGCCGGTGCTGGCAGCACAATCATCGGGGGCAAACCCGATCGTTACGCCGGGAGAAACTCGGCATCCCGGGGCGCTGGCCATCGATGTGGGCAAACTGCGGAAAAAAGATGGGACGTGGATTTTGGTTGCGGCGCATTTTCACGGGAAAATCGGGGAACGCGCGTGTGGTCCCGACGCACCTGTGCCCGAAAGCGCCGAAGCGCGCGAGTTACGGGCGCTGGTTTGCGAGGCGATGGACAAACACATTTTTACGTACGTGCTCACGCCCAACTACAATGTGGCCCACGCGGATCATTTCCACATGGAGATCAAACCGGGTGTGAAGTGGTTCATGGTGCATTAGCAAGCCGTTGATTTATCTGCTCACACCCGACCTTCCCCAAATTTTCCCGACGCACCCTTTGACCCCAAAAGACTGAATGAGTGTTCAGTCCAAACACTTTTTTGGGGTGTCCTTCATTTTTTACGCAACTCGGAACCTGCTCGTGACGATGGACCTGTATCGGGGCACGAATTTACGTGCTGTCCCGAATGGAGGACGACGCTCATGTTCATCGATGTTGCCGAGCTCCCGCCTGATCCATTGGCGGGTACGCGTTATCGTACGGTTGGGGTGATCGGTTGTGGCGGGAATTCCGATGTCTACGAAGCATTGGGGCCCAAAGGGGATCGTTTTGCGATCAAAGTGCTCCGCGAATCGCATCGAGGCGTGCAGCAACATGCGACGCGCCTTTTGCAAGAAGGACGATTACTGGCCGCGATGAATCATCCTCATCTCATCCCGGTGCTCGACCTTGGAATGACTTGGGACAATCGACCTTTTTTGGTGATGCCGCGCTTGGCAGGCCAAACGCTACGCGAATACCTGACGAATCATGGGCCGTTCGAGCCGAACACAGCCGTGACGTTGCTCGCCGGGGTTTTGGATGGATTGCATCAAGCCCATCGCCGGGGGATCGTGCATCGCGACGTAAAACCTGGAAACATTTTTGTCGAGACGAACGCCGAAGGTTTGCCGAAACGAACTCTCCTCTTCGACTTTGGCATTGCGAAAATTGCTGGAGCTGCGGCGCATCGAACCACGGGCGAATGCATTCTGAGTACGCCGCGATATGTCTCGCCAGAACAGATTCTCGGAGGGCCGGTGGACGGTCGTGCCGATGTGTATGCAATGGGCATCGTTCTGTACGAGTCCATTGCGGGGCGCGGACCTTACGACATTTTGCGGGGCGCTGATTTCGAGGCGCAAATGCGGGCGCATTTGATGCTGATCCCCCGGCGCCTCGATGAAGTTTCGCCGGCATCGTCGGCATTGGCACGAATCGTGGCGAAAGCGCTCGAGAAATCTCCGGGAAAACGTTTTTCCACGGCGGACGAATTCGCCGCGGTTTTGCGCGGCACGTTGCCCACGCGAAAACGCTCGCAATCCCCGTCAGTCTTGCAAGGAGTTCTGCCATGAACAACGAATCCGTGACGGTCCGCGAACCCACGATCGATTGCACGTGGTCGGCCTTCGATGACGCTCAGGTTTGTCCAAATATGGAGACCGGTGAGTTGTACCCGGGAGAACCCATTGCGGGAACGCCGTGGATCCTCGTGCGTACGCTGGGGCGCGGAGGCGTGGGCGAAGTTTTCGAGGTGCAGCATGAAATGCTCGCGCGAAAAGCCGCCTTCAAAGTGCTGCACTCGGAGCATCTTTTGCGAAAAGGTTTGGCCGATCGAATGTTGCACGAAGGCCGTTTGCTGGGTTGTTTTCGACATCCCAATATCGTCGAGGCGCTGGATATGGGGATTTTGACCGACGGTCGCCCGTATCTCGTGCTGGAATTGCTCGAAGGCCATGATTTGCGAGCGGAAGTCGAGCGTCTGGGACCGTTTTCCATTCCCGCGGCGCTCCGTGTCGCCTTGGACGTGTTACGTGGTTTGTCGGCTTTGCACGATGCCAACATCGTCCATCGCGACATCAAATTGGAAAACCTATTTTCGTGTGCCGACGGGCATATCGAAATTCTGGACCTTGGAGCTGCAGCGTGTCTGGACGATGCTTCGACGGAACGCGCGCCGTCTTTGGGCACGCCACGAACGATGGCGCCGGAGCAATACGAGGGCAAACTCGTGGACGAACGGGCAGATCTTTATGCGCTCGGGGTTGTCTTGTACGAACTGCTCACGGGCCGAGGGCCATTCGATGATGTTTCGGGGGTTGCGGCTTTGCGTTTTGCGCATTGCCATCGGCGCCCTTTGGCACCGTCGCGCGTGGCTCCACAATACATTCCCCCGGAAATCGATGCGCTCATTTTGCGAGCCTTGGCGAAGTCTCCGGATGATCGATTTGTCTCGGCAGCTGCAATGGCCGCGGAAGTCATGGCGCTACAAACTCGGGCGACGCCGATGGTCAACCGGAGCGTGGAAGGTCGTTCGCTGGAGATGGGGACGACGTACCCTGATGTTGGTGGGTGGCCGCCGTTGGAGACGCCGTCGAAGTGGTCGGCGTTGCATGCGGCATTACGGAGGACATTGTGTTCGCCACTGGCGCTCACGGCGATCGCGCTGTTGGCTCTGCTGATCGCGACGTTGGCGCTGGGAGTTGCGGTGGGTCAAAACTTGCGCCGGGCCGAAGTTGCGGTCGGGCGCGGCGTTTGATCGAGGAAAAGACGCTCGATGAAGAAGGTGGATCCCAAGAGCGACGAAGCGGTGTAAGCTCTTCGTTCGCGCTCCGTTTCTATGGGCGAACGGCAGCAAAGGGCTGTGGGAGGACGACGATGGACCTCATCCGACGCGGGTTTTTGGCAGTTTCATTCGCAACACTTTTCTCTTCCGCCATAGCTTGCGGCGGTTCAGCTTCGATGTCGGGTGGCGGGTCCTCGACCCCTCCGACTTCGAGCGAGGGGTTTGGCGCAGCCGAAGCAAAAGCACCGGCCGCACGTGACGACTTTGGTGGAGATGGTGCTCCTGCAGCCAACCTCGGGGGCGCCGCCCAAGGTTCGCCGCCGCCGCCGGCAGCAGCGGAAGCGACAGCGCAACGTCCGTCTGCGCGGGCGACGAAAGACGTGGAGGGTGAGGTTGGGGTTGTTCAGCCGAAACCGACGGATCGTCCGGGATTGGGCACGGAATGGGGTGAGACGCGGAGTTCGTCGATTACGACGGTAGCGTTTCAACGTGCCGAACCGACGAATCCCTTCGGCATGGCGAGCATGTTTTACAATGACGAAGAGGGCGCGCGGGCCAGTGCGAGTATGGCTGGATTTCGCCGGACGACGGGCGGCATGACGCCGGTAGCGGGTGGAGCATTGCTCGTTGGATTGCGCGACGAAAGTGGTGCATTCTTGAACGGGTTTGTCGCGGGCGAAAAGAATTTCGTGGTGGGCGAAGCCGGACGTCGTTACACGATCGTCATTCGGAATCGGACGCCGAATCGAGTCGAATGTGTGGTTTCCGTCGATGGCCTCGACGTGATTGATGGTCGTTCGGCGGCCTTCAACAAGCGTGGTTATTTGGTTCAGCCGCACGGAGAACTCGAAATTGATGGTTTCCGGCAGAGTGTCGAAGCCGTAGCCGCATTTCGATTTGGTTCGGTGCGTGGTTCTTATGCGGGGCAAAAGACGGGCGAGACGCGAAACGTGGGCGTGATTGGATTTGCGTTTTTCCACGAACGTGGGACAAACCCCTTCCCATTTACGCAAGACGAAGCGCGCCGTCGCCAAGAAGCCAATCCATTCCCTGGTCAATTCGCAACGCCTCCCTGATCACTTCTCGTGACTGTTCGGGGCACTCCGAGCGAGCGATCACAGCCATAACCATTTCGCGGCATTTGGATTTCTTTGCAAGTTCATGCCGAAACAGGTCAATTCGCACTTGCGGCCGATGTTTGTCCGTGATAGCGTTGGCTCATGTTCCCGCCGTCAAACACCACAACTGTGGGTCCGTACAACGCAAGCGACGTTCAGCCCGGCGAACCTTATGAAGTTTCGAATGGCTACCTCATCGAATGCATGGGTACAGGGCAGCGCGGCGCCCGAAATAATGCCGGCGGCGCGATTCTTCTCGGTACCGATCCCGATGTCCGAACCGTAGGTGTAGACGCGGGGATTTCGCCTCACGCAAAAATGCTCCGGGCCCCGGACATCGTGATTGGGGACTTGGAGGACAAGCCTGGGTGGGCGCCCGAAGCACCCCCATTTGCGGTGGAGTACGCGGACACCGGTCAGGATGAACCCCAACTACGGCAGAAGATTGCCGAGCTTCTTGGCGCAGGAACGCAGCTCATTTGGGTCGTGCGGCTCCATGGGCCACGATGCGTCGAGGTGCACATGCC
>DAOMZH010000851.1:0-5003 GCA_035437985.1 Polyangium sp. (in: bacteria) | reverse complement strand
CGGTTGAGAGACCGACGCCAGCGAAACACAGCCGGCGAAGACACCGATCCGGAGGCGCACGAAGATATGCCCATGCCAATTCGGAAGGTGCGGAATCACTCTACTACGATGAAGAAAGGCGTGGTACTTCCTGCGGCTGGAGCATAGAGCCGGAGGATGCGATCCGAAATATCTATGCTATGGAGAATTGACGCGAGCGAGCCCCAACGGATGTTCGTCGTGTAGTTGCCTTGTTTTGCTTCGCCGGTCGGCTTGTGGCTCACCGTGAGAATGTGATTTCCGTAATGCGTTCCCATTAGCGTAACATCGAAATCCACTTGAGCGACTTCGACATACGGCTCATCTTTTTCTGCATGCCAGATTAGTGATCCGAAAACCTCGTTACGGAAGTACGTGGTCTGTTCGATGGGTCGCGTGTTGTTCTTTTGGGCTTGAACCAGGCGCAGGTCGCCAGTGGGATTTCCCTGCTGACGTTGGGCGTCTGTTACGGTTAGTTTCTTGCTCCATACCTCACGTCCTCTTGCCATCGCTTCATCCTCCGAAGCGAAACCACGCAACTCCATTGATTTGACGTCCTAGCCCCGCTGCACTCACACGGAGCCTTGGATAGGATAACGAGCGATCTTGTCGTGGCGAAAATTGCGTGGTTCGCCTTTCGCTTTCTGCACTCAGTGTTCAGGGATTCTGAACGGAGCGGGATCTAGCTCCATTTTGAGGGGAGTCTAGAGACGGACGGAAGAAAAGCGCTTTGGATCTCGGACTGGACCGAACTGTGCCCGCGACTACGTCGACGGGTTCGATGCTACTTGGATCCGCGTCTCGATTTCGCGGAGTCCTTTCAGGATCTCACGTCGAAGGAAGACACGGCTATGAACACGCTTATCCGGTTCCGCGGTGGCGTCTTCGACGAGTGTTCGAAGATTTGTCACGACAGGCCGGAGAAGTTCGGCATAGGCCGCAAGCGCCGCGGGGTCTGTGGTCTGCACGGCGGCACGGATTCGTTCGCGCTTCCTCACTCTAGAGCGGCTCATGCTGCCCTCCCGATGATCGGCGTCGTCACGACCATCTTGCCCCCGATAAGGACTTCGACAGGGACTTTGGCCAAAGCGGCGAGACGGATCGCGAACGTGCCCGTAGGCCGCGCGTCGTTGGGATTTGCCAAACGGCGCAAGGAATTCGCCGGGATTTCGAGCATTACAGCGAGACGGTTGTATCCGCCAAACGTTTTGGCGAGCTTTCGGAGCGCGACGCGAACGGCTTTGGATTCGTCGGCGCTGAGTTTCAATGCGTCGCATCGGTGGCGACGGCGCTTCGGAATGGACGATTTGGTTGTGCTATTTTCTTGGCCGTCTGAGTCGGGCCATGACAGATCGAACATGGGCGTGACCTCGTGTGATCGGGGTTGCGTCAAGTCGTCCCGGTGGGTTCCCAGATCCATCGGGGCGGCGTCTTGCCCAGGCACTATAGATCAGCTCGCAAGCCGAAATCGCAAACCCAGCCACATTCGTTCAAAACCGGCCACCACCAGGGCAACTCCACTTTGGGCCCATCGAGCCACCCCGCCCTCGTGCACGTCTCCACTTCAGGCGCTTCAGGACGAGCCGCCACGTCGCGCGACCCCGTTTCATCCCCATGAAGTGCGATCACGCGCCAGCTCCAAGTAAAAAAGTATGCACGAAAGTCTTTTCCCGACTGCGCCCTTGATGTATGATCTCGTGCCATGGCTGGAATCAAAACGATCCCCTTGAACGCCACCACGGACACCGTGTTGGAACATTATCTACCCACCCTCGTGCGCATACGTCGGTGTGTCCACACACATGCGTTGATCCCGGACGTAGAAAGTTTTCGTGCCCGGATTGACGACGCGATGACGGAAGAACGCAAGCTGCGTGAGGCTGATCTCGAAGCTTCGGCGGCTATGCACTTTACGGATCGGGACCTCGACGATTCGGCAACGTTCGTCGCGGCCAATGTCGATTTGAAGTCGCTGCTTGGAACTCGTCTTTTTGGGGATATGCGGCCGCGAGATTTTCGTCGGCCATTGCTTGGAGGACAGCTCGAAGCAATGACCGCATGGCCGACTGTGCTTCAAGATTCCGAAAAGGAAGTGCTGCGACAACACGTTCCGATTCTCGCCCAACGCGTGGCGACTGGACAGACAGCAGCGGACGAAAAGAAAGAAACGACGCGACGATTGGCTGATTTTCGGACGGTTGGGACTCGAGTGCGGCTGATTGAAGCATTTAATGCCTGGCGTAAATCGCTCTTTGGGAAATTGGGCGATATGCAGCATGCCAATCCGGCGCTTGGAACGGGATGGGCGGAATCCTTCTTTTTGCAAGAATCGGCGGACGAGCCGACGGTTGCGGAACTCGAGCGCAAAATCGCTGCGGCTGAAGTCGATATCGAGCGCTGGAAAAAGCAGCGCGACGAATTAAAAGCGCACGAGGAAGCGACGGCAGCGGCGCGGGCGGCGGCGATTCGAAAAGAAAAGCAAGCGCAATTGGAGGCATTGCAAAAAGCGAAAGCAGATATCGAAGCGAAAGCAGCGGCGATTGCGGCGGAACTCGACGACAGCCCGTAGAAGAAATGCGGTTCATCTGGACCGAATGCCGAGCAATGCCAAGGCATCGGCCCAGAGGGGCCAGAGGGTGCGGTAGGGGTGGGCGAAGAGGACAACCGCGCCGTTGTCGAGGCGGGTGACCAGTGAGGGCGAGTGCTCTTGGAGGAAGCTGATATGCTCGTCGGTGGGGTGCAGCCACTCGACATCATCCTCGTTGCTTTTCGCGATCTCGCCGAGCAGCTGCTTCGATTCCCCTTCGATGGCTTGCCATTCTGGGTGAACCTGGGAAGCACATACTTTGAGCGCAGCGACTAGGTCGTCTGGAGGGAGATCCATCGCGGCCAACACTTCTTCGCGCTGCAATCGTTCCCGACCCGCATGCACCTCGCGAATGCGACTGTTGTACACGAACACCTGAATACGACTTCCGCGCTGCGCCAGTTCAACGTCCTCACGCAACTCTTGGACCGAAAACCCTGCGGTAGAGCGATGAGGAACGCTGTGGTATACGTGCAGGAAGGACATGGCCAGATCCCGGGCCGCGAATCCATCCGGGTGGTAACTCGCGGTATTCGTGACTGGCAAACCCCAACAACCGCTTTCGACGCAGCCCCCAACGCCGATGGCTGGGCTCGCTGTGCAGAGGCGTACAAGGATTTCGACCGCGTCCGGCATGGCGAATTCCCAGGCAAGCCGGGCTGCAACCTCGATGGCATAGGGTTCATCGTGTTTCCGTTGCGGATACCTGCCTTCTAAGAGGTCGGAATGTTGCCACCTGGCTGAGGCGCCGAGCGGTGCATACAACCCTGGGGGCTCGGAGCGCACATAAACGCTGAAACGCAGCAGACGGTTGGAGGGGCCTCTGAAGCCAAAAGTAGTTCCAGTACTTTTCTCAAACCGTCCTTCGCTGAAATATTCCCGGCGCATCCAATCTATTGCGTCCAGTCGGTTGTCAACGAGCATCAACCTATCGACCAACACCGCGTTGGGGTTATCAGGGTTGATGACCTCATACTGTGTCGAATCGTCGGCGAACGCCGATAGGATGGCCCAGAGGGCGTCCAGGCGATCAGGCTCCGCACACGAAGCGACGAACGTCTCGCCCGGAAAAGGAGGCCGCTCGCTTTCTGGATCGGGCTCTCGATCGGGATCACCATCCCACCAAAGAAAGTCCCATGAATCCGGCGGGCTATCCGAATCCTCCTCGTCATCAGGTTGCCAGTACGTTTTCGGCTCGTTCATAACTCCGCCATCTCCACTACCTGCACGATCAGATCTGGCCTTCCTTGACCCTTCAAAGTCACGGGCATGTTGTTTTTGTCAAGCAACTGTCCTGCCTTCTCCACGTACGCACCGTTGAAAATCCCGCCCGACCCCGGCGGCACGAAGATTTGCACACGTTCCACACCATTGACAACTTCTTTCTTTTGCAAAGCCTTCATGACGTTTCGGAGCTGCTGGAGGGCATGCTCGATATCGATTTTGCCTTCCTTGTAACCCTTGACCTCGCTCAAGACGAGCATATCGTTTTTCACGGTAATGAAATCGCACGCCATCGAAGAGCCTGTCGGAGACTGCCAACCAAGACCAAGGAGATCTTTGACAGCTTTGTCACTATGAGCGAGAACGTGGTGTCCCTGGTCTTCCAAGAGCCGCCGAAACGCTTCACGTTCGTAGATATTGGTGAGCGGCGTGAGCGCACCCAGGTCCGGCCTTATCTGATCGGTGTATTTGAGCGTGCGCCATTGGTTGAGGAATCTGCTCTTCGCCAGGTTGCCAAGTTTATCCCCTAGCGTCACAACCCCCGCCGCAGCCAGTTTTCCCTCCGCCGAAATCCCCGCCTTCGCGATTCCTTTCCACACCTTGACGAGTTTCCCCGCGCCAAACCCAATTCCGGACCAAACGCGTTCCCCCGTCGTCAATTCGCGCCCCGACGGCGTGCACCACTCTCGACCCGTTACCGCTTCGCATAGATCCAAAGCAGGTCCGACAAATGGCACGAAGCCAATGCCTACACGCGTCGCTGCATGCACGAAGGTCCGCATGACCTCGGCACCACGTTGGGCCCCGTCTTCGACTTCTTGCATTCCCGCTGAGAATGCCCGTAGCGTATCGAAAAACAGATTCGCTTCGGGCGGCGAATGCGCGACTTCCCAGGCATTGAGCCGATCTTTCAGGTCTTCGGCCAAAGCCCCGTACATGGCCTTTAAGGGTCCATCAACTTGAGCACGCACGTCTTCGGGAATGGGGGCGTCGTGAAACCACCCCGAGCCATTCATGAATTTTTGCAAGTAGCTCGTGACCTTGTTTTGCGCATTAAGAAACGCATTTGTCTCGGCTTGCGAAACGCCCATGCGCGCCTGAATCGCCTGTTGCAAAGCAGCCTGGTTCGAGCGCCATGCACGGACAGTGGCCACGAAGTTTGCCCGGCCAACCA
>DAOMZH010000850.1:0-5007 GCA_035437985.1 Polyangium sp. (in: bacteria) | reverse complement strand
GGCCCTGTAGCACCGGTAGGTCCAGCTGCACCGGTAGGTCCAGCTGCACCGGTAGGCCCGGTTGGTCCCGACGCACCGGTTGGTCCCGACGTACCGGTTGGTCCGGCCGGACCTGTCGCACCAGCTGGACCTGTTGGTCCTGTCGGACCCAGCAGACCTGCGGGATCTCCAACCCAGTGTCCCGTGCCATCGACGATTTGCGTTCCATTTACCGTAATGGAGGCCGGATGGATATCTCCTACGGCGTCCTGAGCTACGAATGCATAAGGTACGCTTCCGATGGGCGCACGCGGTTGCATTTCGTTGTCCGTACCAATGGTGATTCCGAGTTCGAGTTTGTCTTTGTCCCAAGTATTGCCAAATGCGGTTTTACTCCCGAGCTCGACCGAATAATATCCTTCTTCGAAAGTCACCGAATGTGTTTCAGCCCAGATTTCCTGGCCTGTTCCGTCATAAATACGGAAAACCATATCCAAGGTGGCTTTGATGGGGGCGCCAGCGGAATCGTACAATCGACCTTGATGCGTGACTGTTTGCGGCACAGCCGCTGCCGAAACGCTCGTAATCGCGAAACTCGCAGCGAGTGCAGCGGTCGCGAGCAAAGAAACAACCGATTTACCCATCATGGCACGCTCCCATTGGCTCCCACGAGCCCACCCTGCAATCGATAATTCGCCGTCGACATCTTGGATTGGTTTTGCGTGGATTGACCCATCGTCCAAACCAATTTGTAGTTTGCGCTGGTCGTGATTCGGCCAGAACTCACCATATTTTTCGCTCCAGGCCCTCCTCCAACTCCTCCAATTCCTCCACCGCCACCTTCTCCACCCAATCCTCCTGTGCCGCCATTTCCACCGGAGCCTCCAGCTCCTCCCTGACCTGCGGAACCACCTAGACCGCCCGAGCCGCTGCTACTTCCAGTCGTCTCGATTTCCACCACCGGTCCGCAACCAAGGGAGAGCATGACCGCAAGCAAGCATATGATTCGCTTATTGCGTAACACTCGACCTCCTGCACTCCACCTGCATCCCATTCCGACAAGCCGGAATGAGCACACTGGGCCGATTATCCTCCAAGATTCGAGTGCTGCGCAAGGTTCATGGCGCGAAGTGCGCGCAATCCCTAAATTCACGGCGAATTCTTATTGACGGGGCCATTAGCGGTGTTGCCGATGTGGACGCTATGTCCTCGAACCGCGTTTCATTGGGCAAACAGCAGACAAAACGGTCTCGATGTTGCCTCCAAAAAAGGTTTGGTTCTGTACGGATTTCTGGCGCGGTTGATGTTTGTCCCGCTTAACTCAAGGGAGTCGACCCCGGCTGCGGATCTCGAACAACCCACGTATTCTCTCGATCCATTCAGTCGCGAGCGACGGGCTCGAAGGATCGTTGCTCCTCGAACGATTGCGTCGGGCGTTGGCCTTCGAAGATCGCTCCATCGAACAGCGAACGCTTGGTGTACGAACGACGCGGCGGCATCTCCACAGTGCACTCACGAGTGGGGAAGGGTTTGACGTCAGCTACGTCGATCGTGAACATTTCAGAGCTGCGAACGAGCTTGCATTCGCGTTCGTCCGCGAAGGTCATCTGCAAGAACGCCGCATCCATATCGAGATCGAGCACGGTTCGCCACCCGCGGAGAGAAAGCTCTTTACGGATGGGCCGCTTTCTCAGCCTGTTTTTTCATAATCGTTGACAATCCCACGTCGAGGAATACGTCATAATCGAGTCTTGGATAAGCTTTCACCATTCGGTCCTTGACCCGATTGACGGCTTCATCCGAGATTGGTAACGTGGGTTTTTCCTGGCTGACTTCTTGCAACACGCGCCGCAAATATCCCTTTTCCCATTCCAACAAATCGGGACCTCCCGATGCACCGCGCCCCGGATGCACGAATTTCGGTTTGAGTGCGCTTATTTCCGCGAGCCGCGCTAGCCATTCCTCCGCCTCGCCAATCTCGAGCCACGCATGGGTTCCATTGCCGATGAGATCTCCAACGAATACATGACCTTCGTATTCGACCACGACATGGGCCGCTGAGCAGCCCGTACCTAAAACGTGCGTTTTGACATTGATCCCGCCGCCGGAAAGTTCTTGGTCCGTATCGCCGAAACTTTCTGGAGCGGGCTGGTTTTCGGGATAATCGGGTTTGTAGCGCTCGAAAAAGGAGTTTTTCCTTTGAGCGTGAACGGCCGGAATCTTCGCCAGCACTCGAGCCGAAGTGACGACGCGGATGCCGCGCGCTTGAAATAACGACGTGCCATTGAACTTGTCCGGATTGGGATGCAACACGATGGCCAGCACGACCTTCTTGCCCGTGATTGCCTCCGCCTTGTCCAGCGATTCTTTGGCCGCAGACAACAAGAACTGCGTATCGATGAAGATCAGTCCATCGGGACCTTCGATCCAATAAGATGCCGTTTCAAATCCCCACGGAATGGAGGTATACACGCCAATCCGTGAATCTTCGGCGAGACGCTTCGCTTTGCCCTCGAATTTGGCCTCCGTGCTTGCTGTTTTTACCGGAGTGCCACCACAACCATTCATTGCAGCGGCCCAGAACACGAGGGACAAGGAACGAGAAAAACACCGACGGTTCACGTGCATACGCGCAAGGTAGCAGCGAACGCCAAACATGTTCAAGCAATTTCGAGCGCGCCGATTTGACGTGGCGACCTCACGGCGCAAAACCCTCCACAAGCTCGAGCCACGTGGCGAATACCCGTTCGAGCCACGGCAAATCAAAAATGGGGGACACCACCGTATACGTCGTCAAACGATCGAAAAAGAACCACGCCAAGGATGCATGAAACGCAAGGCGTAGATCTTCGTCATCAACACCCGGAAGGGCAATGGCGGCGTGCGTCCGGACCAACGAAAAAACATCTTCGGGCTTTACATTGGGCGACAAGGAAAAACACAACCATTCGGCCAGATCTCGGGTGGCTGGCCCTAAGGTGGACAATTCCCAGTCGTAGAGGACGATCCCCATTTCCTCGCCCGTCCGCAAGGCCAGGTTGCGAGGATTGGTGTCATTGTGCAAGAGCGTCACGGGCAAACGTTCGAGCGCCTTTGACCAGTCCAGGTTGTCGAGCAACGCCCCCGCGACACGTGCGACGTCGGGCGTGACGTACCGTCGCGCATGCTCGAAGAGCCCTTCCCACAAGGGGAGCAAGTTTTTTGCGGATGTACGTAATGGTCGCGCCCAAGGTATCTCGGATAGTTTGTCCAGACGCTCGCGATACGCCGCGTGCATCCGCGCCAAACTTTCCACGACCCGCTGCGTTTGTTCCATCGGCCAGGGATCGGACACCGCATCAAGCTGTTCCACTTGCTGACCAACTCGTAATCGTTCGAGCACCAAAGGTGCGTCTGGGTCAAACGAATCAAAAGCCGAATGGCAATGAGGGACAAACCGAGCCAACGAGCCATTGGTAAAACGATACAAGGCGCGTTCCCGGGTGTCAGCGGCGCCCACATCGAGCCATTCCCCATGCTTCGTCAGAGTTTTTGCGAGCGCCGGATCCGATACTCGCGCAATGTTCGTGCACAACGCTCGCAATTCATCTCCATGCGCCGACGCTTTCAAGACGACATCCAGGGCGCGACCATCATCCAAATGGAGTGTGGCGGGAAAGATGCCCACAGGACGATTGCAAAATCCCGTCGCCAAACGACTCAATATGCTTCCACCCGACAATTGTGGATGAACTTGGGCCCCGATTACGTCGTGCCGCGCTCCGTCCACGAAAACTCGTTTTGGCGCAACAGGGAGAGCTCGGGAAGCCAACGTCGCCCGTACGCCGGTACGTATGGGTGCGGGTAGCCAACCGAGCTTTTGCCAGGCGTGCACCCGCTCGTCTATGAATGCCGCATCCAATGGCTCTTGAACTCGAAATGCTGGCGCAATGTGCACTCTCGCGCGACGCTCACGCGCGTATGCGAGCAATGTTTCCGAGGCAATGAACGGCCACAAATTGCGCAATGGCGCCCGCTTATGCAATCCGCGCGCTTCCATCGTTTCCAACCACAACGACCAGGGAACGAGGCGCACGTCGTAGCCAGTGAGAACCAACCACGCAATGACCTCGCGGGTCGAACGGCTTTCGTCGGCCACGTGTACGAGCGGTGGACCATGATCCACCATGCACGCGAGTACCGAGATCAAGTGTTCGGCAGGACAAATCGGAAATGGCCAATCGACGTCCGGCGCTACCCCCGCTTCGACGAAAGTGCGGATGAGAATGGACACGATATCGTCTGGCGTTGCGTCGTCGAGAGCCGCAGGAACCAACGCGGGCCGAACAATCGTGGTCTCGAGGCCATTTTCGCGCGCCCGATGCACGAGCCATTCGGATACGGCCTTCGATTGGGCATATCCAAGGGGCAAGAGTGGCAATCGATCCCGCAGTTGTCGCGGATCCTCAGAATCATCGATACGTTTGTCCGGCCCATCTTCCGTTCCGTGACAAACGATTTGCGAGGACACGTGCACGAGTCGGGCCCCGCTCTCGGCACAAAACTCCAGCACATGTACGGTTCCATCGACATTCGTCGGGACGAGTGATGTATAGGGCAGGACCCAATTTACAGCTCCCGCAACGTGCATGACGACATCGACATCCTCGAGCAAAGACTGATACGTTGCTTCTTCCAAGCCAAACCTGGATCGACTCACGTCCCCCGCTAGGCCTCCCGCTTGCCCAGCGTTTCGGGCCATGACGAGCACGCGCCTTCCTTGACGACGCAATTCGGTCACCAATGCTCGACCAATCAGGCCTGTTCCACCAGTCACCAGAATGGTGCTTCGGGAACGCTTCTTTCGCGCCGTGAATTGGGGCAGGGGGAGTTCGACGTGCGCTCGCCATGGCGCTTCGAGACTCGAATTTCCGTCGACCAATGCCCGCAGCGAGGGGGCATCGCCCCATTCCGATAGCAGAATGGTACGTCCAAGCAAACGCTCCAGCGCCGTGACCGCATCGACGGTTTGCAAGGAATCGAGGGCCA
>DAOMZH010000849.1:0-5033 GCA_035437985.1 Polyangium sp. (in: bacteria) | reverse complement strand
GCACCCACAATTCCGTCCGTCGGTGCAATATATCGTATTTCGACGACACCACGCGATTCTGGTTATCCCACACTCGCACGGGATTACCCACCGCGTTTGTCACCGTCCACCTCGCGCCCGCATCGCACGAGGACGTGTACAACGTTCGTCCCAGCATGTCAAATTTGTTGTGCGCCGCAATGTTGCCCCGCGCGTCCTTGATTTTCTTGGGGTTTCCCTCGATGTCCAGCTCCGCCCTCGTCGCATACTGCCCAGTCGGCCCATTGTTCTCGATACCAATCGCCGGCCGTCCCAGCGTATCGAAATGGACCCTCGCGGGCGTATTCGCGTGCGCCTGCGTGAGCGCCGCCGCGCGTTGATCCTGCGTGGACGGCGTGGGCGTCGCATTCGCCTGACGCGTCGCAAACCACGCATTGTTCGCTTCGAGCACCGTGTCATTGCCGTCGAACGTCGATTGCTCCCACGGCGTGAATTCCACCCGAGAATACGAGCCATCCGGAAAGTCTGTCCGGACCAACCTGCCGAGCGGGTCATAGCGCAATATCGGCGTCACGCCCCATTCCACCAAGTCATCTTCGTCTTCATATTCATGTGTGGACGAGAAAAACGGTTCGTATTGTTTTACAGGATTGCCTTTGTTATCCTTGATCACCCGCCCCGTGCCCACCCAGCGCGACGCTACGTTCGCCAGGACCAACTCGCCGTTTGGACCGCGCAACAATGCGCCATTCGTATCTCGCAATGGCGCCAAACCCGGCTCGGCTTGCGCCTTTTTCATCAGCTCGCCACCCAGGCCATCCAAATACGTGTACGAATGCAATGATCGCGTATTCGCAGCGCCATGCTTTTCGCGCACCACATTGTGCACCATATTCGGCTTTCCCGTCGTCCGATAAAGCTCGAAATTATACTCGAATTGTGTCGTCGGATCCGCCAATGTGTCGCCGTCCGACGAACCCACCTTGCCCATCACCGCAGTGGCAACGACCATTCCCAATTCATCGACTTGCACGGCGCCTCGATTGCCATTGGGATCCGTCACGAGCACCGGCCCGAGCACGCGATAGTCGTTTTGTACGACAATCGTGTTCGTCAGGGCATCCGTCACCGATTCGACCAGCACGCAATGCGTATCGTATTGAACCGTCGTTTCATTCCCAAAGACGTCGCGCATCTTCGTTGCATGGTAAAACTTTGCCGGATCGAAAATCTCGCGGCCCGTGGGCAACCAATACAAACCGTCTTCTTCAACATAGCCGCCATCATTCGGCGTTTGATTGGCCGTCAGCAATGCGGTCACCGCAGCAACGTCGATGCTCGGTGTTCGTCCCGTAAAAGCATCCGTCAAAAGTCCCGGCGTAAACGCCAAGGCATATGTTTCATACGGCAACGCCAATCGATCCACTTGGCCAAACGGCAACGCCCCTGGGTTTGCCCCGCCCAGTGTCGTCGAATCATAATACCGTTGTTTCACGTGCTCGACCAAGCGCTTCTGCAAAACATTCGGCGTCGGCTCCACTTCATAAGCAATTTCGCTTGCTGCACCTACTGCCGTTTTTACGGCGTCAAATGACAACAGCGCACTTTGCGTCTTCGACAAACCCGTCAGTTCGTACGTTCGCGTCTGTTCAGGAACGCCAAGCCGATACCAATCCGTCTCGTTCGCCTTGTTGATAACGCTCGTCTCCGTCACTGTCGCCAGCAAACCTTGCGGCATGTCCGCGGGAATCGTCCGCCGCGCATACGCAATCGCCGCGGACTTCGTCACATGCCCGTATTCGTCCACCACGAGCGCCAGCGTGTGCGCCATGCGCGGATCGCTCGCGTTACGCTCGTAATGCACATCCACGCTCTCGCGCACGTATGCGAAGAACGAACCATAACGGTTCGGCTTCGACGCCTGCACCACGACCAGCGACGGACAAACCTCGGTCACCTTGTACGGATTCTTTTCTTGCGGCGTACCATCCAGCGCATACACCTCCTGCCGCAACATCTGCCCCTTCAGAGCTCGACATGCTTCCCGAATGTCTTTGGGCGACAAACCATTCGGAACAAAACCATCCGGCAACTGCGGGCCCCCTACGTCCCCCGCGTAATACTCCGTCGCAAATTGTTTCGAGATTCGTTTCTGATCGACGAACGCTCCCGTATGAAACCACGTTTTTGTCAGTACCGGCGGAATGTGAAACTCTTCGTCCACTGCCGGCGCATCCGTAAACAACCCTTTGCCCCGATCTGCCGAAAACGACTCCGCGTCGAATTGTTCCACCAAGCCAAACCCGCGGAACTCTCGCTCCGGCGCGTCATAATACCCATGATGATATTTGTACGTGCTCACGAAACGCGTTTGTCGCACTGCATCGTACGTCTCCGTCCGTTCCAGCACGTGCACCGGAAATGATAAACGCGTCACCCACTTTTTGCCCGCTTTCAGGTCTTCCAAGTAAAACTTTGTCGATGACGCATATTGCATTCGTGTTTCGCCGCCCATGTTGTTTTTCACGGACGTCATCAAATACGGTTTTACGCTATTCATCAAATCGATGTACCGCATTGGCGGCTGCGATACTCCGCGCCACGGCGACGACCACACCAAACAGCCCGTTCCTGTTCCGAGCACATCCAGCACGCTCACCGTCGACGCTGGATCCTGCGTGGGAAAACTCGTCAAGCGCACCGGCGCGGCAAAACCATTGCCCGATTGATTAAAGGCAATCACGATTTCTTTGCTGCCTACATACACCAGATCGGTCGTTCCCGTCCCGTCGATATCGGCAAAACGAATACGCCGCGCGTCGAACAAATGCGAATCGTCGAACATCGGCGCGTTCGCCATCTGTACTTTCGCGCCAAACTGACCTCTTCCCAAATTCGGCCAATAACAAATGTTCCCATTCCGAATGCGCACGATGTCTTGCAATCCGTCGCCCGTCATGTCGGCCGTGAAAATCACTTGCATCGAATCGACGAATACCGTCGTCGGGCTGTATTTTTCATCGTACGACTTTGGTAATGGCCGCGGCGGGCCCCAGCCGCCTTTTCCAAGCGACGGGAACCACAACTGAAAATGGTCCGTCGTGACCAAAATATCGTCGAGCCCATCGCCCGACAAATCAATGAAGCGAATACGCGGATCGTTCATCGTTACATTGGGCGCCAGCGGAAATGGAATGAATGGCCCCCAGCCGCCGTCTTGCGTCCGCTCGTGATATCCGTGATTGCCGTCGACCATGGATACAAGGCATTGCCGACCCTCGCCACCCACGTCGAGCAATTGCGCATTGCCGGATGCCGCCATCGACGGTTGACTGGACAAACGCCGCGCCGGCGTGAATTCCGCTTTGCCCAGGTTTTGCTTGAAATACCATGCCCCTTGACGTTCGCACAAAACCCCAGGTAAACCTTCGCCATCCAAGTCCACCCATTTCGCTGTTTGTCCGTCCACTCCGCCCGGAATGTCCGCCATGCTTTTCGCATCGAAGACCTTGACCGCCTTGTGCACTTCCGGCAATGAATACCCAAATTCGAGCGGTGGCAGCGACTTCTTCGAATACCCGGTCGCCGTTTGCAAGTATCCCCATTGCGTCACCGACGTCATGCGCGTCAGCGTCTTGTCCTCCGCATATCCAAAATCGGTCGACCGCACGAGCACAGGATCAGGCCCCAATTCCGGAAAATGGTGGAACATCAATACGCGTCGACAAAGCCGATACGTACGGATCTCGAACGTCGCTCGGTACGTCGAGAATGGATCTTGTCGACAAACCCAAGGCGTGATTTCCGCCGGCGTGGGCGTATCGGAGTCATGTTCGCCGTAATCGAACACGACTTCAAACAAGAATGCATTGGTTTGGAACGGCGTACCATTGCCGTATCGAACTCGCTTCAAGTACCGATTCGAGAAGGGCTGCAGCCCCTTATGCCGATGATGTTCCGCAATGGAGTTTGGCACGCCAACCATATCTTCAGCTTTGTATTCGTATTCGATCACGTGCCCACGTGCGTCTTCCGTGCGCTCGAGCAGCCACGAAAACACGAGCGACGGGTGGTTCGGATGGGCAATACGGGCCTGCGCCGTTCGTCCGTAAATACTCGTCACGTTGTCTTTGGTAATCGCGCGCCAATACACTTCCGCGCCTTCGCGTACGCGCTCGATGCGTGCAAACAGGCCCTCCACGCGCGGCCGATAACGCACCACGTTTGCATCCGCGGGTTGTTCGTCGCACCGAACCAGATCTTCGGCGCCCGAAAGAATGAACGTGTCGCTATCGTTTCTATCGTCCCACTCGGGCAAACCCCGTTCCGTTTTGCGGGTAATCGAGGGCACGGACAGACGAAAACCAACACCAAATGGACCATTTCCGCCGCCCGAGTCATAAGCGACGGAGAGTTCCGGGCCAAACCCGCCGCGACCTGGTGACGTGGCAATTGGAATCGTTAATGATCCCGTGCCAGACACCAGGTTCGCGGCGAATTTTTCGCCGAGTCCCCGCACCGCGCCTCCGCCCTTCGGCAGTGACGGATTTGGCGCTTGGACGGCCTTCGGTGCCGTAACATTCGGCTTCGGTGCAAAAGCTTTCTGCTCCATGACGTGCCCTCGATTCAATTACCAAACCATTGGTTTGTCGCGCCCGGCGATGACCTTCAATGCGCGTACGTGCACACGATCCAGATATCGTCGAGCGCTGTATCTTCAACGGCACCGACGCGTAGTTTCCAGGGCAGTGGCTCCGCGACAAGGGCCAAGTCTACGTTCACCGTGGCGCCCTGAAGGATTTCCGATCCGAAATTCGTTCCCGTCACCGCCAATGTATCGTTTTCGTCGAATGCCATGGCCAGCGCTTGACCGGGCTGTTTGAATTCGACGGACAGGTCGGCATGTCCACTGCTCCGCTTGGCAAAGAGCTTGACCGACGTAATTTTCAGCGAGGTTTCTCCGAGCAATGGCTGAAAGTGTTTCGCCGCAAGGAATAGTTCGAGCACATGTTGTGCTGGAGTCCCCGTTCCCTCGACAAACGCGTGCCATTCGC
>DAOMZH010000848.1:0-5046 GCA_035437985.1 Polyangium sp. (in: bacteria) | reverse complement strand
ACACGAATCGTTTACGCAGCACGACGGGAGCGACCTTTGCGGGAGGCACCACCGATTACGAGCACATCGCGGCCGATTTGGTTTTCAAATGGCGCGGAATCGCTCTGCAAGCCGAACACCTTTGGCGCACGGCGTCCGTGAATCGAATCGAATCGACGAAAGCCGACGGAACTGCGCTCACCGAATACACGCGTTCGGGTCGTGGTTGGATTCTCCAAACCTCGTACACGTTCGATCCTCCTATCGAGCTCGTCGCGCGCTTGACGCGTTCGTATGCCGCCGAAGGAACGGATCCGGCGCTCGTCAAGGAGGTGAAAGCCCGTCCGTACGAGGTTGGTGCGGGGATCAATTATTACTTCAACGATCATCGTTTGAAGCTGCAAGCGGATTGGATTTCCCGTGCCCCGGACGATTTCGACTTCGAAAAAGCCAATCACGTCGTGCACGTGCAGGTGGACGCAACCTTTTGAGCCCCAAGGATCAACGACCATGAAAAACCAATTCTCTCGACGCCTCTTCGCTCTCGTGCTCCTCACGCTCGCCTCCGTGAGCTGTAAAAGCAGTGACAAACCCAAGACCACGAACGAGGTCACTTTGCTCAACGTGTCGTACGATCCCACGCGGGAATTCTACGAAGAATTCAATCAGGCGTTTGTCAAGCATTGGGAGGCGAAAGCGCAATCGCAGGTACACATCAACATGTCGCATGGCGGTTCGGGCAAACAGGCTCGCGCCGTCATTGATGGACTCGAAGCGGATCTCGTGACGCTGGCACTCGCGTATGACGTGCAAATGCTCCATGAAAAAGGAAAACTCATCCCCGAAAATTGGCAATCGCGGCTTCCAAACAATAGTTCGCCATACACGTCGACGATTGTTTTCGTGGTGCGCAAGGGCAATCCGAAAGGCATCAAAGACTGGGACGATTTGGTTCGTCCGGGACTCGGGGTCATCACGCCAAACCCGAAAACGTCCGGCGGAGCGCGGTGGAATTACTTGGCGGCTTGGGGGTATGCGCTGCGTCGTCCGGGTGGAAATGAGGATACGGCGCGGGAATTCGTGACGTCGCTCTTCAAAAACGTGCCGGTGCTCGATTCTGGGGCGCGAGGATCCACGACGACATTTGCGGAACGGGGATTGGGCGATGTGCTTCTCGCGTGGGAAAACGAGGCTCTGCTACTGCTGAAAGAGGTCGGCAAAGACAAATTCGAGCTGGTGATTCCATCGGTGAGCATTTTGGCCGAACCTCCGGTGACGGTGGTGGACAAGGTCGCGGACAAACGCGGCACGCGCGCAGTTGCGGAAGCGTACGTGCAGTATTTGTACTCGGACGAAGGACAAACCCTGGCGGCGAAGCACCACTATCGTCCGCGATCGGCTGAAATCGCCGCGAAATATGCGGCTGATTTCCCGAGCATCAAATTGTTCACGGTCGACGAAGTGTTTGGCGGATGGAACCAGGCCCAAAAGACGCATTTCGCCGATGGTGGGCTCTTCGACCGGATCTACGAGGCGAAAAAGTGAGTGTTTTTCGGCGTCGGGTTCTTCCCGGATTTGGACCGACATTCACGTTCACGTGGGTGTATCTCGTCATTCTCGTGCTGGTTCCTTTATCGGGGCTGGTGCTAAAAACAGCGAGCCTTGGGTCCAGCGCGTTTTGGGCGACGGTTGTCTCACCGCGCGCATTGGCGTCGTACCGCTTGAGCTTTGGGGCGTCGTTTGTGGCCGCATTGACGAATGCCGTGTGCGGACTGCTCGTCGCGTGGGTGCTGGCGCGTTATCGTTTTCCTGGACGGGCGATACTGGATGCGCTCGTCGATTTGCCATTTGCTTTGCCTACCGCCGTTGCGGGTTTGACGCTGACGTCGGTTTATGCCGAAACAGGTTGGCTGGGCAAACCATTGGCAACCGTAGGCATCAAAGTGGCCTTCACGGAGCTTGGGGTGATCCTCGCCTTGACGTTCACGGGATTGCCTTTCGTGGTGCGAACGGTGGAACCGGTTCTGGCGGATTTGCCAGCGGACGTGGAGGAGGTTGCGGCGGTGCTTGGGGCGAGTCGGTGGGTGACGATATGGCGGGTCATTCTCCCAACGGTTTTTCCTGCCTTGCTGACGGGTTTTACCTTGTCGTTTGCCCGCGCGGTGGGTGAATACGGATCGATCGTGTTCATCTCGGGCAACATGCCGATGCGCACGGAGATCACTCCTCTGCTCATCGTAACGAAACTCGAACAATACGATTATGCCGGCGCAACTGCGCTGGCGGTCGTGATGTTGAGTTTTTCCTTCGTGCTGCTGCTGATCATCAATTTGCTTCAGCGGTGGACGCGTACGCGCTTGGGGCTGGAAACGTCTGGAGGTTGAGAATTCATGTCGAGCATTGATCCATGTACTTCGGTGCGTACGGAGCCTGCGTGGGTGCGTCGCTTGCTCATTGGACTGGCGACGCTTTTCATGGGCTTGTTTGTTGCGGTACCTCTTGGCGTGGTGTTTTCCCAAGCCTTGGCGAAAGGAATCGGGGCGTATCTCGAGGCGATTCAAAGGCCCGATTCTTTATCGGCCATTCGTCTGACGTTGCTCGTGGCGCTGATTGCGGTGCCGCTGAATACGACGTTTGGTGTGGCAGCCGCGTGGTTGATTGCCAAATATCGATTTCGCGGGCGCGACATGCTCGTGACGCTGATCGATTTGCCGTTCAGTGTGTCGCCGGTCGTCGCTGGTCTGGTATTCGTGCTGCTTTTTGGGCAGCAAGGCTGGCTAGGACCAACGCTTGCGGACAATGACGTCAAAGTCATTTTTGCGGTGCCCGGAATCGTGATTGCGACGGTGTTCATCACGTTTCCGTTCGTCGCGCGTGAGGTTTTACCTGTGCTGCAAGCGCAAGGAGGAAACGACGAAGAAGCGGCGTTGACGCTGGGTGCGAATGGGTTTCAAATGTTTTGGCGCGTGACGCTACCCAAAATCAAGTGGGCGCTTTTGTACGGCGTGATTCTGTGCAATGCGCGAGCGATGGGCGAGTTTGGCGCGGTATCGGTGGTCTCGGGTCATATTCGCGGCGTGACGAATACGATGCCGCTGCATGCCGAGATTCTCTACAACGAATACGATTTCGTGGGCGCGTTTGCCATTGCATCGCTCCTGACGTTGCTGGCTCTGGTGACGCTGGCCGTAAAAAAACTGGTCGAATGGAGGTCATCGGGGTCATGAGCGTTCGCGTAGAAAAACTCACGAAACGATTCACGGAAAAAGGAACACCGGCCGTCAATGATGTTTCTTTCGAGGCTCCTGCCGGGGCGATCACGTCGCTGCTCGGTCCTTCGGGCGCAGGAAAATCGACGGTGCTGCGCGTCGTTGCGGGTCTGGAGCTGCCAGATTCGGGACACATTTTCATTGGAGAGCAAAACGTCTCGCAGACGTCGGTGCAAAACCGCGGGGTGGGATTGGTTTTCCAAAACTATGCGTTGTTTCAGCACATGACGGTGTTCGACAACATCGCGTTTGGCTTGGATATACGAAAGCGACCCCGCGGCGAAATCAAGGACCGAGTCGAAGAGCTATTGCGCTTGGTGCAGCTCGAGGACTTGGCGAGGCGATATCCGAATCAGCTCTCCGGAGGGCAACGGCAACGTGTGGCTTTTGCCCGAGCATTGGCGATAAAGCCCAGAGTATTGCTCCTGGACGAACCATTCGGAGCCTTGGATGCGCGGGTGCGTATTGAATTGCGAGAATGGCTCGAAAGATTGCATGACGAAATGCAGGTAACGACACTTTTGGTGACTCATGATCAAGCCGAGGCGCTGGAAGTGTCCCAACACGTGGTGGTGATGGCAGATGGAAAAGTCATTCAGGCGGGTTCGCCCACAGAGGTCTACGATCACCCGGCGACGCCCGAAGCGGCAACGTTTCTCGGGGCAAACCTATTGCGCGGGCGCATCAAAGGGGGACGAACGGAGATTGGTTCATTGTCCGTGCATGCGCCGAGCGATGCGCGAGAAGGCGCGGAGGCAATGGCTTTCGTGCGGTCTCACGATCTGCAATTGGCGCTTCCCACGGAGGCATCGGCGCATTTGTCGCTCGCGCGGGTAGTGCGAGCGCGACGCGTGGGAGGTTTTACCAAAGTGGTCGTGGAAATGGCCGCGGGCGATCACGTGACGCTCGATTTGGCGCGCGACGATTTCGACAAACTCGGCATCGCCGCGGGCGACCGCGTACTCGTGAACGTACGCGCGGCGAATGTGTTCCTGGTGGATTATGAGATATGACGCAAACGGGTGAAGAATGGCCGGTCAAGGTATGGGCAAACGCAGCATGATCAGTTTTTTCCCTGCTGCGGGACGAAGTGGGCCGGTGCCTCGACCCTGATAATGCGGATTCGCGAGGTAATAGAATCCGTCGCTGCCCATTTCACCGGTCGTCGGATTTTCATAGGCGGGATGGTTTGCCTCGAGCAGCGAAATAGCCCCGATTTCCCCACCATTTTGCATTTGGATGTGAAAAACGCGACCTCGGCCCGCGAGGTTTTGAATGGCGACAAGGCCATTCGGGGCGCTCACGAGCCCGTCGATGCCTCCGAGCGGAAATCGTTTGTCGGCGGGTTCGAGTCTTCGGATCGCGTTCGTTTTGCGTTCGACGTAGGACAATCCAAACATGTCGGCGACGACGACGCCTTCTCCATCGGGCGAGATAGCAAGGCCATTGGGACCTTCGAAGCTATCGCTGGGGACGATCTCTTCGACTTTCTCTGCATTGGGGGCGATTTTTGCAATCGTCCCGCGAATGGAGTCGCTGACGTAAACCGTACCATCTTTGGTTATGGCGAGGTCATTGGCGAGGCTTGGGCTTTGGGGTAATTCGTATCGGCGGCGTAAAACGCCTGTATCGACATCGAATTGGAACACTGCGGATTTGCCGGCATCTTCCGGTTTGGCGTTTGTCATGAATGGCGCGGCGGCGCTTGCGGCCCAGAGGGCGCGGCGCTCTTCGTCGACTTCCAGGCCGAGGACGGCATAAATGCCGCCTGTTTCGGGGGCGATGAAATCACGAACGT
>DAOMZH010000847.1:0-5052 GCA_035437985.1 Polyangium sp. (in: bacteria) | reverse complement strand
CTCCGGGTGCCGGAAAGCCTGGAATCTGCGGGAGTTGGAAGCCTCCGGGTGCAGTTCCCTGAGGTGCAGGTTGTTGCGTGCCGGCGGGTGGGGGTTGTTGATAACCACCAGGCTGCTGCTGTTGCGGATACGGCTGCTGATAGCCGCCGGGTTGCTGCTGCTGCTGGGGATACTGGCCTTGGGGATATTGCCCTTGACCTTGGGGATACTGACCCTGCGGGTATTGGCCCTGGGGGTATTGTTGTTCCTGTTGGTACTGATTCTGCGCAGTTTGCGGGGGGTTTTGCGAACCGTCCTGCTTATCGCAACCGGTCGCAAACGCGAACGTGCAAAGCAAGGCGGAGGTGACGAAAATGAAACGAGCCAAAGCGACCTCCTCGGGAGTCGGGCCAATCCTAGTCGTGCCGTATCGAAGTTCCAAACCTCGATGGTTGATCGTGTCGACCACTTTCCCGCCCATTGGACGTAGAGCAAGCCAAGCGTATCGCACGAAGCCCGATTTCGTCCCATCACCGAAACGAGAACTTGCCCAAGGATCTTACAGCGGAGCGCAAGTGTTTCGAGGACTACGTCCGGAGCGGCAAACTCGAATCCGACGCGAATGTGAGTCGAGCCTGAGCCACGAACGTGACTCGGGAGGCTGTTCGGGTGTATGAGCCCGGATCGGCAACGTCGCGCGCATGGCCCGCGCGCTCGAATACGAGGAGAAAAAGAATGACGACTTCGACGAAGTGCGCACTGGCGGCCGTGATCATCATGGCTTTGCCCACGATGTTGGGATGTGGTGGAGATGATCCGCCGCCGAACACGGCAAACAACGTGGGACAACCCCCGCCGCCGCCGCCGCCGCCGCCTCCCCCGCCGCCGCCGCCGCCTCCCCCGGCTGCTCCGGCACCGTGTGATTCCGTGGCGCAGTTGGGTTTGTCCACGATGCTCAAGGGACGCGCAGGCACGGAAGCACCGGGGATGAAGGCCGAAGGTGCCGAGGTGTGCATGGTCGTGCCTGAAGGGCAAGCAGCGACGTCGGCAGTTGGACTCATGATGGAGCCTGGGCATTGCTACACGATCCTCGCGCAAGGAGCTCCGAGCGTGACGGAAGTGGAGCTGAAGCTGATGGCCGATGTCTCGGGCTCGCTGCCTCCGGCACTCGCAGCGATGGCGGCGAATCCGACGCTCGGTGTCGATGCAGAAACGGGTTCGGCCGCATCGATTGGCGCCAAGCAGAGCTGCTACGCGTGGGCGTGGCCCGTTGCTGGTTTGGTGAAGGTCACGGCGACTGCAAAGACTGGCTCTGGCCCGATTGGCTTGCAGGTCTACAAGAAGAAGAAGTGATGGTTTGTCATAAGAAACCTCACGCAGTTCGTCTTTGAAATGCGTGAGGTTTCGAAAACCAAACGGCCATGCCTCGAGGTGAGTGCATGGCCGTTCGTTTTTTGGGGCCCGCGATTGGGACACCCGATTTCGATCAGGCGAGAGCGTCCTTGATGGCTTTGATCGGACGTGCCCGCACCGACTTGCTCGCGGGTTTGGCCGGGAACGTCATCGGTTGCTTCGTGAACGGATTGACTCCCTGACGAGCCTTGGTGGCGGGACGTTTGACGACGCGGAACTTCGCGAACCCGGGCAAGGTGAAAATGCCCGACTTCTTCAATTCACGGTGCGCGACCGTGGCGAGCGATTCGATGACGCTCTTGACCTGCTTGCGAGAGACGTCTTCGCCGGCAGCTTCCGCGACAGCCTGAACAAGTGCGCTCTTGCTCAACGTCGTTGATTTCTTCGAACCGGCGCCAGCGGCGTTTTTCTGTTTGGTCGCCATTTGCAACTCCTCCGACCTCTGCAGCGCGCGCGACCCCTCGCCGCGCGTTTCGCTTGACGCAACCATACACGCCGCACGCTTCGAGAAAACGCACATTTCGCCCGGAAATGGCGATTTCTCCGCCCAAGTGCGTTCGTCGGAGGCGTCGAAGTCCTGCGCATGGCCCACGAACACCGCGAAAAACTTCGTGATTTCGGCGGGAAATAGGCCGCTACTCGCTCCGGAACAGAGCTGTTGCGACCGACGACGATGAGGAGGAAGGGGTGGGCGAACTGGCAAGAAACTGCCGTTCACGCTGCAAAAAGAGGATCAGCCGCTGGCGAGTTCAGCTGCGAGGTTCCGAGCAACTTCGAGCGTCGCGTCTTCGGCGAGCGCTTTGTCGACGAGAAGTCGCGCTTTACCACGATCTCCTTGCGACGCCGCCAAACGGCCGAGCTGGAAATACGCGAGCGCTTTGTGGCGTGACGTCACGCCCGAGCCCGAAGCTTTCGCCATCGTGACGACGCGCAGAGCACGCGCAGCGATATCGGCTTCGCCACGATCGACTGCGTATTGACCGAGTTCCATCGCATATTCGATGTTTGTCGGGTCAACCTCGAACGCTTTCGTGTATTGCACGAGAGCCTCGGCATCGTTGCCCGATGCTCGTTCAACCGCGCCCAACGCGTGATGCGCCAGGGCCAACGTCTTCGATCGACGACCTTCGAATGCGGCGACCGCGTTTGCGGCGAGCGGTCGTGCATCGTCGATACGGCCTGCGGCCACGTACGCCTCGGCCAGAATGATGACGGGATCCCACGCTTCCGGCTGACGACGACGAACGTCTTCGACGAGCTCCACAGCCGCAGGTCCACCACCTTCAGCGCCGATGAGCACGCGGGCAGCGTGCAGCATGAGCTCGACAGCAGGTCCGACTTCGACGCTCGCGGCCATCGAAGCAATCGTTGCTGCTGCAACTTGATGCTCACCCATTTCCGCTTGAGCCCCAACGAATTCGCTGACGAGGGCCTTGTCCGAAGAATCGAGTTCGAGTGCTCGGCGCAGAATGTCGATCGCTCCACGGAGGTCTTGTTCCTTCTCGCGAAGGATCGAAGCCGCTTTGCGCAAAGCCGCGACACGCTGCGGGGTAGCCGCCGCGGTGTCCGCTTCGAGCACGTAGATTTCGGACAACTTGCGGAAGTCGCCGCGACCTTCGAGACGTTCCTTCAGCTTGGGACCGAGAACGGTGCTCGCTGGATTGGCGCGCAGACCCGCTTCGAGTGCCTTGTCGACACCTTCGTCGTCGTTCTGCTGCGTGCGAACCTCAGCAAGCCGTAGTGCTGTTTGTTCCGCTGCTTCGCCCTTCTCGACGCCGAGGAGTTTTTCCAGGGCATCCGCGACATCGGAAAGCTCGCCGCGTTTTTCGCAAATTCGCACGATCGCCTGCAGCGCCGCGATGTTCGCGTTGTCCCAATCGAGCACGCCGAAGTAGGCATCGCGAGCACGATCGAGATCGTTTTGCTGTTCGAAGAGCGAGGCCAAACGCGTCGACAAGGCCATGACTTGCGCCGAGTCTTGGCGATCCTTCGCCGCGTCGATCCTTCGTTCGAGCAAGCTCGCAAGATCCTCGAGGCGGCCCGCTTTCTCGAGCAACGCGGCCTGTTGCGCCGATGCTTGCTCGTTTGTCGGGTCGTCTTCGAGTAGCTCGGCAAGCACGCTGATGGCTCGTTCATCGCCACCTTCACCCTTCTGCGCGAGGGCGGCGAGTTCGAGACGCATACGCGATCGATCTTCGACAGCTTCGAGAAGAGAGATGAGTTGTTCGAGGACTTTGCCGAGAGCAGCGTTGTCGGCCAAGTGTCGGTAGAGCTCGATGAGCGGTTCCCACACTTCGCGATCCGCCGGTTCACGTTCGAAGAGTTCCGCGTAAATGCGAGCCGCATTGGCGAAATCGCCTAGTTTGTCCTTGGCGATCGTTGCAGCAGCAATCAAATGTCCACGCTCGGCATCGGGCGGAGAAATTCGCGCGGCGCGTTCTTCGAGAGATGCAGCATCTTTGAAGTCCTGCGCGCCTGAACGAAGTGCGGACAAACCAGTGACGGCCCAGTAATCGTCCGGCGTCAGAGCAGCGCCATCTGGCTTCGCTATGGCGGCACGCAAAACCGATTCGGTGATTGCGGCGTCGTCCAGCTTCTGCGCCGTCGCATACGCCTCTTGGAAGGCCGTAACGCCACGTTGCGCGCCAAGACGGATGAGCGCTTCGACGAGAGCCCGTGGACGGTTGTGTTCCCGGGCAAACTTCTCGTAGAGATCGAGCAAGCGAGGGTCCGTCACGCCTTGTTCCAAACCGCGTTTGAAGATGCCTTCGGCGCGATCGGGTTGCGGATCGAGTCCGAGCGCACGTTCGAGAGCATCGATGGCGCGGTCTGCATATTCCGCTTCGCCGAGAACGAGCTCGGCAAGGCGGTACAAACCATCCGCGACATCGGCGGCAGGAGCGCTTTCCGCCGCGGCTTGAATACGTTTTTCCAAGATGGAGATTTGCGTGGCGCGATCCCCGCGACGTGCAGATGACGCTTCGAGGGCTCGCCACACTTCGTGGATGCGGCGATCACCAGGACGCTGCAAAAGCAACGCTTCGGCCCGCGCGAAAACGGCATCCGCTTCGTCGGCATCTTGGCCGTCGGCAAGTGCCCGACCGAGATGTAGGAGCAAGTCGATGAGGGGCGGATCGTTGGTGGTCGAATCAATCCGGCGGCGCAACGCACCGACGTAACGATCAACCGTTCCCAAACGTCGCGCGAGCGCCAGGGCTGCGCGATGTGCTTCGCCCGAGGTCGGACGCATTTCGATGGTCTTGAGCCACAAATCGAGTGCACCCGAAGCATTTTCCAGCTGCTGTTCGTACAACGTCGCCAGTTCGGAAATGGTTCCGAGCGGCGCTTCGGTGCCCGAAATTTCCATGCGCAGCTCGAGGGCCCGCGCGAGGTGCTTGTGGTTGGGCCGGCCTCGCAAAGCGCGCACGAGTCGATCGCACTCTTCGGTGTTTTCCCGTGCTGCTTCGAACGCCGACTCGATGTGCTCGACGGCGCGATCCCCATCGCCTTGTTTCTCAGCGATTTCCGCGAGCGCGTAGAGAACCTCGGTGCGCGTGACTGCCGGGCTCGATTGTTCATCACGCAAGCGACGAACCATCATGAGCAACGAGCGGTACGTGCGTTGTGCCCGATCGTATTGCCCTTCGTCGAAGGACAAAC
>DAOMZH010000846.1:0-5065 GCA_035437985.1 Polyangium sp. (in: bacteria) | reverse complement strand
AGCAAGGCCGACCGACGCCAAGATTTGCGCAGCAGCCTGGTCAACACGCTCTCAATCGCGAAGCGGTACGTCGAGGACCAAGCCATCATCGGCAACGTCCACGATCGTACCGCTTTTCGTTTCTTCTCGCGCTTGCTCCAACAACGTGTGCGCCTCGCGATCGTACCGGGTCGAAAGGTGCGTCAGGACAAGCTGCTTCACGCCCGCCTCGCGCGCCACGATGGCTGCTTCGCGCGCTGTCGAATGCCGCGTCTCTTTGGCCCGAGCTTGTTCAAAATCGCCAAACGTGGCTTCGTGAATCAATACATCGGCGTCCTGCGCCGCCGCAATCGTCCCTTCACAGGGCCGAGTATCCCCAGAAATCACGATCCGTCGCCCGGCTCGCGCCACGTCCACGACTGCCGAAGAAGCAATCGATCGTCCGTCGGGTAAAACGATGTTTTCGCCCCGTTGCAGTTTGCCAAACAGCGGCCCTTCGGGAATCCCTAACGCTCGCGCCTTCGCCAAATCGAATCGTCCCGGGCGCATGTCCTCCACCAACGCGTACCCAATCGAAGGAATTCGATGATCCGTCGCGAAGGCCTCGATTCGATACCCATCACCCCGCAAGATCTCTTGTCCCGGCTGCACTTCGACTATTTCAATCGGCAATGCAACTTCTTCAACCCCGAGCTTGATCACTTTGGGCAAGAACGTCGCCGCCGGCTTCGGCCCGTACATGACGAGCGGCTCGGTTCGTCCGAGCATACCGAGGGTCCGAACGAATCCGATGATTCCCAGGTAATGGTCGGCGTGGAAGTGGGTGAAAAAGACGGCATCGAGGGAAAAGCCCGTGCCATAACGAATCATTTGGCGCTGGGTGCCTTCGCCACAATCGAATAGGTATCCCCGGCCTTCTCGTTTGAGAAACAAGCCCGACAAATTCCGATATGCGGTTGGAGCCGCTGCGGAGGTACCCAAAAAGACGAGTTGCAGAATGGACATGACAAACGAGGTGCCCGGACTGTGGTGATGGCGCAACCTAGCACGAATTCTTTGGTTCGCCCTACCTTACCCAACCCCAGGACGCAAAGCTTTGGGAGTGCTTGATTTTAAGGCGCTGCGGTGGGGCCCCACTGTTTGAGCCGCCGAAGGCGGCGAGTTTGGGGTGCCGCATGTGCCTTAAAATCAAGCCTCCCGAAGCGCAATCCAACGACGCGGCTGAGCAGCTCTAGATTTGCTCCTCCATGTGGAGTATCGACGGTCGGACCGCATGTTGCGTTTGAAGCTAGCCGGTGTGGACTCGTTGTTTCTCTCGCCGCTTTGTCGCCGGTGTCCTCAAGGTCGCGCAGGATGTTGTGCAGCTCCGCCCGCGGTCGCGTGGACGGATATTGGGCGGATCGTGCGTCACGGGGGCCGAGATTTTTTGCTCGCGGAAATGCGCGAAGGACGCCTTTTTCCTAGTCCTCGGGGACTTGCCATTCGTCGTGTGCCGGCAATCGACGATTTTCCCGCGCGCTGCACGTACCTCGGTCCCGGCGATCGCGGTTGTGTGCTCGATCCCGAACGAAGATCCGCTACATGCAATTATTATTTGTGTGAAGATGCGTTTGTCTTGGCTGAAAACGAAGGTGAGGCCAATGTGCGACCCGTTCGCCAAGCTCATGAACGAATCGCCGAGCTGCTCGGCGCAGGCGACCTCGAGTTATCGGCCTCGGTGGACGAACGTTTTCCCGAAGGTCCGGTCTGGGATGCGGCATTTTTGGATTGGCTCGCGGGCGAATTCGACCAGGTGCTGCGTCGGTATGGCAAAGAATGGAAGAAACTCGGGCCGGGAAGAAGCTGATAAGCGATTCAATCACGGCAAAAAACGTTTGGCATGACGTGCAGAATACGCTACAGTCGCCCCATGCGCCAGTTCACCTCGTATGGCCCGCCCGATGCAAAAGCTGACTACCTTGCCGAACGCCGCGATCTCGTTGAGAACTGCGTCAGCCAGCTTTTGGGGCGTCCCGACGAGCAAGGTGGCCATTATTTCACCATCTGGGGACCTCGGCAAACGGGTAAGACGTGGATCATGCGTCAGGCCATGAAGGTCATTCGGGAGAGATATGGAGATAAGTTCACCGTGGGCGCGTTGTCAATGCAGGGACGACTTGATACCGCCGATGGTGAAGACGTTTTTTTTCAGTGTGTCCCGGGGTTGTTCGAGGAAGGTTTCGGCTTTACGTCGGACGTACCAACGCACTGGGACGCATGGCGTGCTCTGTTTCGACGAAAGGGTGGCCTTTTCGACAAACCCTTGATTTTGCTCATCGACGAATTCGATTCGTTGCCGCCAGGGGTCATCGATCGGCTCGTCAGCATTTTTCGGACGATGTACTTGGCGCGAGAGGGTTATTTGCTGCACGGCCTGGCGCTCGTTGGCGTACGCGCGGTGCTGGGCGTGGAAAGTTCGCGCGGCTCCCCTTTTAATGTGCAGCGATCAATGCACGTGCCGAATTTGAAACAAGACGAGGTCGTCGATCTTTTTGCCCAATATCAATCGGAGAGCGGTCAGGTCATCGAGCCCGATGTCGTCAATGCGGTGTATGAATCGACGCGGGGGCAGCCGGGATTGGTCGGATGGTTTGGCGAATTGATCACCGAGAAGTACAATCCAGGCACCGACAAAACCATTACGATGCAGGATTGGCAACGCGTGTACAGCAAAGCCCTGTACGTCGAATGGAACAACACCTTGCTCAATCTCGGCAAAAAGGCGCGCGAGCCGTATCGAGCAGAAGTGATGCGGTTGTTCACCGATCCCAATGTGCCCTTTGCGATGGAAGAACCGTGGTGCAGCTATTTGTACATGAATGGCATCATCGAGAATACTCCGGCGCCGGAGGGGACGGAAATCCCAGGTGAAGTGTGTCGATTTTCGTCACCGTTCGTGCAGCGTCGATTGTATTCGGGTTTTACGAGCGACATGTTCGGGCACAAGGGGCCCTTGCCCGCCATTGAAGTTGGCGATTGGCTCGACGATGTCTTCACGTCGACCGGAATCTGTGTTCCCAAGTTGTTGGAACGGTATCGAGGGTATTTGAAGCGTTTACGCGAAAAGAATATCGATCCATGGGTCGGCCAACCTCGAAGGCAGGATTTGCATTACACCGAAGCTGTCGGGCATTTTCATTTATATGCGTGGTTGCAAAATGCAGTCGCAGGTTATCGCTGCTGGGTGAGCCCCGAGTTTCCAACGGGCAATGGCAAGGTGGATCTAGTGTTGCAGACGGCCGAGCAGCTGGCGCTCATCGAGGTCAAGAGTTTGGTGTCGATGCCGCAACTTGTCGCCGCACGAAAACAAGCGGCGGTGTATGCGAAAAAATTGGGCCTCACCGAGGCAACGCTCGTCGTGTTCGCTCCGACGAACGACGATTCCGTGCTGGCGAAATTGGCAAACGAAACCGATGTCGACGGCGTGCAGGTGACGACCGTGCCGTTTGGGTGGGTCTAACGATGAGGCAACCTCTTCAGCCCCCCGTCGTTCCGGCGGGCGCTGTCGGAGGTTCGGCAGGCGAAACCTCTTCGCCCGACAACGTCCGCGTCGTCGGGCGCACGCGTTCAGACAAGTCTTTTCGCCCGGCCAAACGAAATAACCCGGTCAATGTATCGGCGACCCCCTGGTGCACGTCGCTCCATTCCACGATGGCCTGGTGACGTTTTCCCAATTCGTCGACCAATTCTTGTTCCTCGCGCTGAATATTCGCAATTGCGGTTTCCACCGCCTTGGCTTTGGTGTTCAACGTCGCCGCCATTGCGACACTGTCGAACGTGACGCCTTCGACAGTCACGTGGAACGGCTGGTCTTGCAAGAGCTTCGCCACGGTAAGGGCATGATTCATGTTGTCGCGAGGCAACCTTGGCGTTTCACCGGACAACCCATATGTCTCGATACCGGTATTGCCGAGCGCATCGAGCACCATGGAACGCACTCGAACGGTCGCCGCAAGCAGGCTCGAAACGGCAGAATCGCGGGCTTCGCGTAATCCCACGTCATCAGAGCGTTCGATGACCACGCGCATTTCCGCCTCGTCCATGTGCGAAACGGAATGTTTCAAATCATCGATCAAAAAATCGATGATTGCAGACGCGATTTCTATGGTCACGACCGTATTGGCGCCTTGAGCCTTGGCCGCTCGGGAGGCTAAACTTTCGGCAATCTGATCGCGATGCGTTTTCGCCGCCGTGATGACGTGCTCACTGGATTGAATTCGATTCTCGACTTGTTTCGATTTCTTGCTCACGTACGTCGTCCTTTCCTGGGTCGCGTGGGGGAAACGCGTCGTAGCAGCCGAACGTACACGTGCTTTCGATGCTGTGTCAAGGGGTACAGTCGCGGAGGCGATTTCTTTTGACGTCGACGCGGTCGCGGCGCTCGCGAAGGCGTTTTCGGGCGACAAAATCGAAGGCGATTGCAGTCTTGTTCACGTTCCTCGAGGCACCAAACGGATTCGCGGGCGTCGAGGAGGCGTCGAAGTCCGAAAAAACGGGCGTGGTTGCAGTCTTGTTCACGTTCCTCGAGGTGCCAAACGGATTCGCGGGCGTCGAGGAGGCGTCGAAGTTGGACGAAGACGGCTTCGCGAGGGCGCTTATGCGGTGAAAGGGCGCGGTGGAGGTCGTCGCGAACCTGCGCGGATGGTTCGGCTTCCAAGGCACGAGCCACATGGGCGGCAAGCTCGGCGTCTTGCTGCATCGCTTGCACCTGGGCGAGAACGCCGGCGGCCTGCTGCCGCACGTGAATACCCACTCATGGCTGGTCGGGGAGCGATATGGGCCTACCGGGGCCGAATGCCGAGCAAGGCCAAGGCATCGGCCCAGAGGGGCCAGAGGGTGCGGTAGGGGTGCGTGGCGAGCATGACGCCGCCGTTGGGGAGACGGCGGACGAGGGAGTGTTGAGAGGTCTTCAGGGATAACCACCGAGCCTATTGGAACCATTTCGTCTACTTGATCGTGCACATCTTGACGGGTTTGGACGTCCACACATTTGGCTGCGCTTCGGGGGGCAAGTCGGAATCCCAGGCGAGAATGAAATCGAGGCCTT
>DAOMZH010000845.1:3773-5082 GCA_035437985.1 Polyangium sp. (in: bacteria) | reverse complement strand
AATTCGGTCAGCGTCAGGAATAGGCTTGTCGCGCAAAACTTGACGAGGCTTTGCAGCTCCGTGAGTTTTGCATCGAGCGCTTCGGCATTGCGCAGCGTCGTTAGGGACATCCCTCGATAATCTGGTAATGGATCGCCGGGGAGCGGTCTTCCGTATGCAATGGAAAGCATCTCGAACCGGCCACCTTTGGGATCATTCTTATGATCGTGCCATGATTTCTGAATACCAATGACCTGCCGTTCGACGTAAAGCGAGCTGATTTTTTCGACGCGGGCCCGTCCCACCACGAGGTCCCGCGCCGTGCGATAGACGCGTTCTTTGCCGGTGGAATCGCTCCCGGCCGCAACGGCTGTGCCTTTTGGCACGAACACCCGGTCTTCGCGAGCCCCTGGGGAAAACAGCACATTTACGCGATCGGGAATGGCTTTTTGTGCCTGCAAACGCAAGAAGCGACGATAATAAAAATCCAAATGGCGACGCGTCAGCGTATTCAATTCGACGCGGGCATCGTCGAGCAACCGCAAAAACGCGAAAAAGAGCGTCAAGTGGGGACGATACAGAGCTGGCGTCAGGTCGGGGTTGAACGCCTCCGGGTTTTGCAAAAACGCAGCCATCTCGGACGTCGTCAAGGAACCGAAAAAATCGCGCAAGTCACCCTCGGGCGTATCATTGTCGCCGTAATAAACGAGCGTCTTGGCATATTCGCGGGCAAACGTCAGCATGTCCTCGGGCGTCCGTTCGTCAATCGAAACGTATTCCGGGGACAACGCTGCCGACGCCCGCCCTGTTTGGCTCGTGCCGTCCCTCTCGGTGACTGTAGAAGCAATCAATTTCGTCGCCATGGCGCGCTGCTACCTCGATGAATCGCTCAGGTTCCCTGGAAAAAATCGTTTGTCGTAACAAAATGCCCCATACCCGGATACATAGGGGTCATGTCCGGTACAGGCGGCTTCGCCAGGCTCTGCGCCTTGACCAGCACTTTGAATTGAGCTTGGAACGTACTGCCCTTGAGGAGCACTGGTTTGTCGCCGGATTTCGTTATCGTGGCAATTTGATCCCCAGCGAGGCCAACGATTTCGAGAATGCCCGTTCCTATTTGGGGAAATGCCGCTGTCGTGTACGTACAAAACTTCTTGACTTTGCGCTCATCGCCTTGCACGCACATCGCCTGGCCATTGATGGTCCCCGGACCACTGCCTTTGAGAATGCCGGGGTTGGGCATCATCAGCAGGGCTGCGCCAAACACCGAATCAAACATGGCCATGTCGCCGTGCATGAGAATGTAATCGCCCATGTTGCATCGTCCTTT
>DAOMZH010000845.1:0-3673 GCA_035437985.1 Polyangium sp. (in: bacteria) | reverse complement strand
GCCATCAACCAAAAAGCAAAGTCGCCTCGGTGAGATAAAATGGAAACACCATATTGAAGCGCGAATTCGTACCGCGAATCGTGTACCGAACGCTCACGCTGAGCGCTCCGCTGCGCGCATCTTGCCCACTCACCGTCACGTCATCGAGGGTGATGCGGGGCTCGTTTAATAGGATTGCGTCGCGAATCGTGTGCTCGATACGGGACGTCAATGCGTGATCGAGTTCTTCGAAAAGCAAATCCCGCAAATTGCAACCGAAAGATTCGCGCAAAAGGCGTTCGCGTTGTGTCGTTCCCAGGAGGATCTGCAGGCTTTGCTGAATATCGCGCGCATTGGAGACCATTTCGACGTCGCCACATCCGCGCGTGAAGGAGGGCGGGAAAGCCCAGCCGCGGCCGAGAAACGCTTGCTCACCTTTGGATTGCCGATCGTCTTTCATGGCTGGCCTGCCTGGTTTGGCATGCCCATACTCTTATCCACGTTCACCATGCCTCCCTTGATGGAAACGGTGCCACTTCCCGCATCGATGGTGATTCCTTCTCGACTCATGACAATGGAATTGCCGTATTGATCCTTCAACGTAATGCCATTGTTGTCTCGGATGACGATGGAATTGATGCGGATGTCTGTGAGTTGGGGGTCGAAGTGCGTTGTTGCGATCCGCAATGAAGGGTTTTGGCCATCGTCGAATTGGAGCGTCGTTCCCTTTTTGGTGATGATGCCCTTTTTCTCGTTCATCGCCTCTGGGGAACCAAAATCGTTTGGGCCCTTGTTTTTCGAGCCAAACATCGCGCCCAAAATCACCGGATGCCGAGGATCGTTGAATAAAAAACCGATCACGACTTCGTCGTCGACTTCGGGTCGAAAAATAGTGCCGTGATGCGCGCCAGCATCCATGGTGGCCAAACGCGCCCATACAGCGCCCGCAGGTTTGTCGTCGATTCCCGGTAAAATCACTTTGACTCGCAATTGTTTTTTCGGATCCTCCTCGAACGCCGCCACGACACCAATTTGAAGTCCACGCACGGGCGGCAAAAGACCCGCGGCAGGCACTTCGGCAATTTCCGCGCGTTGGCATAGACGTTCTGGAGAAAGTCCAAATTGCACATTTGTTCGCCAACCCGACCTGTCGTACCGATGGTGGAGCGCCGTCACCAGCACCGTTCCACTGAATTGTTTTGAAATCCCCTCGATGTCGATGGCGTTGAGCAACTCGAGCTTTGCGTTTCCCGGTATGGAAATCCGACCGCGTACCGTCGCCAGACTACTCCGCGACAAACGGGCATTCGCCCATGCTTGTAACTCGCCCACTTCTGCGGGAACCGGATGCTTGAGCTGACACATTTGGCGATTGACCTTCATCGCTACCATTGCCGGGTCAATCTTTCCCTCCGGTGCGGTCATGGCCGTTGCTTTCTTCGTGTCGGTCAACGCATTGGCTGTCGGATCCCAAGCCAAACTATTTACTTCACCATAAGGATGCTCGGCTGCCGCCTCGACCTCGAATTCGTACATATTCGTTCCCCACGTGAACTTGAGAAGGCTTTTGCCGATGCCTTTTGTTTTCATGGGCGTCAACGAGACCTGCCCCGCGTCTACCGTGACGAGCATTCCCAGCGCTTCCGCACGTAAACAAATAAAATCCCAGAGCGTGCAATCGTATTGCACCATGCTCGAGTGCTTGACGGAGGGCGTCGAACCGTTGAGCAACGCTCCATTCAGCGCCGCGCCGTCCGGGTTCTCGAGCAATTCGTTTATGATTTGAAGGTCGGTCATGTCATGGTACACCGCGCTCTGGCGCGTGGTGGTCAATTTCACCGCGATATCCTTCAAAGTCACGACGAGAATCGCGCCTTCAGCGGCCCAACCAAGCGTCTGGCGAACGACGATACCTTCGAATAACGTCCCGCCTTCCTCTTTTCCCTCGTAACGCAATTCGATTGTGATCGTATTTCCCAGCGTGAAGCATTCCCCGTCTGTGACCTTGTATTCATTGAGCACATTGCCGTCGATCAAACGGATCTCGGCGCTCGGAATGCGATTGACTTCCGACCGCACGTCAATGGATAGAAGTCGATATGTCGCCGGTATCGCTGGTGCGGGCCGTACTTCGCCGTACGTGATTGTTGCGGTTACAACGGGCATGATTTATTCACCCCCCCTTCGATTCAAATACGGCCAGCGGCGGAAACAACAATTCCTGACCAGGAATGAGCCGCCGGAAATGATCGAGACCATTGTAACGGGCTACATCGAGGTATCTGTCCGACGAACCATAGATGTCTTTCGTGAGCAGCGGCAAGGTATCGCCAACATGAACGACACGCGCATGCGTCAGGTCCGGTGAAGTCTTTCCCTCAATCAGCGCGCGTTTCGCGTCCGATAAATCTTCAATGAATTCGGCGGCGATCTCGGCGCGCAGCGGCGTGCCATCACGATCGAAGAGCGTATACTTGACACTGAATTTGCGGAGCCTGCAATCGAAAGGCTTTTGACCGCCCCACGCAACCGTTAAATACGGCGGTTCGTGCATCGTACCGTCGAACATGTACGCCACCTTCTTGAATAGCTCGATACGAGCGTCGACGCTGGGCGAGAATGGCGCGAATATCCCTAACGAATCGACGTTGGTACCATCGATGATCAGCGTAACCGAAAGCCCCGGTGCACTGCTGTATTGGTAGTCTTGTTCTTGGCCCGAGGAATTGGTTGCTCGATTGCAATTCCACGAAATACCATACTTCCAATGAACTTCTGTCGGATTAAATTGCGCCTCGAACGGGTATGGAACGCCTATCCGATAATGATTCCGGTATCCTAATATCGTGAATTTCTGTAGCTTGAATATCGTCAATGCCATCGTCAACGCTCCTTCGAGGCCCGCAACGTCTGCAATACAGCCTCGACCGCTGCCCGCACAATGGCGTCGCGATCGTTTCCCGTGAACGCCGAGCCTGGCGCATCATCATCTTCATCTTGGTCCTGACACCCGGGCGATTTCACCGTCGCGCGAATGACCAATTCTCTAATTTCGACGGGCATATCATATCCTTATGATTTGCATTCGCGAATAAGCGAGCTCGATGGTCTCGATGAGAACATTTTTGTCATTGGCGTCGAGATCGGCAGTCGTCCATTTGACCGGATAAGCCTTGACGAACAACCACGCGGAGATCGGAATGCCCAACGTATTGTGCAGCGTGACGAGCACGTTCGAGGGGGTGAAACGAAAAAGAGACAAGGCGACGTTGATTTCGATGGCCAGGGGTGATCCCACCAAGAGCCCCCGTTCGAGCACGAGGTTTCCATACGTGATTCCCGTAGGAAGCCTTTGCGTATAAAGGTTTTGCCCTCCAGCCTGGAGCGGTGTCGTCTCGACTTCGGCCGAAAATCCGCGCACCTTTTGAAAGCGGATATCCAGCGGGTTCGGAACGACGCCAAACGCAAAAAAACTCACAATGAAACGAAACCCCATGACGATTTCGGATAAAAACTGCGTCTGGGCGAGCCCTTCATGATTATTTTCCGACAAGGGATACTCCTCTCGCCTGGACGTCCAGGGTTTCAATGGCTACGTCGTTCGTATTCGCTGAAAATACCGGCGCCGATAGTTTTACCGGAATGGCCTTGAGGATTTCCCAAGTCAAAACTGGGTTTCCTTTTTCGTCGCAAA
>DAOMZH010000844.1:0-5088 GCA_035437985.1 Polyangium sp. (in: bacteria) | reverse complement strand
ATCACCACCCCCTAAAATTTATCTTGCACCTCAGCCAGCACTCGTGATAACTTCGCGCGTCGCCATGGTGATGTACAACTTCATCTAAGTTTCGTGCGTCGAGCTGCGGTGCCCGAGTCCAGAGACGCGTTGGTCCACCCCTCGTGTTGCGCATGGATTCCATCTTGGCTGACTCGCTGGTCCACCGGCTTTTCGATATTCGTCACGCACGCGTAATGCACGTGTAGCCGTCGACGACGCTCGCGAAAACTGGTGACATCCGAGGTTTTGGAGCGCTCAGAGCGCCGCCCATCCTCCGGCAAGTCTGCTTCGCGCGCTCGATGAAATGCAGGCTAGATCGCGATGACTCGCGGTAATGGTCTGTCATTCCATAACGCCGTGAAAATGTATTGGTCGATTGGAGGAAATATGCCCAAATTTGGCTCAAAACCCATAACCGAGCATGCCGAAGTGCCCCTTGCCGACGAGGGCCAATGGGAAGAAGTCGTCGATTACTGGACCGAGCGTAAAGCAATCGCTCCCGCCCACGATGCGCAAGAAAGCGCCAGTTATGTCGTTTCCGTGGGGCAAGAGCGGGATCCGCACGTTCGCGCTGCGCAACTCGGCGAGATTGTCGCGTTGGTGCAAAGCCAAGGAGGTCGCGTCGTAGGACAAGAGATTTGTTACTTGTCGCAACCCAATCCGCGCACGCTTTTGGGCAAAGGGACGGCCCAAGAGATTGCCTCGCGAGCCCGGACAAACGGGGCCACCATGCTCGTGCTCGATGCGGAATTGTCGCCATCGCAAACCCGCAATTTGGAGGATCTGGCGGGTATGCCCATTTGTGACCGGGAAGCGATCATTCTGAACGTTTTCCTGGCGCACGCGAAAACCCGTCGCGCGCGCATTCAAGTGGAAATTGCGCAGCTCGAATACCTGCGTCCCCGTATTCGCGGCATGGGACTCGACATGGACCAACAAACCGGAGGAATGACGAAAGCTCGCGGGCCTGGTGAAACAGCTTCGGAACTGATGGCCCGGAAATTGGACGGAAGGCTCGAGGAATTGAAAAAGGCCTTGGACAAACTCGAGACATCCAGTCGTACGCAGCGCCGGCAACGCGGCACGTGCAAACGAATGGTGCTCGTCGGGTACACCAATGCCGGGAAAACCTCGCTCATGAACGCGCTGACCCAGGCGGGTTTGTCGGCGAAAGACATGCCGTTCGAAACGCTCGATACCACCTCGCGCTGTTTGACTCGGCACGGCGGCGATGTGCTCATGAGCGATACGGTGGGATTCATTCGGCGCTTGCCCGAACGACTCATGGCCAGCTTCGAATCGACGTTGGCTGAAATCACCGAGGCGTCACTTCTCGTGATCGTGGTCGACACGTCCGATTACGAACGAGATCTGCACCTGCAAACCACACAAGAAATCCTCGAAAAATTGGGTGCCGGCAACATTCCGAGGTTTTACGTGTTCAACAAAATCGACCGTATCCCGGAAAAACCCGAGCCGTGGCAGCTCGATGCCTGGAGCGACGGATATCCTTGGGCGGTCGTGAGCGCGCACGATGCAATCGCGGTTGCCGAATTGGAGCAGCAGCTTTTGCGGGCCGTGCGCAGCGACGAGGAGGAAATGTCGACGTTCGTTCCTTATGCGGCTGGGAGCGTACTTTCGCTCGTTTATGGCAAATGCCGTGTGCTCAGCAGCAGCGCCGAAAATGACGGTCTCGAAATGCGAATTCAGGGGCCGACGCAGGTGCTGTACCAAATACGCAATGCCATTGCAGGAGGTACAAGATGAGAACTCTGGTTCAAGTATCGGATGCACGCATAACGACGCCCGCTGGACGCCCACTCTTCGACGGCCTGAATATGCAATTGGCTCGAGAACGCGTGGCGCTCATTGGTCGAAATGGCGTAGGAAAATCGTCGTTGCTCGCCGTATTGGCGGGGGCGCTCGACGTGCAATCGGGACGCGTGAAATTGGGTGGCGAAGTGCATTGGGTGCCGCAAATCGTAGCGCCTGCATCGACAACGCGCCTGAGTCATGGCGAAATGCGTAAACGTGCGCTGCTCGAAGCATTAACTTCGGGTGCGGACATTTTGCTCCTGGACGAACCCACCGAGGACCTCGACGACGCAGCCGTCACGTGGTTGCGTCAGGCCCTGAAAACATGGCCAGGGTGTTTGGTGGTGGCGTCGCATGATCGAAGGTTGCTCGACGATTTCGAGCATTTCTTCATAACCAGCGAATCCGGCTGTCGCGCGTATACGGGCACGCTGGACGGGCTGCAAAAACAATTGGAGCAAGACGCGGCGGAAGCACAGCAACGTTATGCGCGCAACCTGCAGCGGCTGGTGGAAAAGGAGGAGCATATCGAACTCGTAGGTCGACGACGGGATCGGAAAAAACGTTATGGTCGATGCAGCGAGCTCGATCGGGCAACGCCCAAGATTCTCCTGAATACGAAACGAGGTCGCGCGCAGACCTATCACGGGCGCATGAAACAGCAACGAGAAGCCAAGCTCGATTTCGCTCGGCAATGGACGAAATCGACGCGACGAGCATTAAACGTGAGCCTGGATTTGCAATTGCCCGTCCCTACCTTGCCCGAAGCGATATCCAACGATATCGTGGTGTTGCAAGGCGCAAGCATGCAAATAGGCGAGCGAACGCTGTTTTCGCAAGTCGATTTGCATATGGGGCGACAACGGATTGCCGTGGTTGGTCCGAATGGTTCAGGTAAAACCACTTTGCTCGACGTGATCCTGGGTCAGCGTTTCCCCACGGGAGGCAAAGCATTCCGGGATCTCTCGAAAATCGGAGTGATAACGCAAGGAGGAACGAATTGGCTCCTAGACGAATCATTGCTTTCGTACTCGAGCCTGCAAACAGCGTATGGAAATGACGACGAACTAGCAAAACAGCTCATAACCCACAAGTTTCCGCTGGCGCTTTCGGAGCGGCCCATGCGTTCGCTGAGTCCTGGTGAACGGGCGCGGGCGGCGCTGATTGCGCTATTTCAGCGAGCACCCGCGGTGGAGGTCTTGGTCCTGGACGAACCCACGTACAGCCTGGATCTCGTTGGGCAACGAGCGATGACGGACGCTTTGCGGGCATGGCCTGGAGGCTTGATCGTGACGAGTCACGATCGGAGCTTTTTGGCGGCAATCGGGATCGAGCGGGAGATTCGATTGCAGTTGCCATGAGCGGGGATTACAAGTACCCACCAAATCCAGGACCCGCCGCTTGGTGAGTGCTTGATTTCACGGCGCCGCGGTGGGGACCCGCTGTTTGAGCCCGCGCAGCGGGCGAGTTCGGGGTGCCGCGGATGCCGAGAAATCAAGCCTCGCCAAGCACAGCGCACGAAATGGCGCCATCGTTCAGAACTGCCAACGCGCCGACACCGATCGCGGGCCCACTGAAACCGTCGGAATCAGTGGGCTTCGCAATGCCTGCGTCGGTGCACGGGCGCCCGAGACCCAAAGCGGAATGCCCACACCGGCGAAAATGGCGCCACCCAGCATCATGGGTATGCCAATGAATACCGCACCATACCCACTGATGAAGTAACCATCGACAATAAAATAGACGCCTCCACCGGTGAAGGTCAAAGCGCCGAGGCCCGTCAACGCCATGCCGGTGTACATCATGCCGGGACTGCGATGACGAGGCGGTGCAGATGCGGATACAGGTGCGGGCGCTGTCTGCGCACACGCGTCCGTAGGCGCGAGGGCGGGCGCGATGGCCAAAATGGCGCTGCATGCAAGAAGATTGGTTCTTTTCATGTTTATCAAAATGGGGGTTCTACGACAGGCGGCGCCGCTGGCGCGCCGCTTGTGCTGGTGGTCTTCGCTGCGCTCGGCAATGTGGCCCGCCGTCGCGCAATCTCCTGCCGAATCGTTTCCAATTCCCTCACGCTTTGGGCGTCGGTAATGCGGATTTCCAGCGCTTCGTAATCCGCTTTGCGCTGGTTGCGTTCCTTTTCTACCTCCGTTTTCGACTTGGAGACCTGCGCCGCCAATTCTTTCGCCGCGGCTTCGGCCGCTTCGGCTTTTGCTTGGGCCAACTCTGCTGCTTTGAACAATTGTTTCGTTGCATCTCGCTCGATTTCGACCTCGAGAAGCGCTTCGGCGATTTTCCTTTCATTTTCGCGGCTCTGGACCAACAACAAACCGACCAGACCCAAAACCATGACCAAGACGAAAATCACAATCGCAGACGTTTTTAATGACCGCCTACGTTCGGCGCGCGCTGCGGCCTGTTTCGCTTCCTGCGACGCGTCCACATACGCCAATGCATCCGCACCCAAGCGCGTACGTACGCCAGGTGGGACCACCAGGTCCAACCGCAATCGATTCACCGGATTTCCCTGACGACCCCATAACCTTGCATCCGCTTCCAGATCCACGATGAGCGCGTCCTCGGCCGCGCGCTCGCTGATCCATTGTTTTAATATATCCCAACGCTTGGCCAACGATTCATGCGCCAACTCGTACCCTATCCCGCCCTCGCCTGCGTCTCGGCGCTTCACCAGCCGCAAGTCCGCCAGCTGATTCATCAATTTTCGTTCGTTTTCCGTCTCGAGCGACGCTGCAGCCACCCATTGCTTCCGATCCCCGAGCAACAACCGGCCGAACAATTCGCGCAAAATCTTTTGCTCATCTTCCGACAAATTTCGATAATGCCGATCGGCGACATACGACAACGCCCCCTCGACACCACCCAATTGTTTCCATGCTTTGGCCGGTAACTCCTTCACGTTTTCATCGCGCCGCGCCCACCATTCCGTCAACGCAAATTGCACGATCGGCAGCGCCGTCGCGTCTTTGGCTAATTCCGCTTCGACTTCATCAACCACGGCCCCCGCCGCACCCAATCGATATCCTAGCGCTTTCGCCGGTTCCTCCACCAAGTCTCGAGCCGATGTCGCGTCCACGCCAGTCACCAAACATCGCGACGTTTCGCATAATTCACGCAAAGCTTCGATCCGCGCCACCTGCCATTCAAAATCCTCGCGCACCGTCGCCACCACCCGCATCGGCATGTCTGGGGTCACGCATACGTGTTCGCGTACGAGAACTTCCTGGGAACGCTTTG
>DAOMZH010000843.1:0-5089 GCA_035437985.1 Polyangium sp. (in: bacteria) | reverse complement strand
AACCTTTTTGCATCAACATGGCGTGCGTCGGGGGAAGCACCGATTGCTGCGGATCTGTTTTGGCTTGGATCAAGACGTCGTACAAGCCATGAAACAACTTGTACGAATATGCCGCAGGGCCCGTTTCTCCCAGGGATGTTTCGTATTTTTGGATGACCTCCGTGCTGTAAAACACAATAGTTCCGCGCGGTTGGCCGTCGAGCTTCGTATCATTGGGCATTGGCGCGCCATTGAGCGTCACGACACCCGAGATCGTGAGCACTTTGGCGTCGAAATCCTTCACGGAATCGGTCGACAAGGTCAAACCTTTTTGCACGACCATTTCTTGTGCGTCCGGAAGAACGGATTGCTGAATGTTGTTGTTGCTGACGATACGCACGTCGTAGAGTCCGGCAAACACCGATTGTGAATAATTTGCCGGCCCCGTTTCGAGCAAGCTGATATCGTAATCGTCGAACGTTTCCGTATTTCGCAAACGCAACAGGCCCCGCGGCTTCAGGTCGAGCTTCGTATCATCGGGCATCTGCGCACCATTCAACGTCACTTTGCCCGACAATGTCAGGGTTCGCGCATCGAAATCTCTGGTCATCGTCGTCGAATAGGCCACGTTTTTTTGCAGCAGCATATCGTGATCCGGCGGCAACACCGATTGATTCGGAAGGAGGTTGCCGTGTACGTAGATATTGTACGTCCCGACAAACAATTTTTGCGAATAGGTAACCGCCCCCGTTTCACCAAGACTCGCCGTGTATTCATCGAGCGTGTCGACATTGACGAAACGCAGGGTTCCGCGGGGTTGACCATCCAATTTCATGTCATTGGGCATCGCCGCGCCATTCAAGGTCACGTTGCCCGACAAAGTCAGCGTCTTGGCGTCGAAGTTTTGCGTGCTGTTCGTCTTTAATTCGAGGCCCCTTTGGATGAGCATCGCCTTGGAGCCGGGAAGAACCGATTGCATGGTGTCGAGGTTGCCCACCACATACACATCGTACACGCCTGAGAAAAGGGTCATTGTATAATTGACCGCCCCTGTTTCTCCAAATTCGAATTCGTAATCGTCGAGCGTGTCCACATTGCGAAAACGGAGCCGCCCGCGGCTCTTCATGTCGAGTTTCGTATCATTGGGCATCGGCGAGCCATTGAGCGTGACCGTGCCCGTGATCGTGACCGTCGTCGCGTCCAGGTCGAGCACCTTGTCCATGGTGATCCGCGGCAAATCGCAAATCTCTATGCATTTGCCCGCATCACACATCGCGCCGACTTCGCATTCGCCGCACGATTGTCCACACAAGGGATCGAGGCCGCATTCCAATCCGCCACAGGCCGGGGCACAAACACAACCGGACGTGTCGAAAGCCCCGCAATTCGCAGCGCAAGCCAGCGTTCCCGTTCCGGCCCCGGCACTTTCGCAGGTTTGTCCACCCAAATCATTGCCGTCGCAAACCTCGGATCCGTCCTTTTGCCCATTGCCGCAACTTGCCGGCCCGCTGCAATTCGACGTTTCGAAACCCAAGCAGTTTAATTGACAACCCAGATTCCCCGAGCCAAGTCCCAATCCCCCGCAGGTTTGTCCTCCGAGGTCATTGCCGTCGCACGATTCGATTGCGTCTTTTTTTCCATCTCCACAAGTCGCCGGCGCGCCGCATTGCGAGGTGTCGAGGCTGCTGCAGTCGGCGACACATGCGAGCGTTCCTGCGCCGAGCCCCAAGGACTCGCACGTTTTCCCGGCTAGATCTGCACCGTCACAAGCTTCCGCCCCGCCAACGACATCGTCTCCGCAAGAATTCGAAGGGTTTGTCGTATTGCCATCGGAACAGGAAGCTACGGATGCACATACGCCGAGGAGCAAAGCGGCAGCTATTTTTCGAATACTCATGAGGCTTTCTCCGAGAATGTGTGGGTAATCGAGGGCAATGATACCACGCAATTTTCGCGTTGACAAACCTCTTCGACACACGTGACAACGGTCGTTCGTTCGGCGAAGATGCCTCCGGCCTCATGACTCAGCGCTTCCATCACGAAGCTTTGCTCCACGCCCGCCTCGAATTGGGCCTCACCCAAGAGGGCCTCGCTGCTTCCGTCGGCGTCGATGTTCGCACGTACCGGCGGTACGAATCAGGGGAAGTCAACGAAGGGGGTTTTACCGTGCGCGCTCCAGCGCGACGCAAGCTCCTCGAAAAACTGGGCGAAGAGCTGGGTCTCGCCTTGTCCGATCTCGTCGTCGAAATCGCGTCACCCGTCGCCACACCTGCGGCCTTGTTTCGGCCCGAATACGTAGCGACGCTGCAACGAGCACCGCATTTCGTTGGGCGAGACGAACTTCTCGACGATCTGCTTCAATGGGCAACGCGCGATGATGCTACGCCCGGCGTCGTGGCTCTAGTGGGCGTTGGTGGGTCAGGAAAAACTGCACTTGCTGAACGTGTGCTCGCACGTCTTGGATCCGAACCTCGTAGCGGGGGGCTTTTTGTTTGGAGTTTTTATGAGGACGAACGGACCGAGGCGTTTCTTGCTCGAGCAGGAAAATACTTCACGCAACGAGAAGCTGCGCCCGGTGAGCGTCTGGACAAACTCGAACATGCTCTGAGCAATGGTCCGCCGCATATGCTCGTGCTGGATGGCCTCGAGGTGGTGCAAGCGCGTGGTGATCATGAAAAAGCGCATGGTGAGTTGCACGATTCGCTCCTTAGGCGGCTGCTGATCGCGCTCGCGCGGGGGCTCGGGGCGGCGCGGGCGCTCGTGACGTCCAGGTTTGTCTTGGGTGACCTAACGCCGTGGGCCGATACGGGACTTCGCACCATTCAGCTCGGGCCGTTGGCCCCGGTCGACGCGGAAAAACTCCTGCGATCCTGGGGCGCGCGAGGGGATGCGTTATCGATGGCCGAGGTTATCTCGGCATCCGGCGGGCATGCGTTGTCACTGGCGGTGACCGGATCGTATGTTGGGGCATTTCTCGGCGGTGACGTTCGTCCTTTGGAACCCGATGATTTGGCGGAAGCAGCACGCGATGATCCGCTGGCGCGGCGTTTGTCCCGGGTGCTCGCGGCTTATGCACGAGCGCTTGCCGAACCGGAACGGGACCTCATGGCGCGTTTGTCCGTACTCTCTGCTGGCGCTGATGAAGCGGCATTGCAAGCGCTCTCCAAGGCGAACATTCGCGTGGCGGGGGCATTGGCAGGTTTGTCCGTTGGCGACTTGCGTCGCTTGCTCGCGCGGCTCGAACGGTTTGGATTGGTTTTTCGAGCGGGCACGGAGCCGCCGAAGTGGTCATCCCATCCGTTTGTCCGGGATTATTTTCGTTCACTGCTCGGCGTCGCACCGTCGGCCATCCAAGCGGCTCTTCATGCGCCTCCACAAGGGACGCTCATTTTTTCCCCGCGTCAAAAGCCGCACGATCGCGACAAACTCGACGCGTATGAAGATTTCTTGCGCCAGCTCATCGAAGTTGGACAAGCGCTCGAAGCGTGTCGCACGTATTTGCAGACGCTTGGCGGATTTTCGCACTTGGGCCTCGTGCTTGGCGAAATGAGTCGTGGCGCGAGGATATTGCGGTTGTTTGGCGAGATGAACGACCCGCAATCGCCAATCTCCGCGATAGCCGCTCCGTGGCGGGCATCGTTGCTTTATGAACGAGGGCTTTATGCGGGAGCTCTGGGCGATTTGACGGCAGCTTTGCGGGCTTATGAAGAATTCAATCGCCTCGCGGAGACGGAGCTCGAGCCTTCGCACCTCGTGACGGGATTACGGACTCTCGCTTATACGGAGCGATTGCGGGGTGATTTTGCGCTCGCGCGGGAGCACGTCGGGCGCTCGATTGAACTGGCAGAATCGTTGGGTTTGTCCGCGCACGTGGCGCGCGGGATAGCGTTATTGGCGTCGATTCATCACGACATGGGCAAAGTCGATGCGGCACGTTCGGGCTTTGCGCGCCTTTCGGAGCTTGGTGATGCGCGTATTGCCCGGCGCGGATTTTGGGAGGCGGAACATTTATTGGCTTTGGGCGAGCGCGACGCAGCGCTCGAAATGATCTCCACCAACGTGGCGACATGTGAAAAGTTTGGCTGGGCCGGACATGTCGCGCATGGAAAAGTATTGTGGGGTTTGGCCATCGCGGAAAAAGATCCTGCTGGCGCGCAGCGATTCCTCGAAGCTTGCCGAGCTTGGGTTGGCATTTCGGGCGAAGTCGAAATGGCTGTGCGCATGCATGAATTGGCAGCTCATGTGGCGTTGTCCCGAGGTGCGCTTTTCGAAGCGGCCCGCGAAGCCCTTTCCGGAGAGAGATTGGCTGAAACCTGCGGAATGCGCGCATTTCGCAGCCGTCTCTTCGCGCTTGCATTACGCATTGCGCACACACGAGGCGACGAAGAAGGAATGGCCCGCATCGACGAAGTAAGCAACATCGTAATTGCCGACGATCATTGGGGGATTCAGGGGGTCTTGTATTGGGTTGAAGTGTGTTCCAAAACCAAAGTGGGATAGTGGGCAATTTTTCGACGCTTACGCATTCACACTTGTTTGATGGCTGCACAATCGTCGCGTGGGATTGTTTCCGGCATGTACGATTCGCTTGTGCGAAATCATGAAATTGCGTAGCATCGCCCGCTCTGCTTTGGCGACGAAACCTGAAGGATGATGCGAGACTGGCCATGAAGGCTCGAGCGAGCTCAAAAATGATGCGGACATTTGTGGTGCAACGTCGATTTCCTGCGCTGAGCTCTGCGCTAGCACTCGCGATGATGCTTGGAGCTCCAACGATTGTTCGGGCGCAAGATTCGCAACCGCCTGCGCCGTCGGCTCCTGCGCCAGCACCTGGACCAGCCGATTCGGTCATTACTCCGCCAAAGCTCGTCGAGCGTGCGGAAGCGACATATCCGCCTGCGGCATTGGCGATTCGGGTTGAAGGTGCAGTGGGGCTGCGTTTGACGATTTCCAAGCTGGGTGAGGTGACGAAGGTCGAAGTAATCGATTCGGCGGGAAATGGTTTTGACGAAGCGGCGATGGAGGCTGCGGTCAAGTTCAAATTCGAGCCAGCGCGAAAAGGGACGAACCCGATTGCGTCGAGAATCTTGTATCGATACGAATTCAAACT
>DAOMZH010000842.1:0-5092 GCA_035437985.1 Polyangium sp. (in: bacteria) | reverse complement strand
GGGCGAGTTCGGGGTGCCGCGTGTGCCAAGAAATCGAGCCTCCCGAAGCGGACAAACCCAGACCTAGGCCGCTCCGTATGCAGACCAATCACGGCGCATGCCCAGGCCCACGCATGCCACGTAAATGCCGATCCGACAACGCCTCCAAATGAAATTCCAGCTGATGTTGCCACGAACGCGACAAGAAATGATAATCGTGTAATTCCCCGCGATATACCCGAAACCCGTCCACTTCGTAATCGCACGTCGATTCGCTCGGGCTGACGCCCTCTTTGCATTCGTAGAATTCCGCTGCCCGACTGCGGTCGAACATGCCTGCTTCCCCCAAAACTCGGTGCAACTCCTTGTTGCACGGCAATTGATTGTCCCGAGAACCAATCGCGAACCTCATGCGCAATTCACCACGCTTGGCGCGTTCGCTGAGCTGCGCCGCCCAGGCCCGCACCTCCTCGGGCGAACCAATTCGATTGCGCCGGATGTCCACGCCTCCACATGCCATACACGACAAACCCACCGTCGCGAATGCATGGGGGCGAGCGCGTAATGCGAGCATGATCGTCCGCGCGCCAGAACTGACACCTTCGATACCGAGCACGATCTCTTTGGCCTCGACACCACCGAGCAATGCCGCACCGATATGCTTGGCAACGTCGTCCGTCAAAAACTCCGTCGCGCTGTTGCCGTATTCTTCTCCATTCGAATGCAAGGCGAAAAAAATAGGTGGCGAAGCGTCAGGGTGTTTTGATAACCATTGGTCGAGGCGATATTTCGTTCCCAGTCCCCCGGCCGCAATGTCATGAATGGTTTTTCCGGGAATCTCCGTCAAGAACGGTCGGCTATGTCCGCCACGTCCCCCGCCCGGCGAATACACCAGCGCCACACGCACACGTTCAGGCGTGACAAACAATGCGGCCGGCAAATATGCCGCATAATGTGCCTCCTTCGTCGTCGGAACCTGCGCCGGATCCGACCTTTGCGGCACCGCAAAATAACAATCGACCACGTGGCTTTGCGGCGTGTCCAGCCATTTCTTGCGTAGTTCGTCCGCCCGAACTCGGGCCTCCGGCGTATTCGGTGCCGGGAATGCTTGGTTTTTCAAGCTCGGCCACGGAGCGCCCGCAGGAGCCTGCTCTCGAGGCAAAAGGTGATTCAACCATTGCACCGCATAATTGGTCGGCGCCAGCTCGTCGACGTAACAATGCGTCGCAACATGCGCGAAAATCGCCTCCCACGCCCGTTCGCGTAACGATGGATCCTCGGGCTTGGCACTCGAAATGGGTGGATTCGGCACGACCGGCTGCGCCGAGGATTCCACCGCCGCGCTCGGAAGAGGAGCTTCCTGCGTGGTCGTCAGGTCGTCTCGCCCAGAGTTCGAACAACCAGACATCGACGCGACCAGGCAAAGGTGCATCAACCGAGACAAACTCGGAAGAGACCCAGCTCGCTTCGGTTCACAACGGGCGGAGTCTTTCAAACGCGCATCGAACACAAGTAAGAAGACATCGTAGCGCACCCAAAGTAATGGGGCCAAAAAGGTGGCCCATGTTTACAATTCCTCCGCCAAATCCTGTGACCCGCTGCTTGGGGAGTGCTTGATTTTACGGCGCCGCGGTGGGGCCCCGCTGTTTGAGCCCGCGCAGCGGGCGAGTTCGGGGTGCCGCGGATGCCGAGAAATCGAGCCTACCCAAGCACAATGAACGAAATGGCGGGGCAGCGCGAATGCGTTTCCGTACCAGGCCGGTCAACCTCAAACGTACGTGGTTTGTGTTACATTTCAAAGATCGTTGCCACAAACTCCCACATTCTCTTTTCCCGCGTTAACCTTCGCGCGTGTCCGACATCGCCCCGCTTCCGTTCACCACGCGCCTCTGGTTCGCTTGGGCCTGTTTTTTCCGCGTTCTCTTCGACGGACTCTTCGCCGCTCGCGCCTTCCACGTCCGCGACGCCCTCCCTGTCGCGCCGCCTGCCGAGCCGGTCAAGGTCCCCGAGCCAACCGTACCCGACAAACCCAAAGAGGCCGACACGACCGCCGCACTTCAGCTCCTCGCCTTGCTTCAACGCGAAGGTCGCCTCGTCGACTTCCTCCAGCAAGACATTGCCACATTTCCCGATGCCGAAATCGGCGCTGCTGTCCGCGTCGTCCACGAAGGCTGTCGCAAAACTCTTCGTTCCCATGTCGACATTGCGCCCATTCGTTCCGAGGATGAAGGCGCCAAAATCACCCTCGAAGCTGGCTTTTCTGCCTCCGAGGTCAAACTCACGGGTGACGTCAAGGGCAAACCACCTTATCGTGGAACCTTGCAACATCGCGGCTGGAAAGCCCAAAACATAAAACTTCCCCAACTCACCGCCGAACACGATTCTTCAATTCTTGCGCCTGCGGAGGTCGAACTGTGAGCGCACGTCATGTCGTTGGTATCGATTTGGGCACGACCCATTCGGCTCTCGCGTATGCCGAAATTGGTCAGGAAAAACCAAACCTCGAAATCTTGCCCATTACCCAGCTCGTTTCTCGCGGAGCCCTCGAAGAACGCGCCTTGCTCCCGTCTTTTTATTACGCCGCCCACGAAAGCGAAGGCGCCCAGAGTTTACCCTGGGACAAAGAACGCACCTTCGTCGTCGGCGAATATGCCCGAACGCGCGGCATCGATGCTCCCAATCGCCTCGTCTCCAGCGCCAAAAGCTGGTTGTCCCATTCCGGTGTCGATCGCCGCTCCGCCCTTTTGCCCCTCGGCGCTCCCGACGATGTCGAGAAAATATCGCCCGTCGAAGCTTCCTGGCGTTATCTCGAACATTTGGCCGAAGCTTGGGTCCATAAATATGGAGCTGAAAATAATCTCGGCGCCCAAGAAATTGTCCTGACCGTACCCGCTTCCTTCGATGCTGCCGCTCGCGATCTCACCGTCGAAGCCGCCGGACTTGCTGGGTTCGAAGATCTCACGCTGCTCGAAGAACCCCAAGCCGCCCTTTATGCGTGGATTGCTGCTGCTGGTGATGATTGGCGCAAATACATTCGTCCGGGCGATATCATTCTCGTCGTCGACGTCGGCGGAGGAACCACCGACTTCTCGGCTATCGCGGCGACCGAGGAAAATGGCAACTTGAGTTTGCAACGTATTGCCGTTGGTGATCATATTCTGCTCGGCGGCGATAACATGGACCTCGCCCTCGCGTACCTCGCCCGCAAAAAATTGCTCGATGAAGGAAAAGAACTCGATCGCTGGCAAATGATTGCCCTCACGCATGCAGCTCGAGGAGCCAAAGAACGATTGCTTTCGGATTCGTCCGTGGACAACCTCCCGGTCGTCGTCGCGAGCCGCGGGGCTAAACTGCTCGGGGCCTCCTTGCGCACTGAAATCTCGCGAGACGACATTCAAAAAATCCTCGTCGATGGGTTTTTCCCGAGCGTCCCTGCGAATGCGCGACCGCAAGCTCGTCCCCGCGCCGCACTCACGCAAATTGGTTTGCCTTATGCGCACGATCCCGCAGTCACCCGGCACCTTGCGGCATTTCTCGGCCGACATGCCAAAGCCACCGAAAAGATCGGGGGTTTTTCAGGAAAATCCACAACATCGGCGTCGCTGTTGCATCCCACCGTGCTTCTCTTTAATGGCGGCGTGATGAAAGGCAATGTTCTTGCCGATCGCGTCGTCTCCACCCTCAATGCGTGGCTCGAATCCGAAGGTGCGGCGCCCGTACGCGTATTGCCCGCGGCCGATTTGGATTTGGCCGTCGCGCGAGGTGCCGCAACCTATGGCCTTGTGCGCAAAGGCAAGGGATTGCGCATTCGCGGAGGCACAGCGCGTGCGTATTACGTGGGCATTGAAAGTGCAATGCCCGCCGTCCCGGGCCTCGAACCACCGATTACCGCGTTATGCGTAGCGCCCTTTGGCATGGAAGAAGGCTCCAAAGCCGAACTTCCCCCGCACGAATTGGGCGTTGTCGTCGGCGAACCCGTGCGATTTCGCTTTTTCGGCTCGTCGGTTCGTCGCGACGATCGTGCGGGCACGGAGCTCGAATCCTGGAAGGAGGGCGAAATTGACGAGCTTTCGCCCATTGAAGTCACGCTCCCCGCGGAGGGGCGATTGGAAGGCGATGTCGTTCCTGTGCGTCTCGAAGCGAGCGTGACCGAAGTGGGCACATTGCTGGTCGAAGCGGTGGCGCTCGAACCGCAAAAGCCGAATGAGCGCTGGAAAGTCGAATTGGGTGTACGTTCGCAAGCGGGGGAGATTCATGTGGACGGGTAGTCGGCGCATTGTCGGCATTGATCTCGGAACGACCAATACCGTGGTCGCGTGGGCCGATCCTGCGCAGCAATCGCCGCCGCGGGTTTTTCCTGTCCCGCAACTCGTCAGTCTCACGGAAATCGCCGAGCAGCCCCTTTTTCCGTCATTTTTGTATGCGCCCATAACGGGTGAAACCATTTCGGATCCTTTTGCCGATGCCCCGTGGGCCCTTGGTTCATTCGCGCGCAAACGCGGGAGCGAGGTTCCGGGCCGATTGGTGGCGTCGTCAAAAAGCTGGCTCGCTCATGCCGCAGTTGATCGATTGGCGCCCATATTGCCCTGGGGTACCGACGAAGATGCCGAGGATTTGCCCCGTTTGTCCCCGGTCGACGCGGCTACACGGATCCTCCAGCATCTCCAGAAAACATGGGACGAAGCCTATTCCGATTATCCGCTCCAATTCCAAGAAGTCGTTTTGACCGTTCCGGCATCCTTCGACGAAGATGCTCGTGAATTGACCGTCGAAGCGGCTCATCGCGCCGGACTCGACGTGCGTCTTTTGGAGGAACCACAAGCCGCATTTTATGATTTCATGGCTCGCGTCGGTCCTGACGAACTCGATGCCTTGTGTCGTCGGCATGGTGGCGAAGCGTTGGTCCTCGTTTGTGACTTGGGTGGAGGTACCACGGATTTATCTCTTATTCGCGTTCGGCCGGCGGAAAGTGGTCCAGGTGTCGAGGTCGAGCGGGTTGCGGTCGGGCGCCATTTGCTTTTGGGTGGCGACAACATGGACCTCGCTTTGGCGCATACGTGCGAAAAACGATTGATTGAACCTCCGGATCGTTTGTCGCCGGCTCGTTTTGGGC
>DAOMZH010000841.1:0-5093 GCA_035437985.1 Polyangium sp. (in: bacteria) | reverse complement strand
AAATCCGCTCCACGATCACTTTCCCCGAAGGGGATTTGATCTTGACGCTGAAGGGCGGGTCCGCATCGTCCTCCGCACGGAAGACGAGTTTGATCACGTCACCCAATCGAGCGGGCTCGGTTTTGCAGATGGCCTCGATTTCCCCGACATTGTCGGTGATGCTTCGGGACACGTCGATGCTCGTTCAATATTCGCAGCTGCCCGATGGATGAGGGCAGTGGATCGGACGCATTTTATGCATGAAGACGTTCCGTGGGCGAGTTTGCGGCGAGATCATTGAATTTCTGCTCGATTCGCCCACGGTTTGACCAACTCAGGTCGCGTTTTTCGTCTCCGGGCGCCAACGCAGCCGTGGCTGACGTGCAGCTCGCGCTTCGTCCAAGCGTCCAACGATGGTCGTGTGCGGCGCACCCTTGACCAGCGCCGGGTTCTCCTGCGCCTCCTGCGCAATCGCCTTCATCGCCTCGACAAACTCATCGAGCGTCTCTTTCGTCTCAGTCTCTGTCGGCTCGATCATGAGCGCACCGGGAACGACGAGCGGGAAGTAGACGGTGGGCGCGTGAAACCCGTAATCGAGAAGGCGCTTGCCAATGTCGAGCGTTTTGACGCCCGTCGCTTTCTCGATGTCGACATCCGACAACACGACTTCATGCATGCAGGGCTCTGGAACTGGAGCCGCATAGGTGTCCTTGAGTTTGGCCCACAGGTACCGTGCGTTGAGAACCGCGAGGCTGCTGGCCATCTTCAAGCCTTCGCCACCCATCTCGCGCAGGTACGTGTACGCGCGGATGAACATGCCGAAGTTGCCGTTGAAGGCCCGTAGCCGTCCAATGGATTGCGGTCGATCATGGTCCAGGACAAACATCCCATCCGGCCGCCTTACAACGACTGGAGCAGGTTGGAAGGGCTCGAGATGTTTCTTGAAACAAACCGGACCTGAACCTGGACCACCTCCGCCGTGCGGCGTGGTGAAGGTCTTGTGTAGGTTGATGTGAATGACGTCGACGCCGATGTCTCCAGGTCGCGCATGGCCCATGATCGCGTTGGTATTGGCGCCGTCGCCGTACACCAAACCGCCACGCGAATGGATGATCTCAATGATCTCCGGCAGGTGTTTTTCATAAACACCCAGCGTGTTCGGGTTCGTGATCATCAACCCACAAACATCATCCGTTCCTTCACGTTCGATGGCCGCAGCGACTTCTGCCGGCGTTACGACTCCACTCGGATTCTTGTCGATCTTGACCGCCACCAGGCCATTGAGCGCGCACGACGCCGGGTTTGTCCCGTGTGCACTCTCGGGGATGAAGACCTTCTTCGGGCTTCGTCCTTTGGATTCGTGATAGGCGCGGATCATCATGAGCCCGGTGAGCTCGCCTTGCGCTCCGGCCGAGGGCTGCAGGGACGAGTCGTCCATGCCGCTCACTTCGGAGAGCATCTGCGCCACGTGCCACATGACTTCGAGGCTGCCTTGGGCGAGTTCGTCCGGTGTTTCCGGGTGCATCCGGGCAAACCCAGGGATGCGTGCAGCCCATTCGTTGATCTTGGGGTTGTACTTCATCGTGCACGACCCGAGCGGATACAGCTGCGAGTCGATGCAGAAGTTCCACTGCGACAAACGCACGAAATGTCGGAACGCTTCGGGCTCGCTGACTTCGGGCAACGCTGCGGGAGTGCTGCGCGCGAGGGAGCCAAATAGTTTGTCGGGGTTGACTTCAGGAACGTCGAGCGGGGCGAACGAACCGCCAAAACGATTCGCTGCTCCACGCTCGAAAATCGGAGGCTCGCGGAACTTGGTGCCTCGAGGTTGCGGTCGGCTCATGGGGTCTCACTTGGGAGAAGCAGGCTCTTCGGGTTTGCCCTTCTCGTTGTTGTCCGAATCCCACTCACCACCACCAACTTCGGTTGCACCGTTGCCGCCGATGGAGCTGAGGTCGGGCCTGACGTTGCGTTGCTTGACACCTTCCCAGGACAAACCGACTTCGTCTTTCAAGTAGCCGATTTCGCCCACGAACGTGTCGTCGACATTGTCACCCGGTGGGCGCTTGTACTTGAAATATCCGCGCCCGCTCTTGGTCGCGTTGGGGCCCACGAGGTCGATGATGTGCTCACTCCACTCGAACTTGATCAAGTCGCCGGTGGCTTCGCCCTTTATCTCACCCCACTTGTCGCGATGGGGCCGCATCCACTTGCCCACGACGGCATTTCCGTCCTGAATCAAGTGCAGATAGCCGAACAGTTCGCTGTACCAAACGCCGGTCCACGTGCCGTCTTGAGGCATCTCACCAGGCGAGACATTGGCGACTCGTCCGCTACCAACTTCGCCGCCACAACCTAGTGTGGACAAGGGCGTGCCCACAAGCGCCATCGCTGCCAGGACAAACCATAGGGAACGCTTCGGTTTCATGGGGCGGGCAGCCTAGCAGGTTGTTGGCAGCACGTCGCGCGTGCCTTTCGGGGTAACGAACGCGCAACGTATGTGCAGATGTGCGGCAAGTTAGCTCGCTTGTGACTCGAAACACCCGACGTTCGTGTCATCTCCGGTTGCGATCGGAGGCGCTGTGAGCCTACCGTACGGAAGCAGGCTACGGAGATCGCGCTGCGCCAAGGAGGCGACAAACCACGCCTCGTGCGGTCTTTGGGTAGGCGAAGTCGGACGCTCGCATGAATGGAAACCTGAAGAAGCTCCTCAATCATACCGACGAGGTGGGCACCTTCGGGCTTCCGGCTGCGGTCAAGAAGGCCGGGGCGAGCATTTTGTTGAAGGTAAAGGCTTCTGACGCCCTGCGTTTCGACGGGGTTGGCCTTGCCCCTGAAGTCGCGCAGTTCGGTTCGCGCGCCACCTTCGAGTACGTGGCCGTCGATCAGGAGCGAACGCCGCTCTTCATCATGCAATTCGATTCGACTGCACACTTGACCGACCTGCCGCCGGCCAAGGAGCAACACGAGAACGAACTTTGCCGCAAATTGTCTCTGCCGCTCATTCGTCTCCATGCACAGCAGCTGACCAAGAAGCACCTGAGCAGCGATATCGTGGCGATGTTGTTGGAGATGTTTCTGGTCGCCAAAGGGATCATTTCTCCCACCGCCGTACCAGACAAACCGCGCGGCACTCGGAACGTCGAAGCGGAATCCACTTCGGCAACAGGTCCTCTGTCGATCGGACCCATGTCTGCGGGGCCCTCATCCCTCGCCCATTCCGAACGTGGACCCATGTCCGGGGGACAAATGGATGCGCGGAAAAACATCCGGCGCGTCTATGAATCCGGCAAGTGCCGCAGCCCCATCCCCTCGTCACTCATGGGCGTCGACTTGATCGGTACGCATCATGCCGTCGGTTTCCTTCGCATCACCGACGAAAATGTCGCGTGTTCGCGCATCGCGTTACGCGTCCAAGGTTTTCCCGCGTCCGCGAACGAACTCGTCGAAGAAATCCTTCTACACGAGCTTTATCACGAGCTTCTCGACGTCATCCGCGGACGATGTCGCAGCGTGACTCGAGCCGAACTTGGCGCGACGATCGCCACTTTCCGGATGCGTTACAAGGTCAAAGGCAACCCAGCAAGCGTACCGCCGACGGGATGAACCCTTCGCTCGCGCCACTCCGACATGCGACAATTTTCCGAGCCTTGTACCGCTAGGTTACGCTCGAAGCTTCACATGGAGTTTGGGGCGCAGGACGCTGCTGGTGCTCCGTAACCCCAAATGTACGAACTTGGTTTGGAGTTGCCATGTCTGCCAGAACGTTTGCCCTGCTTGCTGGTTTGTCTCTGTCGTTTGTCGCAACGAACACTGACGCCCACTCACTCTTGATGAACCCTCCACCCGTCATCAACGATGACGGGGCCAAGAGTGGGCCGTGTGGCTGCTACTTCGGAGCGGGACCGGAGGATCCCAACGAAGACACGACCGCGACGGCATGCCCAGCTGGATACACGACGACGTCCCTCGAAGCGGGATCGCAGCTGCAAGTGACTTGGAAAGAAACCGTCAATCACGATGGCAAGTTCCGCGTCGCGCTCTCCACCAAACCCATCAATCTCGCGACTCGCGCTGATCTCGATGCCAACGTCTTGTACGAGGCGAACGACACGAACGCCACGTCGGGAGGAATCGTAAAAACGACGATCATCGTCCCCAACACCCCCTGCACCAATTGCGTGTTGCAACTCCGGCAGTTCATGTCGGGCGCGACAAAACCCTACTACTACACGTGCGCAGCCATCGACATCACGGTGCCGAGCGGCAGTTCGTCCTCGTCGAGTGGCGGAAACGCATCGTCTTCCGGCGGAGGAATGGGCGGTGCTGGTGGTTCGGGCGGATCTCCGGGAACAGGAAACACAGGCGGGGTCGAGAACGTGATTGGTGCGGGACCGGCACCGATGGACGCACCTCAAATCTCAGGCGCGTGTGGCGTCACGATCCCGCACGGTCGTTCGTCGAGTACGCTTTGGTGGACGATTGCCGGGATGTTTGTCTGGGCACTTCGTCGCCGAAAATCAGCGCGGAGCTGAGCTTTTTTTGATCAAGCTAGAGCCGCTTTGGCGGCGTCGATCGTGCGGGTGATGTCCGCTTCGGAGTGGGCGGCCGAGATAAACGCCGCCTCGTATTGTGAAGGCGGCCAGTAAACCCCTCGCGCGAGCAGACCTGCGTGCCATGAGGCAAATCGTTTGGTGTCCGAACGAGATGCTTCGGACCATGAACGAATCGGTCCTTCCGCAAAGAACAGCGTGATCATCGAACCCACGCGTTGCACCGTCGCCGTGATCCCTGCTGCCTTCGTTGCCTCGGACAAACCTGCTTCGAGCTGAGCTCCAAGCTGCTCGACCTTCTCGTACACATCAGGCGTGAGGCGCTCGAGCGTTGCGAGTCCTGCTGCAACAGCAACCGGATTGCCGCTCAATGTTCCAGCTTGATAAACCGGTCCGAGTGGCGCGACGACGTTCATGATGTCCTCGCGACCGCCGTACGCAGCGAGCGGCATGCCGCCTCCGATGACTTTGCCCAGCGTCGTGAGATCCGGACGCAAGCCGAACTTTTCCTGCGCGCCTCCACGAGCGAGACGGCAGCCAGTCATCACTTCATCGAAGATC
>DAOMZH010000840.1:0-5094 GCA_035437985.1 Polyangium sp. (in: bacteria) | reverse complement strand
GAACGAGCGCTGGGACGACATGACGAAGCATTGCTGCATTTCGAGCGCCTGGCCTCCCTGGGACTCGGCGGATCGCTCGGCGATGGCCCGCTCGTCGTAGCTGCGGAACAAATTGTCGAAATGCAATCGCGTTTCCCGGATTCATTGGCCCGATTGCGAGCGGTGGCCATTGCGGAGTCGCTCGAGACACTCATCCATGCCGGACGATATGATTTGGCCATTACGGCAGCGCGAGCTCGACGTAGCGAAGATCCCACCTGGCTTGGGGCATTTCGTTGTGAAACGATTGCGACCGCGCTGGGTCGTTTGGGTTTGATTCGTGAAACCCTCGTGTATCTGGCCTCCGTCATGACCCAACGCCCCGAATATCCGCGCCTCGCATTCGAGCAAAAGCGGGCCGAAGCATTGGCGACGGACGGTCGGTTCGAAGAAGCCATTGGTCGTCTTCTGTTCATTTCGGAGTCGCTCGAACAGCAATGGGCTCGCGAGCCAGCAACCTTGAATGAAGTGGCGCTCGCTGCGCGTACATCGCTGCTTCTTTCGATCCTCGGACGGCACACGACGAGTGCGCGACTCGCTGCGCGGGCTCGCGAGTTTGCCCGGGAACTCGGGGACGTACCCCTCGAAGCGGAGCTCGCGTTGCGAGTCGTCGAAAGTGACGCGCCAAGCGAAGTTCGCGCGGATGCAGCCGATGCCCTCACCCATATCCTGCTCGCCACGGGATACGCGATCACGCTCCCGCGAGGTGGGGTTCGTCTTTTCGAGGCGGCGATGCCTCCAGCCAACGAGCCGCGTGCTCCGACATACCCTTCGCTGCGGGATTGTTTGTACGCGATTGCTGCGTGAGCGCGGCATCATTCGCCACTTCTGCTTGACGGACCTGCGTCATCGCGCAATGTTCACGCGCCGCGTTGACCATCGCCGCAGCGCGCGCAGGTTCCTTCATGCCCCAAGGAAAACTCACGCATCTCGAAACGCTCGAGGCCGAAAGTATTCACATCATCCGCGAAGTCGTCGCCTGTTTCGAGCGACCGGTGATGTTGTACTCGATCGGCAAAGACAGCACCGTTCTTTTGCACTTGGCCCGCAAAGCGTTTCACCCGGGCAAACTCCCGTTCCCTTTGCTGCATGTCGATACGACGTGGAAATTCCGCGAAATGTACGCGTATCGCGACGGGTATGTACGGGACCAACTCGGACTGGATTTGCTGGTGTACAGCAACCAGGACGGCGTGGCGCAAGGGATCAATCCGATCACGCACGGGAGCAAAATTCACACGGACGTGATGAAGACGCAGGCGCTGAAGCAAGCGCTCAGTAAATACGGTTTCGATGCCGCGTTTGGCGGCGCGCGACGGGACGAAGAAAAGTCCCGCGCCAAAGAACGCGTGTTCTCCTTCCGCGATACGAATCATCGTTGGGACCCCAAGAATCAACGCCCCGAGCTCTGGAACATCTACAACACCGAAGTGCACAAGGGCGAAAGCATTCGTGTATTTCCGCTCTCGAACTGGACCGAGCTCGATGTTTGGCAATACATCTACAAAGAAAAACTGCCTATCGTGCCTCTGTACCTGGCCAAACCTCGACCAGTCGTCGAGCGAGACGGCACGTTGATCATGGTCGACGACGAACGACTTCCTTTGCGTCCTGGGGAAACGCCGCAAATGAAGACCGTTCGATTCCGAACGCTCGGTTGTTATCCTCTTTCCGGAGCGATTGAAAGCGAAGCGACTACGCTCCCAGAAATCATTCAAGAAATGCTCGTCGCTCGGCAAAGTGAACGACAGGGTCGGCTCATTGATTTCGATCAATCGGGCAGCATGGAAGAAAAAAAGCGCGAAGGATATTTTTGAGATTGGCCATGATCGACGAAATGGATCTCGCTCGCCAAGATATCACCGCGTATCTCGAGCAAAACGAGCACAAGGAACTTCTGCGCCTCTTGACGTGTGGCAATGTCGACGACGGCAAAAGCACGCTCATTGGTCGACTTCTTCATGATTCCAAGGGCATTTACGAAGACCAGCTCGCTGCGGTCGCCAAAGACAGCAAGGTTTTCGGCACGCAAGGTGGGGCGATCGATCTCGCCCTGCTCGTCGACGGCCTGAAAAGCGAACGCGAGCAAGGCATTACGATTGACGTCGCGTATCGGTATTTTTCGACGTCGCGTCGCAAATACATCATTGCGGACACGCCTGGGCACGAGCAATACACACGCAACATGGCGACAGGCGCGAGCACCGCGGAGCTGGCCGTCATCCTCATCGATGCCAAAAAAGGCGTGACGACCCAAACGCGCCGCCACTCGTTCATTACGAGTTTGCTTGGCATTCGTAAAGTCGTCGTGGCCGTGAACAAGATGGACCTCGTTGGTTTTTCCGAGGAGACTTTTCAATCGATTCGGAACGAATTTTTGGAATTTGCGGCCCGTTTGCCCGACCGGCACCATTGGTTCGTTCCGCTGTCGGCGCTCGCTGGTGACAACGTCGTTGAAAAAAGCACCAACATGCCCTGGTACCAGGGTGAACCATTGATTGAATTGCTGGACACGATGCCGCTCGACGAAGCAGACAATACCGTCGACATGCGTTTTCCGGTGCAATGGGTCAACCGGCCAAACCCAGATTTCCGCGGTTTTTGTGGCACCCTGGCTTCAGGCTCATTACGCAAAGGCGACTCCGTCGTTGCGTTGCCCTCGGGTCGTTCGAGCCGCATATCGCGAATCGTCACGTGGGAAGGTGATCTTACCGAGGCTGCGGCGCCGATGTCCGTTACATTGACGCTCGAAGACGAAATCGATGTCAGCCGTGGAGATGTTTTGTGTCATTCGGACAATCGTCCGTCGATTGCGAGCCGAGTTTCGGCGGTGCTCGTCTGGATGGACGAAAAGGCCATGATTCCCGGGCGCGAATATTGGATCAAGCATGGTGTACATCGCACGCCTGGCAGCGTGACGCGTATCGTGCATCGGCTCGACGTAAACACGCTGGAAAAAATCGACGCGACCACCCTGGGTCTCAATGAGATTGCCTTGGTGGAAGTTCGTACGAGTCGCCCATTGATTTTCGATGCGTACGAGAAAAACCGGCATATGGGTGCTTTTATCGTGGTCGACCGTTTGACGAATGGAACCGTCGGAGCGGGAATGATCACGGGCAGCGGTTCGGCGCATTGGGATTCTCCGACGCTAGGACGATCGCGCGATACGCAGTACGGCGTGACGCTCGAAGAACGCGAAAAACGTTATGGTCAAAAGCCGACGACGATCTTGATCACGGGTTTGTCGGGGTCCGGAAAAACGGCCATTGCGGCCGAAGTCGAACGGCGACTTTTCGAACAAGGTCGAGCTGTTTTTGCGATCGATGGTTTGTCGATGCGCAAGGGTATGAGTCGAGATTTGGGTTTTTCCGCGGCGGATCGTTCCGAGAACTTGCGACGGTCGATGGAGGTCGCGAAACTCTTCAATGATGCGGGTATGATTTGCTTGGCTTCGATGGTGGCCCCAGAAGATGGCGTTCGTCGGCGCGCACGCGAAGTCATTGGAGCAGACAGGTTTTTCTTGGTGCATCTCTCGGCGCCCATCGAATGGTGCCGCAAAGCCGACGATATCGGACTTTATCAGGATGCTGACGCCGGCAGAGCTTCCAACATTCCAGGCGTCGATTTTCCGTACGAACCTCCTGTCGACGCCGATATGACCATTCCGAGTCACGAATTGAGCATCGCACAATGCGCCGATCTCATCATTCGCGAGCTCGAACGGCGTGGTCGGATTGGCTAGGCTTCACCCCTTCCGTTTTTCCTTCAATAACTCGTCAATCCGCACCCCATCGATCGTCAATCCTTCGATCGAGCACCCTTCAATTTTCATCCCCGCCAAACTACTATTGCTGATCGTCACGTCTTTGAAATCCACATCGTCCAACTCGGCCTCCGCAAAGGACGCATTTTCAATTCGCGCTTTTGCAAAGGTCACATCATCGAGCTTGCTCGACTTGAACGATGCATTGTGAATTTCTGCTTTCGTAAATGCTACATCATCGAGCCGCGCCCTCTCGAAACTCGTATTGTGCAACGTCGCCTTGAGCCACGTCACATCGTCGAATTCCGCAGCCTCGAACGTCGTATTTCGAATCTTCGCTTTCCCCATGTTCACGTCGTCGAGCTCAATCCCCTCGAGCGACACCTTGACCAACTTTTGCGGAAGCCCCGCCGACGCCTTCGACTTCATCCCTCCATGCTACTCCCTCCACGAATCTCCGGGAGCATCCACATGCACGACATACCCACCTTTCTACCCTTCCACTCCGTCATCAATGCCGCCGACTCGAAACCGACTCGTTACATGTTCGTGCTTCACGGCATCTTCGGGTCAGGAGGAAACTTCCGCACCTTCATTCGCCGCCTCGCCGATACATGTCCCAACTGGGGGTTTGTCTTGGTTGATCTGCGCGGGCACGGCCAGTCGCTTGGCGCTCCTCCCCCACACACCGTCGAGAGCGCCGCCCAAGATCTCGTGCACCTCGGCACCCACCTCGGCCTCGAGATCCGCGGCGTCATGGGTCACTCCTTCGGCGGCAAAGTCGCGCTCGCCTACGCGGAACTTCGTCAGGACGAACTCGATGAAGTGTGGGTGCTCGACTCGACTCCGAGCGTTCGGATCGACGGCATGAAGAACGTTGGGGCTGGACACGTGCTGGATACGCTCGATGCCCTTCCCGAAAGATTTCCGTCGCGGGAGTTCTTCTTCGAGCACATGACGGCGAGCGGAATGAATCGTGGCGAGATCGAGTGGCTCGCAATGAACGTGCGCCGCGATGGAGATGCGTTTCGTTTTCGCCTCGATCTGAAAACGATCCGGGCCTTGCTCGAGGACTATTTCACCCGTGATCTTTGGGGTCCGGTCGAACGAAGCGATGCGCGACGACGTATGGGTTTTGTCATCGGCGGTCGATCGGTCACGGTGAATGAAACGGATCGCGCTCGTCTTTCCAAACTTGCCGAAACCTCACCACGCCTCGAACTGCACGCACTCGAGCACGCGGATCACTGGGTGCATGTGGACGATCCCGAAGGCCTGTTCCGAATCTT
>DAOMZH010000839.1:0-5099 GCA_035437985.1 Polyangium sp. (in: bacteria) | reverse complement strand
GAATCGTTGGGTCTTCGCCGGTTGAATGAATTCTTGCTCCAGCAATTCTTGCAAAATATCATCGAGCATATCGGCGCCTTCGCCGAGCAACGTTTTGACTCCATTGACCCAAAAGGACGAACCAAAGATGCTTGCAGCGCGTAGGACTCGACGCGCAAGAGCATCGAGCAAACCAATACGTGCTTCAACCATTCCAAGCACGGTGGGCGGGAGTTTGTCATCGCCTCCAAGGGCCGCCGCCCGCAAGAGTTCTTCCAAGAAAAATGCATTACCCGCCGCGTGATCAACGATCGCTCCAATACGTTTTGCGTCGAAATCGTCTCCCAAGACGTTTCGCGCCAATTCGATAGCGGATTTTCGCGATAGCGGATTGAGCACGATTTCATAAAGCTGTCGCGATTGCCAAAGCCGTGGAAATCGCGTTTTGACCTCCGGTCGTGCAAACGCCATGATGATCAATGGTTCATCCGCGAGTTCGCGCAAAGCTGCGTCGAGCAGTTTGAAACTTGCCGCGTCGGCCCAATGCAGATCTTCGAGCACGAGCACAATGGGGTAATTTTGCACCGAGGCACGCATCAGGTCGACATATGCTGCTTCGATCTGACTCGCCATGATTTGCGCATCCTGCCGCGCTGCGCGTAGGCGTAGGCTGCGTTCATCTGGAAATGGGGCACCGATTAATTCGCATATGAATTCCGTTACCCGTTGCGCGTCATCACTTTTCAAAACCAGATTTATGATGTGGGCGATTTTATCCTGCTGCTTTGCGATAGGGTCCCCGAGGTGTATGCCGAGAGCTTGCCGAAACATCCCCGCAATGAGCGAAAATGCGCCAGAATTGCCAAGAATGTCCGCGCGACCGACTTCGAGCACGAGTCCCGAATGTCGTTGCTGAAGCCGCCGTAAGAATTCCTGCCGTAATCGCGACTTGCCCATGCCCGCCGCTCCAATGACCAAAATTGCTTGGGCCCGCCGCTCGTCAAAACCTTCCTCTACAATCTCGAGTAGCCTCGTGAGCTCACGTTCTCTCCCTACGAACGGCGTAGCTTTTCCGAGCAAAAATCGCGATTCGTCAACTGCTCCAAGGCTTTGCAGGAAATACACTCCATTGGCTGAACCGATGTCAAAACGACTTTCGAGCAATGCTCGCGTGTCGTCGTCAACGCCCACACGAGTTTCGCCGAGTGGAATGCGCGATAACAAGTCACCAGCCCGATCCATGATTTCGCCCACGGGCGACCGAAGTGTCGAATCCCGATGACCAGTGACCAAGACAATTGGACGCCCTTCAACGATATCTCGCAATCGAAATGCACATAATGCAGCGTTAGCAGCTTGATCGACCGGATTGCTCGGGAGCGTGAAGACGACGACGGACGACCCATCGGCCAAAACATGCAGGCTCGTTCCCGGTGTTTCGACGATTTGCCGAATACTCTTCAGCGTTTCGTCTGGAACCGTCGAGGGGGCACTCGATTGGAGTGCTGGATTATTTTGCTGCGGTGCAATGACGATACTCGAAACGAGCTGCCGTTCGTATACGCCCATTTGCGTGGTCCCCGCAGGTTGTCGAGTTGCTTCCACGGAGGTATTGGGCGAGGTGGTCAATCGATTCAAAATGTCGACGAGTGCTCGGCCATTGGGAAATCGCTCATCCGGCGATTTGGCCATCATCTGCTCACATAATCGAAGCACGAATTGCGGTACGTTGGGTCGTTCGTCACTGAGCTTCGGTGGATCGGCGAGGAGAACTTTGGCCAGCAAGGCGATCAAGTGAGCGCCGACGAAAGCAGGTTTTCCGGCCAAACATTCGTACAAGACGCACCCCAAGGAAAAAATGTCTGCCGGTGGTCCTACGCCAGCATCGCCGCGAGCTTGCTCCGGCGCCATGTATCCCGGTGTGCCCAGAATGATGCTCGTTGCGGTCAAACGCGACGTTCCCATCGTTGCCGCGGCTATTCCGAAATCGACGATCTTGACGGCCTCCGGTTTCCCCTCGACCAAATACAAATTCGATGGCTTGATGTCGCGATGGACAATGCCGCGAGAATGGGCCGCATCCAAGGCCAACGCCGCCCCACGAATAACCTGCAATGAATCCTCCACCGATAATCGGCCGCGATGTAATCGAGTAGCTAGATCTTCTCCTTCGAGCCACTCCATTGCGAGCCAAGGATCGCCCCATTCCGACACTCCATGGCTTCGGTGGGCAACGATGTGCTCGTGATTGAATGATTCGAGAACCGTTGCTTCGCGCAAAAAACGTTGAATCTCGACTTCCCCAGGATCGTACATGAGTTTTATGGCCACAGTCGTGTCACAGAGCCGATCATGGGCCTTGAATACTGCGCCCATGCCGCCATGTCCTGCTTGTGCCATTAAGACAAACCGCCCCGCAACGACGTCTCCTATTTGCGCCATCGTGACGGAGACTACTCGACCCGGCACCAAAGAAGCAAGCTGCACCTATGAAGCGGCCAACGTGAGTGGCGTAAGACATCGAAAAGATTGTTGAAATTGTCGCTGGAAAAAACAACAAAAATGGGCTAGAGCGCCAGGTGGTTGGCATTTGCTCCTACCAGTTGATGTTGCTTGTGGGGAAATTTGTGAGGTGGGCGATTGTCAGATCATTCGGGGGCGTACCCGCGATCCTCGAGGGTTTTACCGATTCGCGACGAATCCGAATGATGCCGTGCCGCCAGGATCGAGCGTTCCGTTCCAGTCCACACCTTTGAATGTCGTGATCCCATTGGCCTCCGTGGACGTTGCATTCCACAGGCTCGCAATGGTCCCATCGACTTTGAAGGCGATTGTCCAGGCGACTTTCTCCATTCCGGTATTCGTGACCTGCACCGTGATTTGATAACCAGCACCCCAGTCGCTATCGACGGTTGTCGTGAATGAAACTGGATTGATCGGGCCGGTACCTCCGCCCGCGCCGCCTCCTCCGCCTGCGCCGCCCATTCCACCTGTACCCGGAGGCGGATCGACCGTACCCGGATCAATGGGATCTGCACGTCGCTCGCGGAAATGCGGCGTTTTCGTCAACGAGACGAGCAAATCGAGCACCTTTAGATTGCCGCTTTGGAAGTCATTCGCGACGCTATTCGACAAACACGATAGCGGCCCTTCGTCGAGCAAGCCGTAGCTGTATCGAATCCATTGCCGTGCGTAACAGCCTTGCACGTCTGGGCTATTCGCCAGAATCGAAGCCAAAGCCGGCGCGCCGTCAAATTCACCATCCGTGCTCGAGGTCGAAAGGATTTTCCCCGTCGCGTCAATGGGCAAACCATTTTCATCCGCGCGGTAGCGACCAATTCCGTCGAAATGCTCGTACGCAAATCCAATCGGATCCGCCAGTTCATGACAACTGCGACACAGCGATTCCGTCGTATGTGCCGAATACCGCTCGCGAGTGCTCTTGGTCGGATCAATGGGAGGCGGCTGGGCCACGATTCCCGGTGGAGGCGGTGGCAATGGCTGACAGAACAAACGCTCGCGGATGAGTTTGCCTCGATGAACTGGCGATGAACTTGCCGGTTTTCCGTGGGTCGCGAGAAGGCTTCCATGCGTCAGCAAACCGGCTCGGTTCGTCCCGGATAGGTCGACCTTGCCAAACTCCCCGGCGGGCACATTCGGCGCCGGAACACCATAATAGGTGGCGAGTTCGGCATTGACGAACGTATACGCAGCGTCGAGCAATTCGGGCAATGTTCCTTCTCCGCTACGAATGACGTATTTGACGAAGGTCATCGTCTCTGTGCGCAAGGATGTCCGAAGCTGAGCGTCCCATTCGGGATAGGTCATGGGATCTTTGGGAATCGAATCCAAGCGATCCAACTCCAACCAGCTCGTCACGAATCGCTCGATGATTGCGTCGCTCCGCGGATCTTGCAGCAAACGCAGGGCTTGCGCTTCGATTTGCGCATCCGTCGTTAATGTTCCGGCATCGGCGGCATTCATCAGTTCTGCGTCGGGCATCGTTCCCCACAGCATGTACGAAAGCTCGACGGCGATTTCGTATGGCGTGAGAGCAATGCGCGACGTCGACGCGGGCAAACTCGGGTCGCCGAGTTCGGCGCGGTACAAGAAATGCGGCGATTGCAACATGGCCGTCAGGACCACTTCAATGCCCTTGTAAAACCCATCGGTAGCCGCTGCCGTTTGGAAGAGCGCCAAATACCGATCCTTGTCCGCTTGCACGAGCGGACGTCGGAAAATGCGTTTGCCCACGATATCGAGGAATTTCGTGGCACAAGGAACGGCCCCGTCGACCGCGGGATCACACGGCAAGATGTTCATCGGCGTGGCCATCACCGCGACCGCGATTTCTTCCGCTGCTCGGCCAATTTGATCCGCCAACAGGGGGGTCACGCGCAATGCGTCCGCATTGTTATCGAATCCGCCGAGTACGATATCCGGAACGAACGCTCGTCCCCAATGTGAATCCAGGCCAAACAGGTCCTTGATCGTCGCGTCGTATTCCTCCCGCGACAAACGGCGGAGGATACGCGGTCCGGGTTCGATGGACGTACAGGTTTCGACAGGCGCGGCACAACCCTGCCCACGATTGATTCGGGTCGTGAAGAGCGACAACGTCGAATAATCCGGGCTTCCCGGTTGGAAAAGAACGCCGCCAGGATGTCCATTCGGATGTTTGCCCGAGGGACGAAGGAGCAAAATGGACGTACCATTGATTTCCTCCGCGGCGAGTTTCTTGACCATATTGAAGTTCGCTTCGAGCGCCCCCGCTTGATCCTTTGGAACCATCTTGAAACGACTGGCTCCGGCCAAGCCACCCTCGCGATGGCACAAGAAGCAATATTTGTTGAGCAATGGTTCGTAGACGTTCGCCTCGAAAAACTCGAGGTCGTCCGGACAACCAGGATTGAGCCCCGGGTCTTGCGGTCCCCCGTTGCCGTCCGAGCACGCCGCAATGGCCGACATGGCCAGCGCAACGCCGAAAAGAAGAGGTTTGGCAGAGCGGAATTTGCTGAGCATCGTTTTTGTCCTTTCCTGTTTTCTGCCAAGTTTCACGCGAAGAGCCCGGGAAGCGTCCCGGAACCTTTGGACGGATCGCCGAACGTGGTGTTGGACAA
>DAOMZH010000838.1:0-5099 GCA_035437985.1 Polyangium sp. (in: bacteria) | reverse complement strand
GGAGCCCGTCCTTCCGTCCGCGTGGCTTCCGCACGTCTTCGCCGCGGGCGGCGGCGATATCGCGTGGCCGGACGCGGCCACCGCGCAGCGGACGCTGGCGCTGGCGATGCGCAGGCACAACGAACTGGCCGCCCACATCGCCGCCCGCGAGCCGTTCGAGCCGATCGTGTTCGATCTCCCCGACGCGGACGGCGTGCCCGCCACCGGCAGCAAGGCGATCGCCGCGCTCGGCTTCTTCGCGGGTGGTTTCGCGCACGCGCTCGACGCGATTCCGTCGCTCGCGGCCGCCTACGACGCCGACGACGAATTCGCCGCCGCGCTCGACGGCGTGCTGCGCCACGTGCCGGTCGACCCGGACGACACCCGTCCCGAAGCCGTGCAGCTGCAGCTCGAGCGCCAGCGGCTCGAGCGCGACGTGCCGCTGGCCGGCCTCGACGAGGCCATCGACGAACTGGTCGCCTCCGTGCTCGACGCCGAATCAGTTCCATCCCGAGTTGCCCTTCGGGCTGATCACTTTTCGCCTCTTCGATGAGCGACACGAACATCCCGCCAAGCATCGGCAGCGTTGCTTTTTCCGCCGTCACGAAACATCCGGTTTGTCCGAGCAGCTGCACGAGCCCAATTGATTGCAAAAGCCGCGTTTTGCCTCCTGAGTTGGGCCCCGTCACCATCACGACGGCATCGCGCTGTTTCGTTGACAATTCGCACGGAATCGGTTTGGTTTTTCCCGCCAAAAGCAGCGGATTGTAGAGCTTAGAGATTTGCATCCCTTGCTTCGCGTCCACCACGAGTTCCGGAAGGCAAATCGGCAAACCCTTGTCTTTCGCCAGGTCGGCCAAACCCAGTCCCGCCAGGTAAAACTCCATGTCCCCCAAAAGCTGCATGAAAAAAGCAACTGCGCGCTCCATCCCGCTAAACACATCGTCGATGAGCCGTTCGAAAATTTCTCCCGCCGTCACGCGAAAACCCCGAAACAACATCCCAATCCGATTCCAAAATCGCATCAGCGGCGAGACATAATGATCATTCGCCTCGTTTTCCCGAACCTTCACGATGTCGAATTTCCGCAGACTTCCATCCGCACCCACCCGCACTTCGACATTCACCGTACCTAAGTGATCATCGTGTTCGAGCAGCGTTTGCAAACGCTTGTAGGCCTCGGTCTCCTTCGTCGTTTTCCCAAACGCCCGCAATCGGCCAAGTGCCGATGTGGCCCCCTCGAACGCATCATTCAGATCCACCACGATCGCCTGAATCATCCGCAGCATCTCCATCCGTCGGTGCGTCACGACAGACCTGCGCCCCGACGCCTCAGACGTCAATGCTCCCTTGAGTTCGGCAAGACGAACATAAATTCGTTCGAAGTCTTCACGCATTTTTGGTGTTTGGTGGAGCTCGGCGAAGACGCGTTGGCGGAGGGTCACGACGCCGATGTCGCGCGGAGGTTCGGAAATGACCCGCAAAAGATAGGGGTAGCAAGGCTGGAGGTTCTTGATTGGCAAACGGATGCGTAGGGCGCGTCGGGCGAGATCCTCGAGGAAAACGTCGCGCTCGAACGCCGACGGGTCCCATGTCGACGCGGGAAGCGAGGCGTTGGCGAGGGCGCGATCAAACGCGTCGACCGTGGTTCCAAGGGTGAAACCGAAGACGAGCGCCTCGTGCAGGTCGTCAAAATCGACGCGAAACGCGGGCGTTTCAGACAAAAGATCGGGGATGGGTTCGTCGTAGGTGTTCGCGCCGGTCATGCAGAGCTTGGGCGATGGTACATCGCAGGGGAGGGGAGGCGTGGGTTTTACGGGGGACCGGAAGCGAGAGACAAGCGAACTCAGCAGAAGTTCCGGAGAGGAGATCTAACCGTTCAGCATCCAACCACGGTTGGTTCGACCCTCGTTTTCTCCGGCAAATTTAGCAACCTCGGTGGGTTTTTGAAGCGGAAATCACCTACCCGTGGGCGCCGGTAACCGCAAGCATTCGAGCGACCTAAAGCGGGAGCGCTGGCAAAAGACAACCAAGCTCAGCAATGATTGCCTGAGGCGATCAAACGGTTCCGCTTCCAACCACGGCGGGCTCACCAGCCCCCTGTTTTGCCGCAAATTTGGCAACCTCGGTGGGTTTTCGAAGCGGAAACCACTTGCCATAGGTCATCGATCGCCACAACCATTCGACCGGCCCGAAGCTGAAGTGCTTCAGCCACAACCAGCTCGCGACCATCTGTACAGGAAACACCATCGCGGGCATCAACGCCGACCAAACTGGCGACATGTCGCCGATCTTGCCTAACCCAATTCCTGTGAAGATGAACAGTGCCACCACGCTTTCGAGCAGGTAGTTCGTCACGGCCATACGACCCACGGGGGCGTAGATCGAAAGCAGGCGCCGACCGAACGCGCGTTGAAACAGAAACGAGATCGCTGCCAGGTAAAACGCAGCTGTGCCCAACGTTTGGATTTCCCGTACGAGCGGCATCAGCGTGGGCACGATCGTTTCGTTTGTCACGAAATACTTCTTGCCTGGGCCTGTTGCGCGCAGAATCATCATGCCGAGACCGCCGCTGACGCTTGCGAGTGCCCCCCAGCCCAGCAAATGCCAGAAAAGACGTCGATACTTGTCTATGTTTGCAAAAAGCTCGACGCGACCTGCTGCAAAACCCAGTAAGAAATTGCCCACCAAACCGAGGTAAAACCCGAGCACGTGCGGGCGGGCGAAATAGTGCCAATACACCAGCAAGTTGCCTCGAATGATGTCCAAGTACGAATGGCTCTGCAAAAGCGACAAGTTGTCGGCATTGAGTTGCGTCATTTTGGCCATTGTCGCTTCTTGTTGTTGCTTGAGCACTTCGGCCGATGTCCATAAATGCGGCAGCAAGTTCTCGCACCACCCGGTGATTGCTGGGGCCAGGAACGTCAGCAATGCTCCCGTGACGATCAACGTCTTCGTCGATGCGCGCCGGAAAAGCAAAATCGCGAATCCGAACAATGCATACACGTGCAAAATGTCGCCATACCAGATCAGCGCTATGTGTATGGCTCCGAAGAGCATCATCGCCAGCGCTCGGCGTGTATAACGCACGCTCGCCGAGTCTTCGCGTTTGTTGGCTCGGAGGAATTGCACGGCAATGCCTAGGCCGAAAAGGAAACTAAAAATCGTGATGAACCTGCCAAAAACGAGGTTCCGGAATATCCATAGAATGGCGGAGTCGACGCCTTCGCTCTTGTAGTCTTTCCAATACGATGGCGGCATCAAAAATCGCCCATTGAACCACATGTACACGTTCGAAAAAAAGACCCCTCCCAACGCGAAACCGCGGATTACGTCCAGCAATACGACACGTTCGGCCGTTTGCACCGGTTGCGGAGCTTCTTGCGTAGTCGCAGTAGATGTAGTGTCCATGCCAATGAGATAGACGGTCACGACAAAATTTGTGACCGCTGATCTTTATCGTCACAGAATCGTCCCCTCGTCCGATGTCCCACCGTGACCACGAGATTCCTTATTCATCCATCCCCTCACGTCGCTTTTTTGCTCGCATTCAGCACAATGCTTGGTTGTCAAACCACATCCATGTCTCCGTCCGTCGTCGCTTCAACAGCTCCATCCTCGATATTTGATCGAGCTATCATCGAATCGCATTCGGAATCGACTGTGGAAATGCAAGAGCCCAAGCAAGCGAAAACGGTTACGGTGACCCAGATAAAACCAGACAAACCGTTGCCTCCGCAATGGCCTAAAAAAGCTCAATCCAAGGCTTTGCCGAGCGGGCTTTTTAATCCCATGCCCGGCGGAGTGATCTCTGGATACCGCGCCGACACAGGGCTCGATGTCATGGGGATAAAAATGCCCGTGTACGCGATCGCTTCCGGATGGATCGATTATGCCGAATCAGGACATACACTTTGGACCGGCCCCCGAGATACTGCCAATTGTGTGCGCATCGAACTCGACGAACCCATAACGTACCGAGGTCGGCGTATTACGCACATTTATTATGCCCACCTCTCCAAACTCGAACACATTCAAGCTGAAGGACAAACCCCAAGGACCCGCGTCGAAGCTGGCGATTTACTCGGAACCTCGGGTGTCGCCAATGGCAGCTGGCACCTTCACCTCGGATTTTTGCTCGATGGCGAGGTCGAGCAATACTGGGGCACGTTTTTGTACGAAGACGACGTTCGCCAAGTGCTCGGCGGGTATCGAAACGGAAACCGACTGCCCAAAGAATGAGAGGGCTTTTCCAAAAGCTTCGATTCGGATAAAGTAGCTCGGTCGAGCAGCATTTGCTGGGCGAAAGGAGCTTGAACATGCCGAGGACTTCGCACTTTCTTACGCTGGCAGCAGCGTCGACGTTGGCCGTTTCGGGGCTCGTCACGTCGGATGCACACGCGTGTGGCGGTTGTTTTCACGAGGAGAATCCGCCAGGGCCGGAGGTCAGTGTCGTCACGGGACATCGCATGGCATTTGCCATTTCTCCGACCCAGACCGTGCTTTGGGATCAAATCGAATATTCAGGCAATCCGCAGTGGTTTGCCTGGGTGCTACCGGTAAAACCCGGGGCAACCCTCGAATTGGCCAGTGATTCGTGGTTCAACGCGCTCGATGCCGCCACATCCACTCGGGTCGTCGCCCCAACCGTCAATTGCGCGCCGTTTAATAACCAATTTCCCGAAGGTAATTTCGGGGATGATTATAGCGGTGGTCTGAGCTGTTGCCTTTCGATGTCGGATTCGGCGGGGGGTCTAGAGAGCGCCGGCACGGGTGGTGGAATCGATGGCATTCCCCAGGCACCCCCACCTCCTCCGCCAGTGGAAGTCGTGAATCGAGCCACCGTTGGACCCTATGAAGTCCTCACCTTGCAAGCCAATGTTCCCGGCGTACTCGTCGATTGGCTCAAAATGAATAGTTTTGCCGTCGATGCCTCGATTCAACCGATCATCGATCAATATACGGCCGAAGGATTCGATTTCATCGTCATGCGTCTCCAGCCTAAATTCGGCATCCAAAGCATGAAACCGGTCCGCGTCATTTCGCCCGGAGCGTCGCCTGCATTGCCGCTGCGTATGGTCGCTGCCGGCACTGGAGCGGAGACTGCCGTGACTTTGTTC
>DAOMZH010000837.1:0-5101 GCA_035437985.1 Polyangium sp. (in: bacteria) | reverse complement strand
AGAGTTCGGCGCCCTGGCTCGCCCTCCTACATGTCCTCGACACGATCGTCGCCGGCAATCGCGACCCCACATTGGCAAATGATCCTGCCCTCGATCCAATTGTGGTCGTCGAACTCCAACTCCTCCTCGAACAACTTTCCCGCAATGAATAACCTTATTCCGCAATCGCAACCGCGCATCTTCCTCTGCCACGCCCCGTCCGAAACTACCGACATCTATGCATTGCGTAGGGCCCTCGAAGATCGTGGCCTGGCAGTGATTGTTGGTGATAAGTCTTCCAAGGCGCGCGCGCTCATTGCGTCAGCGGACGCGTTTATCGTGCTGCTCTCCCAGACATCCATCGGAAACGAGATCGTTCAGCGTGAAGTAAAATGGGCCATTGAAGCGCACGGAAACCGCACTGAGCTACACCTCGTCGCGCTCATCCAAGGCTTTCCCGAACCTACTGGCGTGGCCTCATTGCTCTTCAAACCGACAACTCCGGTGTGTTTGCCCATTCCCGAAAAGGGTATTGGGATTGTGGATACAGCAAAAAAAATCCTGGAAGCTATCGGTTTGAGCGCGAAGAACGACGATCTTTCCCAGGACCCCGAGCCCATGCCTCCCCTGGCTGAACTCGCGCTCAAGTTCTCCCAGCCACGGCTCGTCATGGTCGATAACAAACCTCGAGCATCGGCCACCTTGCGCCTGCGATACTCGCCCCCAGCAGGTCTCGGTATCGATGGCGTTCCAATCGAGTTCACGTCACCACTCGGACCAAAGGAATCGGAAGACTTGCGCTGGTACATCGAGAGCTATTGCGATCTGCTGTGGGGACCGTTCAACGATATGGGGAAGGCAATTGAAGCAAAGCTCCCGCAATGGGGCCAATTGCTTTTTGCTGCAATCGCCGCTAGGCAAGAACGGCCCATGCGTGCATTCATCGAAGCAAAGGCTGATCCTGGTGAGCGTTTGGAAAAGCGCATCACCATGAATGTGGAGTATCGCAATGCCAACGCAGAAGGCGCAACGGCAGCGGCATTGCTCTTTGGTTTGCCCTGGGAATTGCTGCACGACGAGCGCTCGTATTTGTTTGACGGGGCAGCGGCGATTCGCGTGCGACGAACTCTGCCGAGCGAGAATGTGCAGCCGCCCATCGCACCGCGCGCTCGCGTGCGCGTTCTGCTCGTACGTGCGAGGCCCGAAGTTGAGGGGGCTAAGTTCATCGACCCGCGGTCGAGTGTGTTGCCGCTCGCGGAAGTGCTACATGATTTGGGCGAAAGAGTCACGCTTGACCTACTGCCCGATGGTACCTTCCAGACATTACAAAAGTTTCTCCAGGATGCCGAAGACAAACGCGACCCGTACCAAATCGTCCATTTCGACGGGCATGGCAGCTACGATGAGGCCAAGGGGCAGGGCTGTTTGCATTTCGAGGACGCAGAGGATGCCCGAAATGGTTTTGATAAACGCCGCGCACATCCAGTGTATGCGAAAGACATCGGGGGCACGCTGCGGGATCGGCGTTTGTCGCTCTTCGTGCTCGATGCCTGTCAAACCGGGAGGGCCGACAAAAATGTCGACACGAGCGTCGCTGCCGAGTTGCTTCGTCAAGGCGTCGTGTCGGTCGTGGCGATGCGTTATGCGGTAATCGCAGGGACCGCAAGAAGGTTTGTTAAAGCATTCTATGGCTCGCTGGCAAGCGGGCATCGCATTGGCCGCGCGATGCTCGATGCACAACGCGCACTAAAAGGCAACGCGTTCCGGGAGGAACGCGGTTCGTTCGGGCGCCTCGAACTCCAAGACTGGATGGTCCCCGTGCTTTTCCAGGAAAATGAGGATTCGCAGATTTTCGTCCGCGGCATCGATCGACGTCCGACGGCCGATGAAGATCGCAAGCGTGTGGATGCAACACGTCGCGGGGAATTGCCGCAGAATCGCAAGCATGGGTTTGTCGGTCGTGCAAGAGAATTGCTGAATATCGAGCGTCGTCTTGTGCGTAATCGGCGAGTCGCAATCGTTGGCGCTGCGGGTGGAGGAAAAACTGCGCTTGCGATTGAAGCGGCAAACTGGTTTTTGCTGACGCAACAGCGTGAACGAGTAGCGTTCGTCTCGGTGGAACGGTTGAGCGATTCACGTGCAGTGCTCGACGCGATCGGCCGACAGCTCGTCGCGGGATATTCCGTGGCCACAGCAGAGGCAGCGGGAGACAACCCGATTATCGCGATAAAAAGCGCATTGATGCAACGAAAAACGCTGCTTGTTGTGGATAACTTCGAATCGCTTTTAGCCTTTGCAGAAAAAGAGACAAGCAATCAGCAAGCACTGCGTGAAATTATGGAACTGGTGCATGCGTTGGCAGATGTTCATACTACGTGGCTCCTCACGACAAGCCGGGAATCCTTGCCCGCACCGCTGGACGGGCGGGAATGGCGTATCCCTTCGCTCAGTGCGCCCGACGCGAGAGAGTTACTGGGTTCGGTATTACGGGAGCACAACTTCGAGCCGCCTCGTGACAGCGAGGCGGCGAAAGCAATGGAAACGTCCCGCGACGAATTGATCGAAGCCGTGTACCGGCATGCGCGCAGTTTGGTATTGCTCGGACCAACCATTGTGGGGCAGGGGTTCGAACCGACTCGGGACGCGATTCGGAGGGCGATGGTCGATTTGGAAAGACAATATCCTGACGATCGCGAAAGGTCATTGCTGGCGAGTGTCCAGGTGTCGTTGGCAAGACTGGACGAGGCTACGAGGAAGAAGATTGCGCCGTTGTGTGTATTTAGGCAAGCGGCGAATGTCGTATCGATGGCGAAAGTGCTCGAAGTCCAGGCTGACGAAGCGCTCGAACTGTGCCGCAGGCTTGTCGGCCTTGGTCTAGCGAACGAAAACAGCTCATATCTAGTGCCAGATCCAGCCTTGGGTGCAGCCTTGGCGCTCGAACTGGCTCCCGAAGTACGTGTTGCCGCAGAAAAGCGTTGGCGGGAAGAAATGGCTGGGTTTGCCCGGGCGTTATATGAGGAACACTTCCAGGACGCACGTATTGCAGCGCATGGAACGACCATAATATTACTCGATTTGTTGGATGCTTTGGAGGAAACCGCGGCGCTCGTTCAGATGGATCCGGAATCCGTCGACGGGGCCATGCAATTTGCCACCGATCTCGAGTCGCTCACCTCGAAAATTGGTCATCCGCGAGCGCTCGAGCGAGTGCGCACCGTTCGTGAAGCCCTGATGAAAAACTTGACCTCGTGGACTCGAGGGCGGTTCGTGGCTGAGTCCGCGGAAATTGATCGACGTTTCCAAAATGGCAATATGGTGGGAGCGTTGGAGGTGGCCGAACGCGTGTATCGCAAAGCTGAAGAGGCTCGCGATGCGTATCCCGGTGCCAGATACGATCTAGCGCTCGCGGGAATTCGGTTGGGTCGTATATGGCAAGTGAACCGTAAGGCGGATGTCGCGCTCAGCTATTTGAAAAAGGCAGGGCAACGATTTGCAGCATTGGCAGCGCTTGGAGATCAACATGCCGCGCGGATGGAGTACGTCGCGATAACTGAACAAGGCCATGTGCTCTTGGGGCTCGGCCAAACCGATGCTGCCGCATCCAAATATGAGGACGCAATCGCGCGTGCGGCGAGCAGCATTTCCGTGCGCGACCGTGCAGTGCAGAGAACACACATAGCCATGCTGCGATTGCAACAACGTCGGTTTGGTGAGGCACTTGCGGCATACGAGCAAGCCCGCGACGCCTTCAACTCGCTGGGCGAACCCGATGCTGTCGCTGGCATGTGGCATCAGATCGGCCGGGTCCAGGAGGAGGCAAACCAGTTCGCGGCCGCTGAGTGTGCCTACAAAGAAGCGTTGCGCATCAAAATTTCGCTTGGCAATCGGGCAGGAGAGGCATCGACGCTGGGGCAATTGGGCAACCTCGACCGATTGCGGGGGCGTCACAAAGAGGCTGCGATATGGTATCGAAAAGCCATAGCGCTCTATGAGGAATTGGGGGACGGGGCCAGCGCCGCCATGTTTCGAAGCAACCTCGGTGTCGTGCTCTACGATTTGGGTCAGCTTGGCGAGGCGCGGGAGCTGCTCAAGGCAGCGCTTGCCGTCAAATTGCAACTCGGCCCGGCGGCGGAACCGTGGAAGACCTGGCAGCCGCTTGCGAAGGTCGAGCATGACGCAAAGCGCCCCGACGAAGCGGCGCACGCACGCGCGCAAGCCATCTCTACCTACCGGGCCTATCGACTTGCGGGTGGCGACACGATTGACGGGCAGACTAGCCTCGTTGTGGCTATGGGCGCATTGTTGACGCAGAAGGATCCCGACGCCGCGGGTGCTTTATTGCAGAAGTTGCATGCTGTAGCGCGGAATCAAGCACCGGAGGAATCGCTAGCCCTCGTCCGCGCCCTCGATGCCATCGTGGCTGGCGAGCGAGATCCAAAACTCGCCGAGGATCCCGAACTGGATCCGATGGTCGTCGTCGAATTGCAGCTTCTGCTCGAAAAGTTGTAGACCTACCAGGCCACGCGTATGTGGAGCCGCGGTTGACGTCGTGCGGGACGCGGAGAAGTTGTCGAATAGAGGACGGAATGGTCTCAGTGACGACCCTTCCGATGCTTCTGCCTCACCTTGTTGCGCCCTCGATTCACAGCCGACCGAATGGTATTCTCGTGCCTGCCAATCTCGCGAGCAACCTCGGCGGGCTCGTCGCCCAGCGCAATGCGCAAGAGCATTTGGACACATTTGGTGTCGTCATCGCAAACCGCTTTTAACGTCTCGCAAGCTTCGAGCTTCACATCCGCGCCTGACTGTGCGTCGGCGACGAACTCGGCCAATGAAGTGTCATCGACGAAGATGCGCGAGGTGCTGCGCTGGAACCTCTTGATATTGGCAGCGAAGTTCCGGAGAATGACGCGTAGAAGGCTCTGCAAACGATTTTCGGGCGGAATGGCATACTTCCCCCGAACTCGTTTTTCCGCAATGAGCCTACACGCGATAATGATGACATTTTGCACTGCGTCCTCGACGTCTGCATCATCGAGCTTCCAAGACGAACGTAAACAACGACGTAGCCAATCGCGGTGCGCATCGATTTCGCGTGGCGACGCTTCGAGAATGGGCTCTT
>DAOMZH010000836.1:0-5102 GCA_035437985.1 Polyangium sp. (in: bacteria) | reverse complement strand
GCATGCCTTGAAGCCGCAAAATGCCTCGTACATGGGCGTCATGTGCGCGCATGAGCGCAACAAAGTCGGTATTACGCGTTTTATCACAAGGCTCCGCCATTCCCAATCGCGCCCCTTCGACGCCGGGTCATCACGTCGCACAATGCAACGCGCTATAAGCCTACTTTTTATCGGCCGAGCATCGCCGCCTGCGCTTCCGCACGCAGCGTTTTTACCACGCCCGAATTCGCTGCCTTCGTATCGGTCGCCGCGTATTGGTCAAGCAGCACGAGCGTTCTTTCAGGCTGCCCGGCACGCAACGCCGCAATAGCCGCTGAGAGCAGATAATCAGGCGGAACGCTCTTCTTTACCGTTTTCTTTGGTGCACTCCGCCTCGGAGTCGACAACGGCACGACACGCGACGGTGCTTTTGCGACACTCGGCACTGCCGCCGGCGCGTTTTTCGCCGACAGTTCCGAATCTGGCGCAATTTCCAGTGGCCTTATTTCACCCAAAGCATTCGCCGGCGTTTCGTGCTGCGTCGAACTCGAATCATCATTCACTGATGCATTTGAATTCGGCGGCGAAAGCATCATGATGCCCGCCGTTGCCATACCCGCCAGATTGTGGACGTGCGCCTGGCGAATCGGTCGAAAAAATCTCTTGAGGCGCTCGAACATGGCGCTCGCGTTCTTCGCCAAACCCAGAACCCCCGCAATGATGATAAATATGATGAATTTACGACCGCCGCGATGCTCGATATCTTCCAGCTTTGCCCTGAGCGTTGCCAATGCCCGAGACCAATGCGTTTTGGTCGTGGACGGCTTCATGCCGAGGTGCTGCGCGACCTCGCGAAGGGTTAATTGGTCCAGCACCTTGTCCGTAAATACTTCATATTGATCTGGCGATACTTCCAAAAGAATTAATTCTAATAACTGGCGCGCTTCGAGCACGCGCGACATGTCCCGCTGCTCCGTCAACCCCATGAAAACGGCCAGCTCTCGAGCGCGAGCTGCCCGCTCGAGCGTTCGACGTTGCTCTGTGAAATGCGCCATCATTTGGACCTTCACTTCGCCAAACAGAATCGCTTTCCGTTCCTCCAAAGATTCCGGAAGCGGGTCTCGCCGATTGAATACATTGATGAATGCATTCTGCAAAATATCCCATGCATTCGCCGCGGAAACGCCATTTTTCACAAGAAACCCGTGAAGCGGTTTTACATGCCGAGCCAATTCTCTCATTTCTTTTGCCTTGTGCTCGGTCATGAGTATTCTCTCCACATCACCTCGTCGTGTCGCGTCGTCGAGGGGCCTTCATTCATAAAGAGCAGAACCCCTCAAAACGGGTTCACCAAATCGTCATGCCCCCTCAAAAAAACCGCGCACATGTACTTAATCGCACGGTCTGCTGGTCGCTCATGGGTGTACTATCCACCATCACGTGGTGTTTGTCACCAAATACTGCATACGCCGAGCCTCCGCATTACCGCATTGAACTGTCAGTCCCGCAAAGTCTGCCAGAGTGTAACCGAGAACCAGATTTGATTGGAATGGTTCTACCGATGCTTACAGGGCCGATGCTCGATCCGCCTGTTGCGCGAGTGCTCGTCGTACGTATCGGGAAAACGCGGGCAGATTATCTCGTGGATGTCATCGTCCGGGACCTAAACGGTCAAACGCTCGAAGAGGAACGTACCGATTTTCCAGCCAGCATGAGCTGTTTTGAAGTGCTTTATCGAGCGGCTCTTCGTGCTGCCGTGCAGATGAACAAGGGCGTCAGGGCTGCAAAACCGGCGCAAGCGCAGTGCCCTCCGCCACCACCTCGGCCACCACTACAATGTCCGATCTGCGATAAACCTCGACCGAGTCCACCACACCAAGCGGCAGTTGATCGTCCGTGGTTTGTCGGAGCAGGCGCGCGCGTCGATATGGGAGTTGCCCCGGACCAACTCGTCGGCGGCCATTTCATCGTGGGATGGCGACGGTCTCGCACATGGTCCATCGAGGGGCGCGTAGGAGCCACGTTGCCGAAAGACACACGTCCCATCAAGACGACCATCGTGCGAGTGCGTTCTGTCGGCTCAATCGAGTTCGTCCCGTGTTACCGCATCGAACCATTTGGGCTGTGCGGCGAGTTTGTCTTGGGCAATGTATGGTTCACGCCGCTCAACCTGAGACGTCCTCGAATCGATTCAGCGTTGTTCGTAGGCGCTGGAGTTCGCGGATTTGTCGAGCAGCAGCTTTCTGCTCGATTGTCGGTGCGCATGGATGTCGAGTTCTTCTCTCCCTTCATGCGCGCACAAATCGAAGACGATGTAGAACGCGATCATTGGGAAACGTCCCTCATATCAGGCAGTGCGAGCGCGTCTTTGTTCGTGTGGTTTTGAGCGCTTCACAGCGTCGATGTGCGACAGCAGAACGTGCGCGCATCTTCGAGTACCAAGTCACCAGTCAACTCACCACCATTCGGTTCGCATGCACCAGGTTGGTACTCGAGCACGTCGGCACTTTTTCCGGCGAGCGCGACACCTGTCATGAGCGGGAAACAGTTTTCGCCCATGTCAAGAGAAATGTTCACCTCGAGTTCCGTCGTCAAACAGGCTGCATCGCTGAAGAGTTGCACCTTCATCGAGCACGTTGCGCCGGTCGACGGCAAGCATGAACACGGGGAGCAGAAGCGCTGATCATCGATCCCGCCGTACAGCACTTGCTTTGAGCTCCAACCGTTGGGGCACAAAACATCTCCTTCGTGCATGATGCATGCGGCGAATGGCTCGGGTGTCGATGGAACGCACACTTCGCCGGATTTGGCGCATGTGGGCCACGAGAATCCCGAACATGCTCGACCATCTTCAGAGTAGGGGTTGCCGTCGGCTTTCAACTTGGGAATGTCGATTGGTGGAACATCCGTGCGCGCAACACACGGCTCTTCTTCGATGACGGGCGCGGAGATCGTGATCGATGCGACGCAAGGCTTGCCGCCGCAGAGAATGCCTTCGACCAGGGCGGTGTTCGATGTACACGATCCATCCCATTTTGCAGGTGGATTGAAGTTTGTCCAAACATCGTTTCCTACGCACGCGGACGAACCTACGGTCCATGTTTCAGGAGGTTTGCATGCGCCAACGGGCGTGTCGCACGAGCATGTTGGGCATGTTGGATCCGGCCCCCGCGCCGAAAGGCCGTCAAAGATGGCACTTGGCGCGAACGACGGGCAATCCGGCAAGGCGAGAAACGCGCCCGATGCGAGCACGACTGGCTTCCAGCCCTCGGGAACAGCTGCGCACGTACCTCCCGAGCAGGCAGCTGATTCTCCGTCCGCAGTATCGCCATCCGTGGCCTCTCCAGCGTCTCCGCTGTCGGTTCCACCGTCGAGCAATGCCCAGCACCAGTCGGGAATGTCGACAGGGGTGCCACCCGGTTCGCAATCTTCGGGCCATGGGCACCGGCAACACTCGAGCGGGTAGGCAGGGTCGCAATCGCTGCCTAGATTGGCCACATTGAGCCCACATCCATGCGCTGCAACCAGCACCGCGAGCAACGATCCCAAAACGGCTGACCCAAGAATGACTCGACGAACCATGGTGAGGACGAACCTACACGAGTTGCTCGGGCAAATGCAAGCATCGTGTGATCGGGTGAAACCTGGGTTCACGTGCGCGGGCAGACGAGGCTGATAGTGCCAAACGAATTTACGAGTCGGACAAACTATTTGTGGGTGAACGATTACGCTGCGCCTTGGGCGCGAGAAGGCCTTTTGGCAAGGCGTTTTCGCACCAGCTGTTGCGGTTTGTCATTTGACAATTGCATTTCCGCCGCACTTCGAGCCACGACGGCGTGTTCCTCGGGCGTCATGCACAGGATGATCCGCTGCATGTCGAGCACAGTGGCGATCCGATCGAGCATGTCCGTGGTGATGTCTTCGCTTTCTGCCTCGAACAACTGCAATTCCGAAGGAGAGAGTTTTGCTTTCCGAACAAGCGCGCGCATCGAGAAACCTCGTGCAACACAGAATTCTCGAATACGTGCGCAAACCATAGCGGCGAACATGGCATCTGGCGATTGAGTATCCATGCGCATGACGCTAGAAGAGTTTGGCGTGGAACGGAACGGCTATTCCTGAGGCTAGAAGTCGATTTGTTGGCGTATCAGTTGGACGAACGGCAGTTCTCGTGCGGAGTGTGCCTCGTGGAGCAACGTATCCGCGCGCTCGTGTACGACGTCCAAAACATCTTGAAGTGCTTGGCGTGCATTGGGGGAGAGAACATGGCCACACACTGGCACAACCTGTACGAAACCGCAACCACCCAGGACGTCCGAAGCAGTTCGGAAAGTGTTCCGTGGCCAAGTGGGTTTAGGGGCATTGCCGAGTTTTTCGCTGCATGCTGCCATCTTTTCGACGTGTTTCGAGAGTCGATTCGCATCGACCATTGGGTGTTTCTCGCTCGGTTTCACGTTTCATGAGCCTCGGAATGCCCCGACGAACCTCGTACTCTTCCGACCAATGGATACAACAGCCGCTTTTTGAGGCCGTGAAGATGAGTCTTCGAGCTGTATCGACTCGCAGCGGCGCCAATGAAATCTCCGTCAGGCCGCTGAGCGCACGCGAATACACAAAGCTTCGTGAGGCGGCGGCGAACAAAAATACCGAATAGGTACTCGACCCATAGGGACCGAAATCGCCGGTATGAATAGCAAAATCTTCGTATGCATCGAAGTTGAAATCGTTCACGAGAATAGTTGGCTGGTAATCGAGGTTCAACGCACGCTCGGACTGCGATGAGATACGTAGGCGTTGCACGACCTGGGTCGTCCCTTTGCGAAAAATCGTGAGTGTTTCCTTTGGACCTCGCACTTCGTTGCCATTTCGAGGCGGCGCCGGTTCTAGCTCGAGCTGAAAGTCGTAGACGCTCGATTCTCGATAGAGGTGATAGATGCGCGCTGTCGTATCGGCACGCATTCGTTTTGGAACTGGAATATCACCCGAAGATTTCATTTCGCTGGACGGGAGCGGCACAATGGGGGCTCGCGATTTGACGTCGTGTGTATTCGTTTCCAATGACGCATCGGCGTCGGATTGAGAAACAGCAGATTGCTCCGGGCAAGCCAAAAGTACAATGAAAA
>DAOMZH010000835.1:0-5109 GCA_035437985.1 Polyangium sp. (in: bacteria) | reverse complement strand
TTCGTCGAAGAACAGAATGTCCGGTTTGGCGATGATCGCGCGCGCTAGGCCGGCGCGCTTTTGCATGCCGCCCGAAAGCTCGATCGGGCGCACGTCGGCGAACTCGGGGGCGAGCCGGACTTTGCGCATTGTTTCGATTGCCCGCTCGCGCGCTTCGGTACGGTTCACCTTGTCGGCGTTGATCAGGCGGAAAGCGATGTTCTCCCAGACGCTGAGGGAATCGAAGAGGGCGCCGCCCTGAAACAGCATGCCGAACTTGCGCATGACGCGAGCGCGGATTTCCTCTGGCATCTTGGTGACGTCAGCGCCGTCGACCAGCACTTGGCCGCTGTCCGGCTTCATCAAGCCGAGCGCGCATTTCAGCGTGACTGACTTGCCTTGGCCCGAGCCGCCGAACCAACGTCGATTTTCAGGGGCCTCGCATTGGCGTGCTTGATGGCTGTTTGCATAGGCGGCGGGTGCAGGACGGGGCTCAGCGACGGGACCGAAGATGTCTCGCGACCAAACGGTGCTGCGTGTATCGAGGCAGATGAATGCGCTACCGGATTTTGCGCCGACAACGTGTGTTGCGATTTGCCTTGTTCGTCGACGTGTTATGCCTGCACTGCGGCGAAAAAAGGCAGCGGAGACGATGGCACCTGTGGTCCTATTGCTTTGCAAACCGACCCCGATGCCGAATGTAATGGTGGTCGTTGTGATGGACGTGGGGGGTGCCGGTTCGACAATGGCGGACCATGTACCTCGACCGCGCACTGTTTCTCGAATGAATGCGTCGACGGATATTGTTGCGAAAGCAGTTGCAATGGTATCTGTCAATCGTGCAGCGCGGAGAAAAAAGGCAGCGGAGACGATGGCACCTGTGGTCCCATTGTAGCCAATGCCGATCCCGATGGCGAATGCGGATTGACGTGCGATGGAGCAGGCATGTGCGCCGGGGCAGCCAATGGTGTGGCGTGCAATTCGGCGGCGGAGTGCGCTTCGGGTCATTGCGCCGACGGTGTTTGTTGCAATAACATTTGCGCCGGGTCGTGTTTGGCTTGTGATGTGCCCACGGCCATGGGGACGTGCACGGCGCAATGCCCGAATACATGTGCCGGGACGGTGGGTTTTCCCGAGGCACCCCTGACCCCACTTCCGATTGTCGGAAACGCGTTCGTCTCGGCTGCATCGGGTGATTTTAATGGCGATGGCAAAGCCGACTTCGTGGCCTTGGACTCGTTTGCCAAGGTCGCGAGCGTATTCATGAACCAAGGTGGAGGAACGTTCGCTCCGAAAGTCGATTATCCTGCGGGACCGAGTCCCGACGTGATTGCAGCCAAAGACCTGAACGGCGATGGCCGGCCGGACCTCGTGATGCTCGATACCGCCCTCGATACGGTGGGCGTGTACCTGAATCAAGGCAATGGTGCTTTCGCGGCCAGAGTCGATTATGCGACGGGCGTGCAAGTGGGGGATTGGCCGATGGACGCATCCGTGAGCGTTGACGATTTGAATGCGGACGGTTTTCCTGATCTCGTCATCGACGGCATTGCCGTGTTGATGAATCGAGGCAATGGCACGTTCGTGACCAAAACCGACCACGGATTGGCCAAATCGGGATGGGTATGCACGGGAGATTTGAATGGGGATGGGAGTCCGGAAATAGTTGTGGTCGACGGCAGCCAGATCCACGTATCGTACAATAACGGAAATGCTACGTTTACGCCGGCGACGATGTATTGGCTGAATGGGACTGGGGCACGCTGCGCGCTCGCCGATTTGAATGGCGATGCCAAGCTCGATCTGGTGGTGCTCGACGAAGATAACGCGCATTACTTCGTGTTACTCAATGACGGCAGTGGGGGATTCAGCGCCGCAGTCGTGTATTCAACCAACTTCGTAGAAAGCTCATTGGAGGCGCACTGGTTTGACCTTGCCGATTTCAATCGCGACGGCAAGCTGGATCTGACGATAACAAAGCAGGAGAATCAGTCCGTGACTGTGGCGTTTGGCAATGGCGATGGCACGTTTGGCCCGTTAGCCCCGTATCCTACGCGTGGTTGGGTGCATGCGGCGGCGATTGCCGATTTTACAGCGGATGGGAATCCAGACATCGTCGCGGTCAATGGGAGTTCGACGAAGCTGTTCGTGAATCAAGGGAATGGTGTGTTTGAGGTTCCTGGTCAGTCGTACGAAGTGACGGGAAGCCCGGTAATCGGAAAAATGGCGGATTTTGATAACGATGGGAAACTCGACATTGCGATTGGGAGTGGTACGTTCCGCGACTCGGGCATGATGACGGTACTCTTCGATCGCGGCAATGGTTCTTTCGGTGGGCGTACGGATTATTCACTTGACTGGGGGACGATAGGTGTCCTGAGCACGGCGGACCTGACGGGAGACGGCAAACCTGAAATCATTGCGGCGAGCTTGGTAACCCTGAGCGTTTTTCGTAATCAAGGAAATGGCACATTCGCGGCCCCAGTCGAGTACGCCGTAGAATTCGGTCCTTATGCCATCGCAGCGGCCGATTTCACAGGCGATGGGCAAAATGACCTCGTTGTTGCTTCGCACAAGTCGAGTTACGATTTTTCACTAGGAAGTTCCGATCCGTTGCCGAGCGAAAATAAGCTCAGCACGTACGTAAATCTGGGTAATGGCGACCTGGGCAGCCCAATCGTGGTCGACAAAGGCGGTAGGTATAATTCGCTGGGTTATGCCAATGATAGTGGTCTTGTGGCTACGGACTTCACGGGTGACGGGATCATGGACCTCATCTGGGCCTATGCCGACCAGGCGTCTATCCGATTCCTCACCGGTCAAGGCAATGGCGGATTCACGGATGGCGTATCTTATTCCGTTCCTGGTAGCCCGTACAGCCTGCATTTGTTGGACATGAATAACGACGCATTATCGGACCTCGTTACGACGAGGGATCATGGCACGGTGAGCGTGTTGTTTAATCAAGGCGGTGGCGCTTTCGGTAATCCAATCGATCAGACCGGGTTGTTTGGTACGAGGTCATTGAGCATTGCGGACATCAATGGCGACGGCCTGGTTGACTTCGTGGGTGCGAACTCGAGCGACCATACTGTTGGCGTGGCGCTGAATCAGGGCGGAACGTTCGGAACGCCGCTGAAATACGCATCTGGCGGCGTGGAACCTCATGACGTCATCGCGCATGACATGAATACCGACGGTAAACTCGATTTGCTCGTCGTGAATAGGCAAAGCAGCGCGCTCACCGTTTTGTTGAATACGTGTTTGCCCTGATCACTCAGCAGAATTCCAACGCTCGTATGAATGTTGGACCAGGAAATGGCAACGAACGCCTGGGGCCACCAAGGAACGCCTACGTTTGGCATTGGGCGAGGGAGCACGAGGAACATGAAAAATTCATCTTTTAGGTCGATATCGAGAAAGGCCCCCGTCTGGCAAACCATGGGTTTGCTCATGGGAATTACGATAATGACGGGATGCGGTTCGCCCAATGGTGGTGCAGGGGATGGCGCTGGAGGATTCACCGGCGCAACACGAGGGGATAGTGTCGAAGCGAATGCATCAAGTCATGAAACGATTTTGGCGGAGTTATCGACCACGACCACGTGTACGCAACCGTCTGATTGCCCCAGCGGTTTTTGCGTGGACGGCGTGTGTTGCAACAATGCTTGCACTGGCCTTTGTCGCGCATGTTCAGCGGCGAAAAAACGTGGCGGTGTAGATGGCACGTGCGGCTATATCGCGGGCGGATTCGATCCGGACAACGAATGCGGCGACACGTGCAATGGCCTTGGCGGCTGTGCCAAAAATTCGGTTGTTCTGGGCATTGGCAGCGCGTGCACGGCAAATGCGGATTGTTCGAGCGGCTTTTGCGTCGACGGTTATTGTTGTGATTCGGCATGTACCGGAACGTGCAAGGCGTGTAGTGCAACCAAAAAGGGTAGCGGATCGGATGGTATGTGCGGAGATATCGCGGCGACCACCGATCCGGACAATGAATGCGCGAGCGGTGATTGTAATGGCTCGGGGGCTTGCGGTACAGCGACCGGGACGAACCCCAATGGCGCCGCATGTTCGCTTGGCAATACGTGTTTGTCCGGGTATTGCGTGGACGGCGTATGTTGCGACTTTTCGTGCACCGGGTCATGTCAAGCGTGCACGGCGGCGAAAAAAGGGAGCGGCTTCGATGGCGTTTGTGGCAATATCGCGGCGACGACCGATCCCGACAATGAATGCGGCTTTGGAAGTTGTAACGGCACGGGCGGCTGCGAAACGGCGATTCGGCTGGGCAATGGCACAGCTTGTAGCAGCGCTGGACAATGTTCGAGCGGGTATTGCGTCGACGGTGTATGTTGCAATGACAGCTGCGTTGGTTCGTGTTTGGCGTGTAATGTGCCTACGGCCATGGGCACGTGCACGACGCAATGCGCGAGCGTATGCACGGGAACGCTGGGTTTTCCCGAGGCACCTCTGACCCCACTTCCGATTCTCGGAAACAAGTTCGTCTCGGCTGCATCGGGTGATTTTAATGGCGATGGCCAACCGGACTTTGTTGCGCTGGATTCGGGATACAAAGTCGCGAGCGTATTCATGAACCAAGGTGGAGGAACGTTCGCTCCGAAAGTCGATTATGCAGCGGGAACGACTCCCGCGGTCGTCGCCGTCGACGATCTGAACCGCGATGGCAAGCCGGACCTCGTGACCCTCGAGACCTTCGAATGCAAGGTTGGCGTGCATCTGAATCAAGGCAATGGTACGTTCGCGGCGCGAGTCGATTACACGACGAATTGTTATTCCGGTTCGATGAGCATTGCGGACTTGAACGCGGACGGTTGGTCTGATTTCGTCATTAGCGGCAGTGACGTATTGATGAACCAAGGCAATGGCACATTCGTGCTCAGGACCAACCACGGATTGGTCGAATGGGGAGCCGTATCCACAGGAGATGTGAATGGGGACGGGAAACCCGATGTCGTCACAGTCAACGGACGCAATATGTTTGTTTCGTACAACAACGGAGATGGTACGTTCATGCCTGCGACAATGTATGAGACTACTAGTTACTTGGCAGCAGCAACAAGCGCCGTCGCCGACTTGAATGGCGACGGCAAACTCGATGTGGTCGTATTC
>DAOMZH010000834.1:0-5110 GCA_035437985.1 Polyangium sp. (in: bacteria) | reverse complement strand
GTGCGGATAAGGAAAAGCGCGCACTCATCGAGGCCAAAAACAAGGCCGAAAGCTCCGTAAGCGCCGCCTGATCGAAAAACGTCGTCGTGCTCCCCAGCGGCAAACAAATATCGAAAGCAATCCGACCTTGATCGATTGGGGGCAGGTTTCGCGGCATATCGCCCGCGTGCACGGCAAACTGCGCGGCCTGAGGTTCGTCCGCGAGCGGGGCCCACCAACGAATCTGCAATCCGATGAATTCCTTGGCCGTTTTAATGCTCGACGAATCCATCATCAACGAATCTCGATCGAGCGGGTGAATATGTCGATTCTCCGCGAGCCACGTGAGCACCCGCCAAAACGACGGACTCGTGGAGCCGAGCGCCTCGACCGCAATGCTCGCCGCGTGTTCGATGATATCGCCTTTGAAGCCCGATCGCGAAGCCCGGGAAAGCACATTGAGGATTTCTTCGGCAAACGTTATTCCAGCCGCAGAAGCGCCAGATCCAGCATTCTCTTCGATGGGCAAGGATCCGCCACCGAGACCCGCGAGGGATCCCGCCGCCGATGCGCATGAACGTTTCCCCCATTCTCCTATCGTGATCGCTCCTTCGCACACGAGGCATTTGTCGATCGGTATGGCGACAGCTTGCGGGCGGCCAATACGCGTTGCTTCGCGCGGCGCTTTGCCTTCGCTGAACGGATTCAAATGCAAATCCTGCTTCGCCTGCAAAATGACGTCGTTCGTCGCCGAAACGACCGCCACTTTCTCCCGACCACCAATCGCGATTTCTTTTTCGCTCAACACCGAGACGTGATCCATCGCGTGCAAAACGATATTGCCCTGCGCTTGAATCGTCACATTCGGCCCGTCGAGCACAATGGACGCTTCGCCCGTCGTGAGCTTGATTTGCCGATCGACCATTTCGATCGACGTCGGCGGCGGCCCCGGATCCATCGCATAACCTTTCACCGTTTCCAATGCCGACTTGAGCCCCTCGAAGAGTTGCCCGCCCATCTCGGCCAGCGGCGATGCCGCCGGACTCGCGGTCGGCGTTTGCGTAATCCCGCCAAGCACCGTCGTCGCCGCATTTCGCAAGACATTCCCGACCGATCCGGCAACTTGGTCCAGCTGCTGCACCAACCGATCCGTCATACTCCGAGCAATCGTCACGCCCCAACGCGTTCCAACCAGCGTATTGTCCTCCACGCCAATGTGTGTCGTTCGGTGTAATCCAACAAATTGCGCTTGGTCGAGACCGACGGCGTGTTGTTCCGAAAGGTTCACCATCGTCGATTGGCTGCCGCCCACGGTCCGAACATCGTGCTTTTGCACGTATTGCGTCGCGTTTCCACCCACGGCTTGCCGGATGTCGTTTTTGACGAGTTGATCCATGTCTTTCTCGGCTTGGAGATACACGTGCTCCTTGCCGGACGCGTCATCGAATCGTAATTCGTTGAATCCTTCGCCGGTCGGGGTGGAGGCCGTTTTCCACGTGCTCACCGTCATGGCTGCAGGCAATGGATAAGGCACGGGATCTTTCATGTTGTGCACCCGCCCAACGATGATGGGACAATCAGGATCGCCGTCGAGGAACGCCACGAGAACCTCGTGTCCGACCCGCGGAATCGTGAACAGACCATGTCCCGCGCCGGCCCAACCTTGGCTCACGCGCATCCACATGGAGCTATTGCGATCGAAACCGTGCTCGCGATCCCACGGGAATTGCACCCGAACTCGACCGTGTTCGTCCACATAAACCATATTGTCGCGCGTCACGTCGTCCGCGCTATTCATCGCTGCCGCACTGAGCACCGATTGCACCCCGGGTATTCGAATGTCCCCTTGATTGGAGATGTTCTCTTTGCCCACCACGATCGCCGTTTGCACCCCAAATATGCGCGGTTTGGGCGTAATGTGCGGCGGACGATACACCGCGTTCGTGGAAACGGCATGACCAGCAAACAGCCACGAGTCAGGATTGGCAATCTTTCCCGACGCCCGGTGGCGAATGCACAACAACGATTGGTCGTCCCGCAAATCCGTTCGTGGATGCCGGCCAATACGAAATACGACTCCTGGACTCAAGTCATTAACGCTCGCTTCGTAATGGATGACGCGGCGATCCGAATGCAACGCATCGAGGGCCCGCTCGGTTCTTTGCTGGGCAAAGGCGCTGTTCGTTCGGGCTGTGGCGATATCGTCAGCAACGGCAAAACGCTGACCGCTGCGCATAATATCGAGCGCCGAAAGCTCCGAAAGGCCGACACCAGGCGTGAAATGATATTGCTCGTGATGATGCTCGTTCGGTCGTTGGGCTCGCGCCTGCGCGTACATGGGCATGCGTGGACGCATGAAGTCATAATCGCGCGCCGTGACGAGGCCCGGTTTTACCTTTTCTACCAATTCGATGCGCGTCACGTATTGCGGCGTCGCTGCGCGTTGCGCTTGACTCACGTCGTCCACGAAAGGAATCGGAGGTCCGCCTCGTTCTTTGCCCCGCTCGGGTGCGTCGGTCAGGACAAGACGACTCGCTCGTTCGGGCATATCGACGAAGAAAAACGAAATGCCGGCTTCTTCGAGCAACCTCGAAATAAACGCGTAATCGGTTTCCCCATATTGCGTGCGCAATTCGACCGCCGGATATTTCGCCGCGTCGATCCGCCATTCATAATCGATGGCCCATTCATCGAGAATCTTCTGGACGATCGCCGGAATGTTTTGGTGTTGAAAAAGGCGGTTTTGTATACGCTGCGTGAGCCGCCACAAATCCGGAACCAGCGTCACCACGTACGTCGCCAGCCCATCTCCAGCCTCGGATACCCGCGCAAATCGCGCTTCCGAGCAGATCCCCCGCCAGGCGCGCTCGACATGTCCCGACAGCTCGAACGAAAGTCGCGCCCCACAAAGCGCGCTGAGGTCGTAATCTTCATTGGTCGAGACACACGTCAAGACGGCCTCGAAGAGTTGGTTCAGGCCCTCGACGACGTCGAAGGTGCGGATCGACAAGCCGACGTCCGCCACCTCCGGGAAAAAGAGTCGAACGTTTTCACGCGGCAAAACGTCGCCCAAAGTGCGCGATGTGGGGTTTGTCATGTTTTTTTCAAGGAGCTGAAGTAGGGGGTTTGTTCTTCGTTGAAATTGCGATTGATGGATACCTGCGCGGTTGCCGATTCGCTGCCGTTCCATCGGTATTGATCTCGTTGCCCAGGCGTGATCATGGCCCCGAAATCGTCATAACCACCATCGTTGAGCCACCCGCCAGAACCCTTGTCTTTATATTGAACCATCCAACCGTCGCGCCAAGGGTGGAGGCAGCTATTAAATGAATTTTCGTTCGTGTATCGAACGCCGGACGCCGAGGTTGCATCGAGTGCGGCGTCAATGGCGTCGTGAATTTGTTGATTGCGACGAATGACGGCCCGTTTTCGCTCGTCCTCCTGCTGGTACCATTCGTCCGTACGGCCTGGGTGCCGGAAATCGCGCATCGTTGGATAAAAATCCAGCCCGTCACGTTTCGGGAGCAATCCGTCGCTGGAGGGGAAAAGTCCGCACGAGCCGCCGCGTTTGTATTGCACCACCGTTTCCATGTAGAGGCCATACAAGACCCCGAGAGGGCTTTTTCCGAACAGCCGCCCGATCATCCAGTCGCTGTCGTGCGCCATGGAAATCGTCGAAAGTGCCTCGCCAACGTAACCGCCGGGCAGGATTTCGGGCCCATTGCCGGCCGTGCCGCCAAACCCTTCATTCTCGATGAAAAATTCAGGCGGGACGACCCAACCGGTTCGAGCCGATGCGCCGTAGGCCCAGACGATGTGCTGCTCGCATCCGAAATAACCACCCCAGAAGCCACTATCGTCGAAGGAAGTGCTGCTGCGATTGTAATTGGCCGCTTCTTGGAACCCGAGTTCCCAAGTCGATTTGCCATAAGCGATGGAATCGTCATTGTTTTTCTTTCCGCGCAAGACATCCAGCCGCCGATTCAAGTTGACTGCGCCAGCAGGGAGAACCCCTGCAAACGAAAGGGCCTTGACATACAGCCGGATGTTGTTCGACGTGATCACGTAACGACCGTTGTCGATTCGCGCGACCTTGACGTTGTATTCGAAGAGCTTGGAGTTGAATGCGGCATATCCGAACTGACCGGAGCCGGGTTCTGCGTTGACCCAATAAACATGGTCCGAATATGCGAGGCGCCGGGTTCTTTCTGCCGCCGTCTGGCCGGTTGCTTGGGACATGAGGTCAGGATACAGGTGGCTTTTTCTCCGCGTCAACGTTGTTGTCTCGCCCCAAGACTATTTTTTTCTGGCAATGGTGCGGTATTCCTTGTCGCTACGAACGAGACTGCGATCGCAACCAGGCTGGGTGACGAATGTGTGAATGTGCCGTTGAGTTGCGCGCTGATGTCGTGATACACGGTTGAACGTGATCGAGGCGCGGTTTTCTCGTCGGCGGTGTTGGCGCAAGATTGGCCCATTGCTCGCCCTTGCTTTGCTGTGTGGGTGCAGTGAACCAGCAGCGTCGGGCGACGGCGTGTTTGCTCCGTATCGCGGCGAGTGGTCTTATCGCTGGGGCGATTCACCCCAATCCTCCGACGGCGTTTTCGTTTGGGCCAAGCCCGAGGTCACGACGGGATGGAGCCCCATGCTGGCAATGGGCTCTCCCAAGGACCGTAATGGCCAAAAAGATATGTGGGTACGTACGTGCTTGGTCGGAGAGCCAGCCGAGGACCCGGTTCTTTATCTTCGTGGGGTCGATCAGATTTTCGAGGCCTACCTCGACGGGCACCAGGTGTACCACTTTGGCGAGTTCGAAGGTAAAAACGCTCATAAGTTTCTAGGTTACAAATCGCATTACATTCCGATTGGTAATGTTTATCAGGGAAAAACCTTGACCCTGCGGATTCATTCCGATCACGTCAACATCGGCCTTTTCGGTGAGCCGCTCCTCGGCGCGCGTGCCGCCGTGATGACGGAGGTGATCCGGCGAGATTTGCCGACGCTTGCTTTGGGCGTCGTCATGGTCGCCATTGGCGTATTTGTTTTTTTGCTTTTCCTCACCCGTCGCAAACAGCGTGGATATCTCACGTACAGCCTACTCGCTCTGACGATGGGCGTGTATTTCACGGCC